>NZ_BAAHAZ010000001.1:0-397804 GCF_054777115.1 Nocardioides maradonensis | reverse complement strand
GCCCCAGCGCCGGCGATCACACGCGCGCTACTGCTACCGAACGAACCGCCCTACACCGAAACCATCCTCAGCCGGCCACACGAAAGATCGAGGCTAGAGGGTTGTGGACGCGCCGATCTGACCGCGCGGGTCGCCGGTGTGCACCACGACCCCCGACGGGCCCGCGAACTCGGTGAGGATCGCGACGTCGCCGTCGGTCACGTCGCCGACGTCCCCGAGCAGCACGCACGCGTCGACACCGGTGGACCCGGAGGCGACCGCCATCGCGACCACCGCCTGCACCGCGCTCAGCTGCAGCGAGGCCAGCGAGACCGTGGCAGCGGCGTAGGTCCGGCCGTCGGTGTCGCGGACCGCGGCCCCCTCGGCCGCCTGGATCCGGGCGCGCGTGGCACGGGCGAGGGTGACGAGCTTCTTGTCCTCGGCGGAGAGATCCGACATGGGTCGATCATCCCGCCTGGTCGTCGGCGTCGGTCAGCCGGGTGATGAGCACCGTGCCGATCCGGTTGCGCCGGCCCGCGACCTGCTCGGCCTCGAACCTGAGCCCGTGCGCCTCGACCGACGCCCCGGCGATCGGCACCCGCCCGAGGTGCTTGGTGAGCAGGCCGCCCACCGAGTCGACGTCCTCCTCCTCGACATCGATGCCGACGAGCTCCTCGAGGTCGTCGACCGGGAAGCGCGAGGACACCCGGATCGAGCCGTCGGGCATGGGCTCCGGCTCGGCCTCGGCCTGGTCGTACTCGTCGGTGATCTCGCCGACGATCTCCTCGAGGAGGTCCTCGATGGTGATCAGGCCGGCGGTCCCGCCGTACTCGTCGATCACCACGGCCACGTGCTGGTGCCGGGCCTGCATCTCGCGCAGCAGGTCGTCGACGGGCTTGGACTCCGGCACCCAGTGGGCCGGGCGCATGATCTCCTCGACCTTCTGGGTCAGCTCGACGTCGGGCGCCTCGAAGTCGCGTCGTACGACGTCCTTCAGGTAGGCGATGCCGCGCACGTCGTCGAGGTTCTCGCCGATCACCGGCACCCGGGAGAAGCCGGAGCGCAAGAACAGCGACATCGTCTGGCGCAGGTTCTTGTGGGTCTCGATGTAGACGACGTCACCGCGCGGCACCATGACCTCGCGGACCGTGGTGTCACCGAACTCGAAGACCGAGTGGATCATCTTGCGCTCGTCGGCCTCGATCACGTCGGTGGCCTCGGCCATGTCGACGAGCTCGCGCAGCTCGGTCTCGGTGGAGAACGGCCCCTCGCGGAAGCCCTGGCCCGGGGTGATCGCGTTGCCGACCAGGATGAGCAGCTTGGGGATCGGGCCGAGCACCGCCGTGAGCGCGGAGAGCGGCCAGGCGCTGGCCAGCGCGACGCGCTCGGCGTGCTGGCGGCCGACCGTGCGCGGGCCGACACCGATGACGACGAACGAGACGACCAGCATCACCGCGACCGCGGCGAGGACGTGCAGGGCGGTGGTGCGGCCTTCGCCGAGGATCACCACCGTCACCAGGACGGTGGCGGTGATCTCGTAGAGCAGCTCCAGCAGGAGCGCGGTGTTGAGGTGGCGCGGGGCGTCGTCGAGGACGGCGACGAGCCGCTTCGCGCCAGGCCGCGCCTCGCCGAGGAGCTCGTGGGCGCGCGCCTTGGAGAAGGAACCGAGGGCGGCGCCGGCCGCGGTCAGCAGCCCGGCGAGGACGACCAGCAGGGCCGCCGCACCGAGCCGCCAGAGATCACCGGTGGCCATCGGCTACTGCGCGCGCCACTCGACGAGCAGCCGGTCCTGCAGCCCGAACATCTCCTTGTGCTCCTCGGGCTCGGCGTGGTCGTAGCCGAGCAGGTGCAGGATGCCGTGGGTGGTGAGCAGCTCGAGCTCGGCGAGGGTGCCGTGACCGGCCTCCGCGCCCTGCCGCTCGGCCACGACCGGGCAGAGGATGAGGTCGCCGAGCACGCCCTCCTCGGGCTCCTCGTCGACCATGCCGGGCCGCAGCTCGTCCATCGGGAAGGCGAGCACGTCGGTCGGGCCCTCCTTCTCCATCCACTGCTCGTTGAGCTGGGCGATGGTGTCCTCGTCCACGGCCTTGATGCACAGCTCGGCCTGCGGGTGGACGCGCATCCTGTCCATGACGAAGCGGGCGAGCCGCTCGAAGTGCCGGGCGTCGAGGCCGGTGCCGGACTCGTCGATGATCTCGATGCTCACTTGTCCCGCGTGACCCTTCGCTCGGCCTGCTTGCGCTGCTTGTCCTGCTTGGCCTGGACGAGGGCGTCGTGCTCGTCGTACGCCGCGACGATCCGGCCGACCAGCTTGTGCCGCACCACGTCGTGGGCGGTCAGCCGCACGAACGCGAGGTCCTCGATGTCCTCGAGGATCTCCTCGACGATGCGCAGGCCGGACCTGGTGCCCGTGGGCAGGTCGACCTGGGTGACGTCGCCGGTCACCACGATCTTGGAGCCGAACCCGAGGCGGGTCAGGAACATCTTCATCTGCTCGGGCGTGGTGTTCTGCGCCTCGTCGAGGATGATGAACGAGTCGTTCAACGTCCGGCCCCGCATGTACGCCAGTGGCGCGACCTCGATGGTGCCGGCGGCCATCAGCTTCGGGATCGACTCCGGGTCGAGCATGTCGTGGAGCGCGTCGTACAACGGTCGCAGGTAGGGGTCGATCTTCTCGCTCAGGGTGCCGGGCAGGTAGCCGAGCCGCTCGCCGGCCTCGACGGCCGGGCGGGTCAGGATGATCCGGTTGACCTGCTTGGCGTTGAGCGCCTGCACGGCCTTCGCCATCGCGAGGTAGGTCTTTCCGGTGCCCGCGGGGCCGATGCCGAAGGTGATCGTGTGGTTGTCGATGGTCTCGACGTACCGCTTCTGGTTGAGGGTCTTGGGCCGGATCGACCGCCCGCGGTTGCTCAGGATGTTGACAGACAGCACATCGGCCGGGCGCTCCGGTTGCTCGGCGCGCAGCATCGACGCGATCCGCTCCACGGTCTCGGTCGAGAGGCCCTGGCCGGTGCGCAGCAGCGCGACGGACTCGTCCATCACCTTCTCCGCGAGCGAGACCTCGGACGCCTCGCCGACCAGGGTGATCCGGTTGCCGCGCACGTGGACCTCGACGCCGAAGGTCCGCTCGATGAGACCGAGGTGCTCGTCGCCGGGCCCGAGCAGGCCGACCATGTCGATGCTGTTGGGGATCACCACGACGTGCCGGGTCACGGACGGGGTGCGGGGTTGGTCGGTCATCGGGTCTTTCTTGGTCGGGGCGGGGAGGTTTCCATGCTACTGGCGCCGCCCGGAGGGCGCCCACTTCCTTTCTTCGGCTGCGGAACCTTCGGGTCTGGCCTCGATCATCGGAAGGAGTGATGGACACCGACGCCGCCTTCAGCGAGTACGCCGCCGCCCGCTGGCCTGCCCTCGTGCGCACGGGCGTCCTGCTGGGCTGCGACGCCGCGACCGCCGAGGACCTGGCGCAGCAGACGCTGCTGCGCTGCTACGTGAAGTGGGCCGCAGTCGCCCGCGCCACGGACCGGGACGCGTACGTCGCGAAGCTCCAGCTCAACCTGCTGCGCCAGAGCCGGCGGCGACGCTGGTGGGGCGAGCGCGCGACCGCTGAGCCACCCGAGCGCGAAGTCGCCGATGCCACCTCGTCGGTCGACGACGCCGACGCCGTGTCCCGGGCGCTCGCTCAGCTGCCGACCGCCCAGCGCGAGGCCGTGGTCCTCCGCCACTACCTGCATCTCACCGAGCAGCAGATCGCCTCCGTCACCGGGGTCGCGCCCGGGACGGTGAAGAGCCGGCTCTCGCGAGCGCTCTCCGCCCTGGCCGCGAGTCCGGACCTGGCCGAGCTGCGGGAAGGACACCGATGAGTGACGAGATCCTGAGCGAGCTGCTGGAGCGGTCCGTGGCGGACGTGTCCCCGGCCGATCCTCCGCTGGCCGAGCTCCTCGCACGCGGCCGGGCCGTCCGGCGCAGCCGGCGTCGTACGACGGTGGTGGGGGCGGTCCTCGCCTGCCTGCTCGTCATCGGCGGGGTCGGTGTCCTCCGGTGGGTCGAGCGTCCGGAGGCGCCGTCGGTCTCGACGAGCCTGCCGACTCCGCCCTCCGGCACGAAGTGGGTAGGCGTCGGGCGCCAGGTCGTTGCGGTGCCGGCCTCATGGCCGGTGTTCCCGAACCGCGTGTGTGGCGGCCCTGGCACACCCTTCGTCACGGTCCTGGACACCGAGCTGCTGCGGCACGCCTTCACCTGTGCCCTGCCGCTGCAACCGGTTCCTCGCCACGTCACGATCAGCAGTGGGCAGGCCCGCAGCCTGAACGCCAGCGGCGCCACCGTCCACGCGACGTTGCCGCCGGATTGGCGAGCGATCCCCGTCGGACGACCGGACCCGACGACGGGCGACATGACGACCGATCGCGTCGTCTCCGCGCTGGAGGCAGCGGGCTTCCAGGCCGAGGTACGAGCGGCCACCACGGGCAGCATGTGGGCGCCGGTGACCACCGACCCCGCGATGGGAACGCCGGCACGCATCGGCAGCACCGTCGTGGTCTACGACCACGGAAAGCTTCCGTCGACGGCCAGACTCACCGGCACCTTGTCCTGGGTCGGCGGGCCTGCGCCGGGAAGCCCGCAGCCCCACTTCGGGTGGCTGCACGTCCTCAACGACGATCGCTCCTTCGAACAGCTCGCCCGCACCGAATCAGACGGCTCGTGGTCGCTCGACGTCCCACCAGGGACGTACACCGTCCTCGGGACTTCGCCGGGCTACCTGAGCCGCGCCGGCAAGCGCGACGCCTGCTCCTCCGAGGGCAAGATCACCGTCGCGGCACATCAGACGGTGCCCGCGAATGTCTACTGCCAGCTCTACTGAGGTCGCTCTCGGGGCTGGTCCTTGGCGGCCGCACCGTAGCCGACCGGTCCCCGCCGTCAAGGACGCCTTCGGCCCCGCTGCGCGGTCGCTTCGCGATCCTTGACCGCGGGTCCTTACCGGTCGGCTTGTACGGCGCGGAGTCGGCACGGGCTTCGCCCGCGCCGCCGCTACGCGGCCGCCACGGGGGTGCGCTCGACCGCGCCGCTGGTCGAGGCGGTAGCGCAGCAACCGACACGAGACCCGGCGCCATGCTCTCGGGGCCGGCCGGCGGTGGTCGCGCCGCTACCGACTATGGGTCACTCGACCCATAGCCCGTAGGCGTCCGACCCTCACGTCCTGCGGTGGAACCGGAAGTCGCCCGAGGCCAGCTTGGTCATCGAGTACCGGGTGTCGTGCGCCCGATGATGGTGGTGCGAGCACAGCAGCACGCCGTCGGCGAGGTCTGTTCTGCCGCCTTCGGACCACGGCTTCAGATGGTGCGCCTCAGTCCAGGCCGCCGGAATCGAGCAGCCCTCCGCGCGGCAGCGTTTGTCCCGCAGACACATGGCCTTGCGCTGATGGGGCGCATAGCGACGTCGACCCCGACCCAGGTCGAGGACCTCGCTCTTCCCGCCGAGGACGGCGGGGATGATCTTGGCGGTGCAGGCCAGGCGGCGTGCCTCGCTCGCCGAGATGACCGTGCTCCCCAGCATCGCGGACCCGAGATCGTCGACCAGGGCCTCGTAGGAGACGGTCACGATCACGGCCGTGGCGTCACCACCGTGGTCGGGCAGCCGGCTCGGGTCGAGCACTTCGAGGAATCGGCAGAACGCCTCACCACGGCTGCGGGACTTCGTCACGCGGGGTGAGTCCTCGGCATCGAGGTAGGTGGTGAGCCGCTCGGCGATCGAGTCGGGGACCAGGGCGGTGATCTTCGTGGTCCCGTCGCCACGGCGTTGGAGCTTCACCGAGCACTTGTCGCGGGCTGCTTGTTCCTCACGCTCCAGTGCCTTGCCGAGCTCGGCCTCGGCGATGTCGGGGGCGACGACTTCGAGGATCTTGGTTCCGAGGACCCGCAGGTCGCGGGGGTCGTAGGTCTGGGCGAGCTTGATGAGGTGCTTCTCGGCGCGGGTCTTGGTGAGGTCGTCGACCTGGTCGGACAGCCTCTCGATCGAGCGGATGATGACCCGCGCCTGCGCCTGGTTGACCTGGCCCGTGCGCATGGCGGCCGCGGTGAGCGGGTGCGCGATCAGGTCGCGGGCGAGGTGGAGGTCGGCACGTGCGGCGGTCGCGGTGGTGCGGGTGGCGTGGGCGTACCAGGTTCCGGCGTCGCGGGCAGCGTGCTCCTCGGCCACATCAGTAGCGGCGGCGAGGACACGGAGACGGAGCTCGGCCAGCTCTGCTTCGGCCCGCGCGAGCCGCAGCAGGGCCTCTTCCTTGTCGCGGGTGCGGAGGTAGTCGGCCGGCATCTCCGCGACGGAGCTCAGGGCCTTCTCGAGGTCTCGGGCGCAGGCGAGGATCGGGTGGCAGAGCACCTGTTCCACGGCCATCGAGACTCCCGAGATACAACTTGATCAACTACCTCCAATGATACCAGTGATCGAACAGACTATCGAGCGTTTCCACAAGCATCATCCCAGGTCAGAGCATGTTTTGTGGCGGCCGCGAAGCGGCGGCGCGGGCGAAGCCCGTGCCGACTCCGCGCCGTCCAAGCCCGTCGTGAGGGACCCGGGGTCAAGGGCGCCGCAGGCGTCGCGCAGCGATGCCGAAGGCACCCTTGACGCCGGGGCACGACGGGCTACGATGCGGCCGCCCGCACCAGCCCCGCAGAGACAGTCAGACCAGCGGCTTCCCCGCCCGGATCCTCCGCCGTACGTCCCACAGGTAGAGGTTGAACGGCAGGTTCCGCACCAGCCGCGGGAGCCGACGGTTCACCGCACCCGTGGTGCTGCAGACGAGGTCGAAGGCCTTCTGGTGGCGGCGCGTCCAGCGGAAGCCGAGCTTCTCGCGCAGCAGGGGCGGGGTGAAGCCGACGTTCATGAACTGCAGGAACCGCGCCAGCGGCCACACCCAGACGGGGAACATCTCGAAGCGGTAGAGCATCCGCACGAAGTCCCGGGTGGGGCCGTCGATGTCGGCGTCGACGAGCCGTCCCTCGAAGTACTCGCGGAACGCGGCACGGGAGGCCGGCCACATGCCCGGCCGCACCTGCAGCGTCGTGCCGAGGACCTCCATCTGCGCGTAGATCCGGTCCGCGAGCTCGTCGGGGAGCGGGCCGTGCAGCTTCTCCCAGGTGTCGACGATGCCGAAGTACAGGCAGGCCGCGACCCACAGCTGCAGGTCCGGCGAGAAGGCGTTGTACTTCACCGGGCTCTCGGGGGTGGAGTGCACGTGGCGGTGCGAGCTGTTGACCGCCTCGCGGTACGCCGCCCGGTCGACGTCGGTGCCGAGCACGGCGACGGCGAGGTAGGTGAGCGTGGTGCGACCGCGCTTGAACGGGTGCTTGTCGATCCGGCCGCTCTCGACCTTCGACTCCATGACGCCGTAGGCCACCCCCGGCGCACCGAGCATCTGCAGCGCGACGTTGGCGCTGCCGGCGTACAGGGCCGTGATGCCGTCCCAGTAGTCCCGCATCTCGACGGGCTCGGTGCTCATCAGGGTCCTCGGATCAGTCATGGTGCCTCATCAGCGCGATCGTGGTGAGCAGGTCGACGCAGTGGGCCACGAACACCTCACGGGGTACGTCGAGGCGGCCGCTCACGTAGAGGTAGAAGTCGTGCCCCAGCGCACCCACCAGGCTCGCGGACTTCAGCGCCCGCACCTCGTCGTCGTCCCGCGCCGGGATCTGGTCGGCGATCATGTGCGCCACGACCGGGAACCACTCGTCGCGCGCGGCGAACAGCGCCGGATCGGTGAGCGGGGCGACGAACAGGACCTGGCCCTTGGCGGGGTCGTCGAGCGCGAGGCCCACGACCGCGTCGACGGCCGCGGGCGCCACCTCGGCGGCGTCGGCGACCTCGGCCACGGCGTTCGCCACCGCCACGCCGCACTCCTCGGCCACCGACCGGAAGACCGCGACCACGAACTCGTCGCGGTCGGCGAACTGCTCGTAGAAGTAACGGGAGGTCAGCCCGGACTCACGGCAGGCGGCGCGCACGCTCACGGCCTGTCCCCCGCCCTCGGCGATGAGGGCGATGCCCGCCTCGAGCAGCCGGGTACGCCGGTCCTCCTGCCGCTCCGCCATGGTGCGGCCGGCCCAGGTGCGCTGGTCGTCGGCGGTCATCATCAGTACGACTTCGGCAGGCCGAGCATCGCGGTGCCGATGTGGGCGAGCACCAGCTCCTCGGCGACGGGGATGTTCTTGGCGATCCGGGCGTCGCGGAAGATCCGCTCGACCGGGTACTCCTTGGAGTAGGCCATGCCGCCCAGCGTCTGGAACGCCTGGTTCGCGGCCTCCCAGCCGACCTGCGCACCGGTCAGCTTCGCGATGTTGGCCTCGTTGCCGCACGGCCGGCCCTGGTCGAACAGCCACGCCGCCTGGTAGGTCATCAGCCGGCCGAGCTCGGTCTTCGCCTTGATCTGCGCGAGCGGGAACTGCAACCCCTGGTTGGCCCCGATCGGGCGGCCGAACACCTCCCGCTCGGAGGCGTAGTCGCAGGCGATCCGCAGCGCGGCGTCCGCCGTACCGATCCCGCCGGAGGCGGCCAGGATGCGCTCGGGGTTGAGGACGTCCCAGAGCACGCCGAAGCCCTCGTCGACCCGGCCCAGCACGTTCTCCGCAGGCACGCGTACGTCGTCGAAGAACACCTGGCTCGAGGCGAGGATGTTGCTGCCCATCTTCGGGATCGGGGTGAAGGAGAGCGTCCCGTCGGCGATCGCCTGCTTCACGTCGACGAGGAACAGCGTGAGGCCCGCCGTGCGGGACAGGCCGTGCTCGCGGGTGTCGGCGGCCGGGACGGTGCGGGTGACCGCCACCATCCAGTCGGCGTTCTCCACGTTGGAGATCCACACCTTCTGGCCCTTGACCAGGTAGTCGCCGGTGTTCTCGTCGAGGCGAGCGGAGGTCGTGATCTCGATCGCGTTGGAGCCCGCGTCGGGCTCGGTGAGCGCCAGGCAGAACTGGATCGACCCGTCCGCGAGACCGGGGAGGATGCGCTGCTTCTGCTCCTCCGTGCCGTGCCGGGTCAGCGTCATCGCGCCGAAGCCGGGCGTGGTCACGTAGAAGAAGGTGCCCGCCACACCACCGGACGCGCACAGCGTCATGTTGGCGACGGCGAGCTCGAGCAGGCCCTGCCCGCCCCCGCCGTACTCCTCAGGGATGCACAGGCCGAACCAGCCGCCGGCGCCGAGGTCGTCGAAGACCTCCTGCGGGAAGCGGTGCTCCTCCTCGCAGCGCGACCAGTACGCGTGGTCGTACTTGGCGGCCACGGCGGCCACGCCCTCGCGCACGGCGAGCGCGGACTCGGGGAGGTCGAAGTCCATGGGGGTCCTCTCGGGTGATGCGGGTCAGCGACGCTGGATCGAGCGGGCGACCAGGTCGTTGGTGGAGCGCTGGAACGCGCCGACGATGGCGTCGAGGGTGAGCTGCCGGAGCATCGCCACGGTGTGCTCGAAGTGCTCGACGTCGCCGCGCGCGTGCGTCGAGGAGCGGTAGGGCTCGAAGACCTGGTCGCGCATGATGTCGGACAGCTCGTGCGCGAGCTGCGCCATGGAACGGGTGATCGCCCGGCCGGCCTGGCGCATGCCGTCCACCGGGATGTCCAGGTCGAGGACCCGGACGCCGACGTCGAAGCCCTGGATCGGCGTGTAGCGGGCGCCCTTCTCGGTCTCGACGACCCGGACGATCCCCCACTCGACGGCCATCTCGAGCTCGTCGTCGGACAACCGCCGCTTCGCGTGCTGCTCGAGCTGGCGCCGCGACAGGTCCCGCGGACCGGGCAGCGTCCAGGAGGTCAGCATCGCGCGCTGCACGGCCAGGTCCTCCAGCGTCGCGTCGGCCGGGATCGAGCCCATGTAGCCCTCGATGGCCTGCAGCGTGAAGCCGTGCTCCTGCAGCGCGCGGATCATCTCCAGTCGGGCCAGGTGGGTGGCGCCGTACCAGGCCACACGACCGCGCCGTTGCGGCGGCTGGATCAGCCCGAGGCTGGCGTAGTAGCGGGTCGTGCGCACCGTCAGGCCGGCCGCGGCCGCGAGCTCGTCGACGGTCATCCCGGCGCCGTCCGACACCTCCCCACGGGGGCTCTCGATCGGCACCGCTGCACTCATGACTGTCACAGTAGAGCTGTCATCGAAACCTCGCAACTACCGATTTCACGCGCGTTTCCGACGGATCTCGGGAAAGTGTTGACGAAACTCCAACTGAGTACGACAGTTCTCACTGTCAACGTCGTGACCGCCTCGCGAGCACCCGAAGGAGACGCCGATGTCCGGTGGCAGCCCCGCTGTGCCGGCCGCCCTGCGCGGCCCGCTCGGCGAGGTGACCGGCCTGGTGCGCTTCACCCGGCGGACGATGATCGCCACCGGGCGCTCGATCGCCGGAGGCCGCTTCCCGCTGGCCGAGGCGGTGGTCCAGACCTGGTACGCCATCCGCGTCTGCACGCTGCCGGCGCTCGCGGTGTCGATCCCGTTCGGCATCATCCTGGCGCTCCAGGTGGGAGTGCTCGCCCAGGAGGTGGGGGCGGTCGCGTTCACCGGCGCGGGCAACACCCTCGCCGTCATCCGGCAGGCCTCCCCCATCATCACCGCGCTGATGCTCTCCGGCGTCGCCGGCTCGGCGATCTGTGCCGATCTCGGCTCGCGCCGGATCCGCGACGAGATCGACGCGCTCGAGGTGATGGGCCTCCCCGTGATCGAGCGCCTCGTCGTCCCGCGGATGTTCGCGATCGTGGCCGTCTCCGTGCTGCTCAACGGCGTGGTCATGTTCTTCACGATCATCACCACGCTGCTCATCTCGGTCGCGATGGAGAACCTCCCGCCCGGCAGCTACCTGGCGTCGGTGACGACGCTCGCGCAGACCTCCGACCTACTGCTGTCCCTGGTCAAGGCGGCCGTCTTCGCGGTCATCTGCGCCGTGGTGGCGTCGTACAAGGGGCTCAACGCGCAGCGCGGTCCGACCGGGGTGGGCGAGGCAGTGACCAGCTCGGTGGTCACGAACTTCGTGCTGCTGTTCGCGGCCAATTTCGTGATCTCGCAGGTCCAGTCGACCCTCTCCGGCGGGCCGCTCGGATGACGGCGACCCGACCGGCCACCCTCGTCGACGACCTCGAGGACGTCGTCCTCACGCCGATGGCGAGCATCGGCGCCCAGCTCGTGCTGGCGTGGCGCGCGATCGTCGCGCTCCCGCTCGCGGTCACCCGCTACCGCGGCGAGATCTCCCGGATCCTGTCCGACGTCGCGCTCGGCTCCGGCATCTTCCTGGTCGGCGGCGGCGTGGTCGGCGTGGTGCTGCTGCTCTCGACCCTGACCGGGACCGAGGTCGGCCTGGAGGGCTACCAGGGCCTCGACGTCATCGGTCTCGCGCCCCTGACCGGCTTCATCTCCGGCTACGCCAACACCCGCGAGCTCGCCCCCATGATCGCCTCGCTCGGCTTCGCCGCGCGGATCGGCTGCGGGTTCACCTCGCGCCTCGGTGCGATGCGGATCAGTGAGGAGATCGACGCCCTCGAGGCGATGGCGATCCGGCCCATCCCGTACCTGGTCAGCACCCGGCTGATCGCGTCCTGGATCGTCGTGCTGCCGCTCTACCTGATCGGGCTGGTCGGCACGTACGTCGCCACCGACCTGATGGTCACCACCTTCTACGGCCAGTCGCACGGCACCTACGACCACTACTTCCGCACGTTCGTGGCGCCGGTCGACATCATCTACTCCGGCATCAAGGTCGTCATCCTCACCACCGTCGTCACGCTGATCCACTGCTACCACGGCTACACGGCCAGCGGCGGTCCCGAGGGCGTCGGCCGCGCCACCGGCCGCGCGATCCGGGCCAGCATCATCTCCCTGACCGTCGTCGACATCCTGCTGACGCTGACCCTGTGGGGGGCGGACCAGCAGGTGCAGATCTCGGGCTGAGCGGCCTCACCGATGTCCGACATCCTCTTCCCGCACACCCGGCTGTCGCGCCGCGCCCTGCGGCTGCGGCTGGCCGCGGTCGGTGTGGTCGGCGCCGTGGCGATCGGTGGGGTCACCGGGGTCCTCGGCATGGAGACGCTCGGGATCATGTCCGGCGACGTGCGCGTCACCGTCCACCTGCCCACGACCGGCGACACCCTGGGCATCAACTCCGACGTGAAGTACGCCGGCCTGCGCGTCGGCCGCGTCGTGTCGGTCGACCCCGGCGTCGCCCGGCACGACCCCACTGCGGTCGTGCTGGTGCAGCAGCGGGACGCCGCCGAGATCCCCGCCGCGGTGAGGGCACGCGTGCTGCCGGGCACCCTCTTCGGCAACGAGTACGTCGACCTGGTGGCCGCCGGCTCCGGAGCAGTGGCCACGACCGACCACCTGACGAGCGGCGTCGACGTACCGGCGGACCGGTCGGCGCGCACCCTGCGGCTGATGGACACCTTCGCGGCCACCCAGCGCCTGCTCGCCGCGGTCGACCCGTCCCATTGGGACACCGCGCTGTCGCAGCTGGCCGGCGCCCTCGCGGGGCGGGGCGACGACATCGCCCGGTTCATGGCCGACGCCGAGAGGATGCTCGGCCGGTGGACGAAGCTGCAGCCCGCCGTGATCCGCGACCTCCACCTGCTCGCGACCGACGCCGACACCGCCGACGGGATCGAGCCGCAGTTGGTGCGGGCGCTGCGCGCGTCCCGGCCGCTGGCCCGCACCCTCGTCGCGCACGCCCACGACACCGACACGCTCCTCGGCGACACCGTCGGCCTGCTCGACGGTTCGACCGGGATCACCACGTTCCTGGCGCTGCACGGCCCGGACGTCGCGCGCCTGCTGGACGCGACCGCGGCCACGCTGCAGACGTTCGCCGACCGGCACCCCGCGTTCGCCTCGCTGCTCGCGAAGGTCCCGTCCCTGCTGCGCAACGGCGCGGCCGCGGTGAAGAACGGCCGGATCCAGATGGAGGGCGTCCTCGCGCCCCAGATGATGAGCCCGTACGGCGCCGCCGACTGCCCGCGCTACGGCGACCTCGCCGGACCCGACTGCCCGAAGGCGGCCCACTGATGGGCCGCCAGCTCAGCGAGCTCCGCCGGCACAAGGGCCCGACGCTCGGTGTCGCGCTCTTCGCGCTCGTGGCGCTGCTGCTCACCTCGATGGTGGCGGGCACGCTCTCGCGCAGCGCGGGCGGCGACACGATGACGGTGACGGCGGTGTTCCGGGACGCGACCGGGTTGCGAGCCGGCGACGACGTCCGCCTGGCCGGCGTACGCGTCGGGCGGGTGACGGGCACGCGCCTCGGCACCGGCGACCAGCGCGGCCTCGCGATCGTGACCCTGCACGTGCAGTCGGACCAGCGGATCGCGGGCAACACGATCGCCGCGATCGACTACCTCAACATGATGGGCCAGCGGTACGTCGCCCTGGAGCCGCCGACCGGCGCCGCTGCCGGACGCCTCACCGACGGCGCCACGATCCCCGTGGCGGACACACGGCCGGCGCTCGACCTGACCGCGATGTTCAACGCGTTCCGGCCGATCTTCGACCTGCTCGACCCGGCCGACGTCAACCAGCTCGCGACCAACGTCATCGGCGCGCTGCAGGGCGAGGGACCGACCCTGCGCGTGCTGCTGCAGCAGACCGCCGCCCTCACCCATGGCCTGGTCGACCGCGAGGCGGTGCTCACCCGGGTCAGCGACAACGTGATCGCGGTGCTGCAGGCCACCGACCAGCACCGGGCGGCCTTCACCCGGCTGCTCGGCGGGCTCGCGCGGCTGAGCACCGGCCTGGCGGGCGACCGGCGCCAGATCGCCGACGGCCTCGACTCCCTCGCCCGGCTCAGCCGGGAGACCTCGCGGGTGATCGAGCAGGCCGGCCCGAGCATCGTGGACGACGCCCGGCTCAGCGCCGCGTGGTTGCGCTGGCTGCAGCTCCACCGCTCCCAGGTCGTGGGCGCGGGCGGCGCACTGCCGACCCAGCTGCGCACCTACCTGCGCACCCTCGACTACGGCAGCTACCTCAACGTCTACGTGTGCTCGCTCGGGATCCGGCTCAAGGGCACGAGCACGACCCTCGACGTCGGCCCCGGCGACCGCCACTCCGCGAGGTGCCGGTGATCGCCTCCGTACGCCGGCTCGGCCGGCCCCTCCAGGTGGTCGTCGCGGTCGTGGCGATCGGGCTCGTCGCGCTGGCCGTGCACGTGCTGCAGGGCGCGCCGACGTACCACGTCCGGCTGCACTCGGCCGCCGGCCTCAAGCCGGGCGCGGAGGTCCGGGTCGCGGGGCTCAAGGTCGGCAGGGTGACCGCCGTGAAGGCGGTGCGCGACCAGGTCGACGTGGCCTTCCGCCTCGACGCCTCCTCCGCCGCCGACGGCATCACGGGCGACAGCCGCTCGGAGGTCAAGCTGCTCTCGATCCTCGGCCAGCGCTACCTGTCGCTCGCTCCGGGGACCGGTCCGGCGCTCGCCGACGGCGGCACGATCGCGATCACGCACGCGCTCGACACCTACCCGATCGAGCGCTTCTGGCTGGACAGCGTGCCGGACGTGGAGAAGCTCGACCTGCCCGTGCTGCAGCGTGCCGTGACCGTGCTCAGCCGGTCGATGGCGGTGGACCCGGGCCAGCTGCACGACGCGCTGACCGGGATCGGCGGCGTGGCCCGCCTGGTCCGTAGCCACGAGGGCCAGCTCGACGCCCTGCTCAACGCGACCCACCAGGTCACCCGCCTGGTGCTCGGCCAGACGCGCAACTTCGACGCGATCCTCGACAAGGGTGGCCAGGTCCTGGCCACCGTCTACCAACGCCGCGCGCTGCTCGCGGAGATGCTGCGGCAGGCCCACCGCTTCGTGACCGGGCTGACCGCCGTCGTACGCGCCAGTGCGCCGCAGCTCGAGCCCGGTCTGCGCGACCTGCGCGGGGTGCTGGCGACGCTGGACCGGCACCGCCGCCAGATCGACCAGACGCTGCGCCTCGCCGGACCGACCATCCGGGTCTTCACCAATGCGGCCGGCGACGGGCCGTGGCTGGGCGTCAACGCGCCGTACGCGATCTTCCCCGACGACATGGTCTGCTCGATCACCCCGGAGAAGTGCTCGTGAGGCGCCGGGTCGTGCTGGGCGTCGTCGCGCTGCTGCTGCTCGGCGGCGTGCTGCAGGGCGCGCGGGTGGCCGGTTGGCTCGGTGGTACGCCGGGCGACGACCTCGTCGTCACCGCCGACTTCGTCGACACCACCGGTCTGTACGTCGGCAACCAGGTGACCTACCTCGGCGTCCCGGTCGGCACCGTGGTCGACGTCGAGCCGCGCGGCGCGTCGATGCGGGTCGTCCTGCACCTGCAGCCCGGCACCCAGGTGCCCGCCGACGCGGGCGCGGAGATCCTGCAGTCGTCCCTGGTGACCGACCGGTACGTCGAGCTCGGGCCGGCGTACACCGGCGGACCGACCCTGGCGTCCGGCGCCCACATCACCGCCGCGCACACCCGGTCCCCGGCCGGCGTCGACGAGATCGCGACCGCCATCGACAACCTGGTCAAGGCGCTCAACGGCAACCTGCGGACCGGCCGCGGAACGCTCGGGAGCGGTCTCGGGACGCTGCTGGCGACCACTGCGAAGGCGCTCCGCGGCAACGGCACCGCCCTCCGCTCCGCGCTGTCGAACGGGCAGGGCGCCCTCCAGGTACTGACCTCCAAGGACGCCGCGCTGACCCAGGTCAGCAACGACCTGCGCGGCCTCGTCGACGTGCTCGCCCGTCGCGACCGCCGGATCCGGACGTTCACCCGGCAGTCCGACGCCACCCTCGGCGTGCTCGCCGGCCAGAGCGGCGAGATCGCCGCGACGATGAAGGCGCTCGACCGGCTCTCCGTGCTGGGCAGCGCCTTCCTGCGCCGCAACGCGGGCGTCCTCGGCCAGGACCTGGCCGGGGTGGACGACATCGTCGGGATCGTGCGCCGGCACCAGGCGTCCCTGGCCGAGGCGTTCGACGACATGCCCACGCTGGCGCAGAACTACGCCCAGGCCTACGACTGGAAGACGCAGCGGCTGCGGGTGCAGTTCTCGTTCGCGGCCGGCCCGTTCTCGTCGCTGTTCCGCGCGCACACCTGCCAGCTGTTCGCCGCCGCCCTGCCCGGCGCCGCCGCCTTCTGCGACGCGCTCGACAACCCCGACGGCACCGGTCTGCTCGACGGGATCCTCGACGGCCTCTACAACTCACTGCCCGGGAACACGCCGTGAAGCGCGTGTTCGGCCTGGTCGTCGCCGCACTCGCGCTCTGCTCGGGGTGCGGTCTCACGCTCACCGACGTCCCGATGCCGAAGCTGGTCAGCGGGCCGACGTACACCTTGCGGCTGGAGTTCGGCGACGCGCTCAACCTGCCCGTCGACGCCCCGGTGAAGCTGGAGGGGGCCACCGTCGGGCAGGTGACGTCGGTGGCCGCCGACGGCTACCGCGCCGACGTCGAGGTCGCCATCTCGACCGCGGTGCACCTGCGCAGCACGAGCACCGCCGAGATCCGCCTCACCGCGCCGATGGGTACGTCGTTCGTGGAGCTCAGCCAGGGCCGCACCGGCGGCTACCTGCCCGCGGGAGGCACGATCGCCCTCGCCGCCACCAGCGAGGCGCCGGACGTGTCGGACCTCCTCAGCGCGCTCTCGACAGTCGTGACCGGCGGCAGCTTCGGCGACATCTCGACCATCATCAAGCAGCTCAACGTCGCCCTCACCGGGCACACCGGCACCGTCCGGGCGCTGCTGTCACGACTCGACACGGCGGTGACCGGGCTCAACCGACAGCTCCCCACGCTCGACCGGCTCACCGGGTCGCTGGACCGGCTGACCCGGCGGCTGCGCGGCGACCTGCCCACCATCACCGCGTCGCTCACCGACCTCAGCCGGCTCATCGGCACCCTCTCCCGGCAGCGGGTGCGGATGATGGGCACCCTCGCCGCGCTCCGCCGCTTCGAGCTGCAGGCGACGCCGTTCACCGAGGCCACCCGCGCCGCCGTCGTCAGCCAGCTCGGGTCGCTGCGCACCGTGTTCCACACCCTGCTCGGCAGCAGCAGCGACATCAACGGCGTGATGGCCGGCCTCGCCGCCTTCGCGAAGGGCAGCGACCGGGCCGCACCCGGCGACTTCGCGAACTTCGACCTGACCCTGCTGCTGGACCCGAGCACCCTGGCGGCGTACGAGAACGGGACCGGAGGCGTGAAGAGGTGAACAACCCCGCCGACATCGCCGCCGCGGGAGCGCGCCGGGTCAGGCGTCGCGCCCACCTGGCCCAGGTGCTCATCCTGGCCGTGCTCGTCGCCGGCACGGTGTACGTCGCCGACACCGTCGTGGGCGGCTCGCTGTTCCACCACCCCTACCACCTGACCGTCGAGCTCGACCAGGCCGCCGGCCTGCACCAGGGCTCCGTCGTCACCTACCGCGGGCAGCGGATCGGTGAGGTCACCGACGTGCGGCTGTCGGGGCGCACCACCGGGGCACGGGTCGTCGCGGAGGTCTCCATCGACAAGGGCGTCGAGGTCCCGCGCAACAGCACGATGAAGGTGCTCGACCTGTCCGCCGTCGGCGAGCAGTACCTCGACATCCAGCCCAGGTCCGCCACCGGCCCCCTGTACGCCGACGGCGACACCGTGTCGCTGGCCCACACCACCACCCCGGTCAGCGTGCCGCAGGTCCTGGTCGACGCGCAGGCCCTGATGCGTCACCTCGACGTCCGCGACGTGCGGACCATCGCGCACGAGACGCAGCGCGTGTTCAGCGGCTCCGACGTGGACCTGCGGGCCCTCTCCATCGACCTGGAGTCGGGGTTCGCGATGCTCCGTCGCCTCGAGCCGACGCTGACCCACCTGGTCCGCACGGCCCGGGTGCCGCTGACCACCGGCGTGGTGCTGAGCCCCGCACTCCGGCGGATCTCCGCCGCCCTGGCCCGCGTGACGGCTGCGCTCCGGTCGGCGACCCCCGCGATCCGGCGTACCGTCGTCAACGCGACGGACCTGCTCCCCCGGCTCGACCGCTGGTGGCGCGCGAACCGCACCACCCTCGTCGCGCTGCTCGACCGCGCGCTCCCGCTCGCGGTGATGTCGGCGCGCCACCTCCGCGGCCTCAACACCTGGCTGGACTGGGCGCCGCTGCAGGCCGTTGCCATGGCCGGCAGCACCCGCGGCGGCAGCGGACGCGTCCTGCTCGTGCCCAAGATCCTGAAGAACTGCGTCTACTCCCCGATGCACCAGCGCGACCTGTACGACCTGAGCCGGCGCCCGCCGCTGCTGGACGAGCGGTGCACCGACCCGCCGGCCGGCACCCAGGCACGCGGCTCGGCCAACGTCCCCCGTCAGTGAACCGAGAGGAAGCCCCATGACCGACACCCTCGACACCCGCGCCCGGATCGAGGCGTCCATCGCCGGCGACACGCTGCCCGCGGCGTTCGCCCGCACGGTCGCCGAGCGCGGCGACACGATGGCGTATGCCGACAAGGTCGGCCTCGACCTGAGCGCCGGCTACGCCCCGGGGTGGCGGTCGCTGACCTGGCGCGAGCTGGCCGGACAGGCCGAGGCGGTGGCTGCGGCGCTGATCGACGCGGGCGTCGCGGCCGGCGACCGGGTCGCGTTCATGTGCGGCAACCGGATCGAGCACGTGGTCGCCGACCTCGGCGCGATGCACGCCGGCGCCGTCACGATGTCGGTCTACAACACCCTGTCGGTCGACCAGGTCGCCTTCGTCGCCGGGCACAGCGAGCCGACCGTGGTCGTGCTCGAGACCGCCGACCACCTGGCGCGGTGGGAACGGGCGCTCGCCGAGAGCTCCTCGCTGCACACGGTCGTGCTGATCGACGCCGAGCCGCCAGCCGGCGACGAGCGGTTCGTCCGCTGGGAGGACTTCGTCGCGGCGGGCTGGGGGTCCGCCGCGACGAACCCCTCGGCCGTGGCCGAGCGCGTGGCCGGCGTAGGTCCTGACGATGCGGTGACGATCCTCTACACCTCCGGCACCACCGGCGACCCCAAGGGCGTCGTGCTCACCCACCACGCGGTGCTCTACGAGGCCGCCTGCTCGCTCGAGGCTGCGGGCGCCACGGGCGACATCGTCTTCATCTCCTACCTGCCGTTCGCGCACATCGCCGAGCGGATGCTCGGCATGTACATCCCGCAGGTCATCGGCGGCGAGATCCACCTGATCGCCGACCCCGCGCACCTGCTCGGTGCCCTCGCGGAGGTCCGGCCGACACGGTTCTTCGGGGTGCCGCGGGTCTGGGAGAAGATCAAGACCGGCATCACGGCGCGGCTCGCCGCCGAGCAGGACCCGGAGAAGCGCGCCCAGATCGATGCCGCGCTCGCCACCGGCCTGGAGTACGTCGAGGCCCAGCAGCTCGGGCACTCCCCTTCCGCCGAGCTGACCGCCCGTTTTGAGGCCGTCGACGCCGCCCTGCTCGGCTTCCTCCGCGCCCTGCTCGGCCTGGACCGCTGCGCGTGGGCGGCATCGGCCGCCGCACCGATGCCGCTCGAGGTCGCGCGGTTCTTCGCGGGGCTCGGCATGCGGATCTACGACGTCTACGGGATGACCGAGACCTGCGCGGCGGTGACGGCCGGCGGGCCGGCCTCCTTCCGGTTGGGGACCGTCGGCCGGCCACTGCCTGGCATCGAGATCTCCCTGGCCGACGACGGCGAGATCCTCGCGCGCGGGCCGGTGGCCTCGCGCGGCTACTACCGGCTTCCTGCTGCCACGGCGGACCTGATCGACCCCGACGGCTGGGTGCACACCGGCGACATCGGTGTCATCGACGAGGACGGCTTCCTCTCGGTCGTGGACCGCAAGAAGGAGCTGATCATCACCTCCACCGGCAAGAACATCGCGCCCTCCAACATCGAGAACCACCTCAAGGAGAGCCCGATCCTCGGCCACGCGCTGGTCTTCGGCGAGGGACGTCCGTACGTCGTCGCCATCCTCACCCTCGACGCCGAGATCGCCCCGCTGGTGGCCGCCCAGCTGGGCCTTCCCGCCGGGCTGTCGCTGGCCGAGCTCGCCCAGCACCCCGCTCTCCTGGCCGTGGCGCAGGCGGCCGTCGACGCGGCGAACGCGAAGCTCTCCCGCCCCGAGCAGGTCAAGGCCTGGGAGCTGCTCCCGGTGGAGTGGACCGCCGAGTCCGAGGAGCTCACGCCCACCCTCAAGCTGAAGCGCCGAGTCGTGCACGCGAAGTACGCCGACGTCCTGGACCGCCTCTACGGCTGACGGTCGGTGACGCAGAAGACTCGCCCGGTCGGGTCGGCGAGGACCGTCCAGCTCTCGCCGTCCCTCACCCGCCGCGCACCCAGGCCGACCAGGCGGGCGACCTCGGCGGGCCGGTCGGTGGTGGCGAGGTCGAGGTGGGCACGCACCGTCGTCGACGGGTCGTCGGGCCCGAGCCGCTGCAGGAGCAGGCGCAGGGGCTGCTCCCGCGGCCGCACCAGGGAGCGGAACTCCGCCAGATCGGTGGGCTGGTCGGCCCAACCGGTGAGGGCGGCCCAGAACCCCACCTCCGCGTCGTACGCCGGCGCAGGGATGTCGAGGCAGACCTGGTCGACCAGCGAGGAGTGGCCGTCCGGCCAGATCGGCGCGGCGGCGCGCTGCGACTCCTCGCCGGCCGGCACGAGGCAGAACGCCAGACCGCCGGGGCTCCGGAGCACGACGTAGCCGCGGTCGGCCACCTCGTCCGCGCCGAGCGCGACCGCGGCGTCGGCAGCCGCGCGCGGGTCGTCGACGTGCAGGTCGAGGTGGAGCCCGGCAGCCCCGGCGTCGATCCGTTGCAGCCGGAGGTGGGCGTCTCCGGAGGGAGGCACCAGCGTCGCGAACTCGTCGCGCTCGCCTCGCGTGGGTGAGATCCGGCTGCCGGTCGCGGCCGCCCAGAACGCCCACGACGCGTCGGCCGTGCCGGGAGCACCGTCCAGGAACGCCGTCAGCCAGCTGATCATCGCGATGCCCCCAGCGCCGGCGCCAGGTCGCCGCGCCGCGCCACGACCACGTCGTCGAGGTCGAGCCAGCCGGCGAGCCGCTGCAGCTCGGCCCGCAGCTGCTCGGCGGTGTCGGGAGGAGCGGCGGGCTCGGCGTACGCGCCCTGGACACGGAGCACGCGCCGGGGCCGGTCGGCCTTGAGGTCGACCCGAGCCACGACCCGGTCACCCAGCAGGAACGGCAGCACGTAGTAGCCGTGCACGCGCTTGTGGGCGGGCGTGTAGATCTCGATCCGGTAGTGGAAGTCGAACAGCGCCTCGGTGCGCGCCCGCTCCCACACCACCGGGTCGAACGGGCTGAGCAACGCTCGCGCCCCGACGCGGCGCGGGAGGCGCGCCGCGCTGTGGAGGTACGCCGGGCGGCGCCAGCCCTCCACCCTTACCTCCTCGACCTCGCCGGACCCGATCAGGGTCACCAGGGCGCGCGTCGTGTCGGCGACCGACATCCGGTAGTAGTCGGCGAGGTCCTTCGCGGTGGCCACGCCGTGGCTGCGGGCCGCTCGGCGTACCAGCTCGACGTGGGCCTCCTCGGGCGTCGGCGTCGGCAGCGCGAGCACCGATGCCGGGAGCACCCGCTCGGGCAGGTCGTAGCGGATCTCGAACTGGCTGTTGCGCCCGGCGATCGCGAGCTCCCCGGTCATGTAGAGGTAGTCGAGGGCGATCCGGGTCTGCGACCAGTTCCAGCCCCAGTGCTCCTTGGCGCGGGGCGCGCCGGTGTCGAGCTCGCGCGCGGTCGACGGGCCGCTGTCGCGGATCGCGGCGAGCAACCCGTCGTGGAGGTCGTGCGGAACGTCCTTCCACCACTTGAACTGGCGTGCCCGGTAGTGGTCCATCCGGTGCTGCATCACTGGCCACAGGTCAACCGGCATCAGCGCCTGCACGTGCGCCCAGTACTCCACCAGCCGGCGCGGGCGGCCCTCACCCGCGCGGCGGAGCAGGTCGACGTCGTAGGGACCCATCCGGGAGTAGAGCGGCATGAAGTGGGCCCGCTGCAGCACGTTGACGCTGTCCACCTGCAGCACCCCGGTCCGGGCGAGCGTCCGGTCCAGCGTCCGCATCGTGGGTACGGCGTGGGCCCGGTCGGTGAACCCCTGTGCGGCCAGCGCGACGCGACGCGCCTGGGCCAGCGACAACGCCTCCACCGCCGACCTCAGCGCGCGACGCGAGCGGCGATCGCCACGTCGTATCCTGCACAGACCGCGGGGTACCACCCCGGCAGCCGCGAGTCCGGGCTGGCGCCGCGCAGCGCGTCGAAGAGCGCGTGCGACGCCCAGCCGCCGGCCAGGACCCGTCGCGCGGTCGCCGACTCCCAGTGCGCCGCCGACGCGGCCAGGGCTCCCGTCGCCGCCACGACCGCCGCCTCGACCACGAGCCCCCCGGTGCCGACCGAGCGGCGTGCCGCCGGGTAGATCAGCGCCGCGACGACGAGCCCGCCACCGATGCCGACCACCTCGGCCCTCCCGCGCATCCGACGGGCGAGCTCACCGCTGGCCCAGCCGGCGGCAGCGCCGACCCCCACACCCGCGACGTTGCTGAGAAGTCCCATGCCGCCCATCCAACCGCAAGCGACCGACACCCGTCCGGCAGTGGAGTCGGACGCGCGCCCCAGGACGGACCGATCGTGAGCAGAGGGGCAGGGTGGCCTCATCGGTACTCGTTGTGCCCCACCGGCCCCGATCGGTCCGCCGCCGGGCAGCACCGAAGTCCTGCCGCCAGACCAAGGCAGGACCTACGGCGGCCAACCGCGAGCGCGGCAGCGCGGCGCCGCCGACGCCGAGCCGGGGTTCACCCGCAACCGAGCGGAGCGAGGGCGCGGGTGAACCCCGGGAAGCGTCGATCAGCGGCGACGCGCTCGCGCCCAAAGAAGCTAGTCGAGCTCGACGATCTTCTCGCGGACCGCGAACATGACCGCCTCCATCCGCGAGTGCAGCTGGAGCTTCTCGAGCATGTTGCGCACGTGGTTCTTGACCGTGTTCTCGCTGATCCGGAGCCGCCCCGCGACCTCGCGGTTCGACAGCCCCTTGGCGACCAGGCGCAGCACCTCGAGCTCGCGCTCGGTGAGCTTGAGCGCCGGGCCGTTGCGCTCGGGCTTCGACATCGTCTTGAACTCGTCGATGAGCTTGGCGGCCATGGAGGGCGAGATGAGCGACTGGCCGTCGGCGACGACCCGGATGCCCTGGGCGACCTCCTCGATCGAGGAGTCCTTGAGCAGGTAGCCCGAGGCACCGCTCTTGACCGCCTCGTAGAGGTCGCCCTCCTCGTCGGACATCGTGAGCATGATGATCTTGGTGGAGGGCAGCGCCTCCTTGATCTGCACGCAGGTCTCGATGCCCGACTGCTTCGGCATCCGTACGTCGAGCAGGACCACGTCGGGCGCGGTGCTGATCGCCAGCTCGGCGCCCCGGACGCCGTCGCCGGCCTCGCCGACGACCTCGATGCCCTCCTCGACACCGAGCAGCATCGTGAGGCCGCGCCGGAACAGCTCCTGGTCGTCGACCACGAGGACCCGCACCGGCTCGGAACCTGCCGGTGTCATCACACTGCTCACGCCCGAGATCATGGCATGGTGCTCCGATCGAACAGCGGTCTAGACCCTCTTTCGGCCCGCTACTCGCCGCCCAGGTCGAGCGAGATCACCCCGTAGTCGTAGCCGCGCCGGCGGTAGACGACCGAGGGGCGCTCGCTCTCCTTGTCGACGAAGAGGTAGAAGTCGTGACCGACCAGCTCCATCTCGTACAGCGCCTGGTCCAGCGTCATCTTGGTGGCGGGGTGCGTCTTCTCGCGGACGACGAGCGGGCCGTCCCCGGTGACCGTGATCGGGCCCACCTTGCGCTCCTCGACCTCCACCTCCGTGGCGACCTCCGCGACGGTCGTGGCTCCGCCGGCCAGCGCCTGGCCCACGGACACCGGCGTACGCCGGCCACGGTGCACCCGGCGGCGGTCGGCGGCGCGCCGCATCTGGGCGGCCATCTTGTCGAGGGCCAGGTCCAGGGCCCCCATCTTGTCCTCGGCGGAGGCCTCGGCCCGGATCACGGGACCCTTGGAGAAGGCGGTGAGCTCTACGTGGACGGCGTGGTCGTGCTGGCGCGGATTGGGTTCGCAGTCGACCTCGACCTGGACCCGGATGATCCGGTGATCGTGCTTCTCGAGCCTGCTCAGCTTGTCAGTCGCGTGCGCTCGGAACCCGTCCGAGATCTCGCAGTGCCGACCGGTGACCACAACGTCCATCGTGAACCTCCATGTGCGGATTGATGGTGCGGAGTCGCGACGGAACCACCGACGTCGATGCGGCGGCCGCAGCCCTGGACCGCCTCGCGTCGAGATGACACGGAAGAGGCATCCAGGTGGACTCCATGCAAAGACGTTAGTGCGCCACGGCCGGTCAGGAAAGGGATTGGCTGCCCGAATTGGCGGAACCTGATGAGTTGCGGCGCCGGGTCGCGGCGACGCAGGCGATCGCGTGGACGCCGATGCCGGCCGCCTCGAGCGCCCGCTGCGCCTCGCGCGCGGTCGCGCCGGTCGTCAGCACGTCGTCGCACACGAGCACCCGGGCCCGCACCCCCGCGTGACGACGGACCAGGCCGCTCGGGCACCACATGCTGCCGGCCAGGTTGCGGGAGCGCTGGTCGGCGCCGAGGCCCGCTTGGTCCAGGACCGGACCGCGCAGCCGCAGGACGGGCGCGACGCCGACGGCCCGTCCGTCACCGCGCAGGACCCGGGCGGCGTGCCGGACCATCGCCCCGGTCGGGTCGTAGCCGCGCTGCCGCTGCGCCGCGCGCCGGGACGGGACCGGCACCAGCAGCACGCCGTGCGCCGGGTCCGCGACGGCCGAGCGGACCGCCACGGCGAGCAGCTCGCCGAGCGGCCGGGCGAGGGCGAGGAGCCGGTCCTCCTTGTGACGGACGACGAGGGCGCGCAGGCCGTCGGCGTACTCCCCGACGGCGTACGGCGGAGCCAGGCCGGGCGGGGTCGGCGTCGGCCAGGCAGGGGCCGCGGTGGAGGGCAGCTCCGCGTGGCACGCCCGGCACAACGGACGACCCGGACGCCCGCAGGTCACGCAGGCGGCGCCGAGCACGAGGTCGGCGAAGGCGTCGTACAGGCCGGCGGTCACCCGGCCATGGCACCAGCCGTCGTCCGCCCCCGCAACCGGGGCCCGCCGGGCTGTGGATCAGCCCGGGTAGGTGAGCTGGCCCAGGCGTGCGGCCACCGGGGTGCTGACGCGCGTGCGTACGTCGACGAGCGCCCCGTCGAGCACCGCGTAGGTCGACTGGTCCGGGTCGGGCGATCCGGCCAGAGCCGTGACGTGGCCGCCGATGACGGTCGAGACGCTGCCCGCGCCGATCGTCGACCCGTCGGCCGGCACGATGTCGACCTGGTAGAGGCTGCCCGGCCGGGTCGGCGACAGCACAGCGAGCAGCGTCGGCGAGGCCCAGGCGATGTCGTCGACACCGCGCCCCGGCCCGATCGGGACCTGGAACGGCGCCACGAGGCGGCGTACCCGGCCGTCGGGGGCGGTGGCGACGCGTGCGCCGACGATTCGATCGCCGCTCGGCCGGTGGACGACGGCGACCAGCCGGGTGCCGTCGCGCGAGACCAGGAGGCGGCGGACCTCCTGACCGGTCGCACCGGGAAGGACGAGCGTGGTCAGGTGCCCGTCCTGCCAGCACCGGACCACGGCGCCGCGGGACCGCCGGTCGACCAGCCACACCCGGCCGGCCAGGTCCACCGTGGGTCGCGCGAGCGACGAGGCACCCGAGAGCAGGATGCGGACCCGCGGGTGCAGCAGCGACGTGGTGGGCGCCTCGATCGCGGTCGTGCCGCCGTCGGTGACGGCCACCGCGTTCCGTCCGTCCGGCACCATGGCAAAGCTGTCGATCGGGTAGCTGCCGTCGCCCAGCGGTCCGGGCACGGGCAGCAGCCGGCTCGGGTCGCCGCCGACCAACCGGCCGCGGGCCACGCCGTACAGGATGCTCGGGGTCTGTGCCATCGCCATCATGCCGGCGTCCAGGTCGACCGGGTGGACGCGGTCCGACCCGCCGACCGGCTGGCCGTTGAGCCGCAGCCGGAACCCGGTGAGGTCGGCGTCCTGCCGCAGGGTGGCCGCCACCTGAGCCAGGATCAGGCGCGCCTCCTCGGCCGACGGCTGGGTGCGTCCACCCGCCAGGTCCACCTGGGCGACGCCGTTGGTGACGGGCACGGACAGGCTGAGGCTGAGGCCGGCCGGGAGGAACGTGCGGACGACGCCGGCGAGCCCGTTCGGCGGGCCGGCGAGCAGGGCCGTCATCAGCGCGGTCGGGAGCTGGTCGCCGCGGGGCGCGAACACCGGCTCGGGCACCAGGTAGCGCGCCGCCGGGTCGAAGTAGGAGAGCGCGACCTCGCTGAAGCGCTGCTGGAACCAGGTGGTCGGCACCAGCATCTGGTCGGGCGGGTCGGCGATGCGGTACTCGCCGTCCTCCCGCACCACGTCGAAGGAGATCGTCCGGTGGGCGGCGGGCACGGCGCCGCGCCACGCGCCGGCCGAGTCGAGGCGCGCGGCCCCGCGCAGCCGCAACGACACCCGGTGGCCGTCGTCGGTCGGCGGGTCGTAGGTGGCGTAGACGACCATCGACGCGACCGGGTTCCACTCCCGTGCCGCATCGGAGGTGAGGTACTCCTTCGCCACCCGCGTGGTGATCGGCCACGCCGTCATCGCCTCGAGGAAGCCGTTGACCACGTCGAGGCGCGACTCGCCGGGCTGCGGCGGCTCCGCGTCGATGTCGGAGGGGGGACGCGTCGTGTCGGCGCCGCGCGACGCGACGCTCACCACCGGACCGGTGTCGGGCAGCTGGACGCAGCCGGCGACCAGCACCGGGAGGAGCAGCACCGTGGCCGCCAGCGATCGCCTCATCGCGCGGTCCCGCCGTCCAGGTGGGCGACGTCGGCCGCAGGAGTCAGGACGTCGTCCTCGGGGGCCAGCGGGAGCGGGCTGGAGTGCAGGGTCTCGCCGGCGTGCCGGGGCACGGTCAGCCGGAACTGGGCGCCCCCGCCCGGTCGACCCCAGGCCTGCAGCCACCCGCCGTGCAGGTGCGCGTCCTCCAGGGCGATGGCCAGGCCGAGGCCGGTGCCGCCGGTGGTGCGGGCGCGGGCGGGGTCCGAGCGCCAGAAGCGGTTGAACACCAGGGCCGCCTCCCCCGCCGCCAGGCCGACCCCGTGGTCGCGCACCGTCACGGCGACGGCGTGGTCGTCCGCGGCCAGCCGCACGGCCACCGGTCGGTCGACGAGCGTCGGGTCGGCGTGGTCGATCGCGTTGCTGACCAGGTTGCGCAGGACACGCTCCACCCGGCGTACGTCGACGTCGGCGAACACCGCCTCGTCCGGGGCGTCCACCTCCACCCGTACGCCGCGCTTGTCGGCCAGCGGGATGCACGCCTCCACCACGCGGCAGGCCACCCCGACCAGGTCGACGTTGTCGGTCTCCAGGACCGCCGCGCCCGCGTCGAACCGGCTGATCTCGAGCAGGTCGCCGAGCAGGTCCTCGAAGCGCCCGAGCTCGCGCTGCAGCAGCTCGGCCGACCGGGCGGTGGCCGGGTCGAAGTCCGCGCGGGACTCGTGCAGGAAGTCGCTCGCCATCCGCACCGTCGTCAGCGGCGTCCGCAGCTCGTGGGACACGTCGGAGACGAACCGGCGCTGCAGCCAGCTCAGCTCCTCGAGCTGGCGGATCTGGCGCTGCAGGTTGGTCGCCATCTGGTTGAACGACAGGGCGAGGCGGGCGAGGTCGTCCTCACCCGAGACGCGGAGCCGCTCCTGGAGGCGGCCGGCGGCGAGCCGCTCCGCGACCTGGCGCGCGAGCCGGATCGGCGTGACGACCTGGCGGATCACGAGCCAGGTGATCCCCGCGAGGAGGGCCAGCAGCAGGGTGCCGGCGACGAGCAGGCCGCCCGCGACGAGGTCGAGGGGGTCCTGCTCCTCGTTGAGCGGGAACAGGAAGTACAGCGGGTAGGTCCGGCCGTCGGCGGGCAGCTGGAGCTCCGCGCCCACCGCGACGCCCGGTTCGGAGACCCTCCCCCCGTCGGGGAGCGTGCGCGTGATCGTCGTGTACGTCCAGGCCGTCCCGAGGCCGACGCTGTCGAAGTGCTGCTGCAGGCCCGCCGGGACGCTGCTCAGGTCGAGGCCGCTGGTGTACTGACCGCCGCCGTCCTGCACCGAGAGACCGGCGCCCACCGGAGGTCCGAGAACCACCAGGTAGCCGCGGCTGGCGCCGCGCTCGATCATCGGGTCGAGCAGGTCGCGCTGCTGGCGGCCGACGTTGACCTCGGTCCCGGAGGCGGCCTCGAGCCGCACGGTCGCGTCTGCCATCTCGCTGTTGACCTCGCCGACGGCGACGTCGACGCGGTGCTGCAGCAGCCCGTCGCGGGTGTGGGCGAGCAGCAGCCATCCCACGGCCGTCACCACGAGCGCCGACATCACCACGGTGCCGACCACGACCCGAGCCTGGATCGAGCGCCGCCAGAACGTCAGCGCCCGACGCAGCCCGCGGGTCAGGACCTTCACGTGGCGGCGCCGGCCTTGTAGCCGACGCCGCGGACCGTCACCACGATCTCCGGGTGCTCGGGGTCGTGCTCGATCTTGGAGCGCAGCCGCTGGACGTGGACGTTGACCAGGCGGGTGTCGGCGGCGTGGTGGTAGCCCCAGACCTCCTCGAGGAGGACCTGGCGGGTGAAGACCTGCCACGGCTTGCGGGCCAGGCAGACGAGCAGGTCGAACTCCAGCGGCGTGAGCGGGAGCTGGACGCCGTCGCGGGTGACCTGGTGCCCCGCGACGTCGATGGACAGGTCCCCGATGCCGAGCGTCTCCGAGGAGGCGCCGTCGCGCCGGCGCACACGCGCACGGATGCGGGCCACGAGCTCCTTGGGCTTGAACGGCTTGACGATGTAGTCGTCGGCCCCGGACTCCAGACCGAGCACCACGTCGACGGTGTCGCCCTTGGCGGTCAGCATCACGATGGGTACGCCGGACTCCGCCCGGATCTCCTTGCACACGTCGATGCCGTCCTTGCCGGGCAGCATGAGGTCCAGGAGCACCAGGTCGGGCCGGTAGTCGCGGAACGCCGCGAGCGCCTCGTCACCGCGCGGGCAGACCCGCGACTCGAACCCCTCCTGCACCAGGACGATGCCGAGCATCTCCGCGAGGGACGCGTCGTCGTCCACGACCAACACCCGTCCCCGGGTGGGGTACGTCGACTGCTGACTCACGTCTCACATCGTAGGCAGATCGGCCGTCGATCCACCGATTCCGCGCCCATTCGCCGGCACCGGCGGCGTTCTCCGGAATCCTTCCATCGCTACACGGTGTAGCGGTAACGTGGGGAACGTGACGCTCACCGAGACCCGCATGGACTACGACGCCACGCTGCGGATGCTCTCCGAGGCATCGGCGGTGCAGCACTTCCAGGCCTTCCGCGACATCGACTGGGACGCCCCCGAGATGCAGTTCCCCGCCGACGACGAGCGGTGGATCCTGCCCGCGTCCGACCCGATCTCGCGCCATCCCTGGTACACCGCGCTCCCCCGCGACCGGCAGATCGCCGTCGGCCGGCACCGGCTCACCGCGCTCACCAAGACCGGGTCGCAGTTCGAGCAGCTGCTGCTCCTGGGCGGCACCCAGTTCCTGATGGGGCTGCGCAACAGCAACCCCGAGTTCCGCTACTTCATGCACGAGCTCACCGAGGAGACCCACCACATCCAGATGTTCCAGGAGTTCACCAACCGGGCGTGCCCGGAGGTGAGCGGCTGCCCGCGCTGGCTGCTGCGGCTGTTCCCGCTCGTCGGCCACCTGGGCGCACTCACCCCGGCGCTGTTCTTCGCGATCATCCTCGCCGGCGAGGAGCCGATCGACCACGTGCAGAAGAACCAGCTGCGAGGCGGCGGCGTCCACCCACTGCTCGACCGGATCTGCTCGATCCACGCCGCCGAGGAGGCCCGCCACATCGGCTTCGCCCACGCCTGGCTCGAGCACCACTCCCCGAACCTGAGCCGCTTCCAGCGCTGGCTGATCGGTGTCCTCACCCCGGTCGTGATGCGGATCGGCTCCGACGCGATCCTGGTCCCGTCGCGCGCCGACCGGAGGATGATGGGCATGCCCCGCTCGGTGATCCGCGACTGCTTCGGCCGCGCGCCCGAGGCCGCGAAGTTCCGCCGCGACCTCTTCGCCGACGTCCGCACGGTCTTCGACCGGATCGGCATGCGCACCCGCTGGACGCTGTGGGCGTGGCGCTGGATGGGGGTCGACGGTCGCCCGTCGCGCTACCGCGGCGAGCCCGCGGCCCCGTCGCACTGACCCACGAGCGGGTCGCTCGGTCGTCCTGCGTCCCGGCTCCGGGCTCCGAGGGGCACCCGGGCCTCCGGTCGTGGGAGGGCTCCGAGGGGCACCAGGTCGGCGAGGCGTCACCCCCTATGGGTCACCACCCGAGATCGGTCACGTCATCGAAACGGCATCCGGGAGGTGACCCATAGGGGGTAGTCCTCGACGACCTGGTGCCCCTCGGAGCCCGGAGACGGACCGGAGGACCGGGTACCCCTCGGAGCCCTCCCACGACCGCGGGACGACCGAGCGGCCCGCACCCCGAAGGGTGCGAGCCGCTCGACGCGAGTCGGTGAGGGTGACTCAGTACCGGTAGTGGTCCGACTTGAAGGGACCCTCGACCGGGACGCCCAGGTAGTCGGCCTGGGCCTGCGACAGCGTGGTGAGCTCGACACCGATGGCGTCGAGGTGCAGGCGGGCGACCTCCTCGTCGAGGTGCTTGGGCAGGACGTACACGCCGACCGGGTACTCGTCGGTCTTGGTGTAGATCTCGATCTGCGCCAGCACCTGGTTGGTGAAGGAGTTCGACATGACGAACGACGGGTGGCCGGTCGCGTTGCCGAGGTTCAGCAGGCGGCCCTCGGACAGCACGATGACCTTCTTGCCGTCCGGGAAGATCCACTGGTGGACCTGGGGCTTGATCTCGTCCTTGACGATGCCCGGGATCTTCGCCAGGCCGGCCATGTCGATCTCGTTGTCGAAGTGACCGATGTTGCCGACGATGGCCTGGTTCTTCATCCGCTCGAAGTGCTCGACGCGGATGATGTCGAAGTTGCCCGTCGTGGTGATGAAGATGTCGGCGAAGTCGACGACCGACTCGAGGCGCTTGACCTCGTAGCCGTCCATGGCCGCCTGCAGCGCGCAGATCGGGTCGATCTCGGTGATGATCACGCGAGCGCCCTGGCCGCGGAGCGACTCGGCCGAGCCCTTGCCGACGTCGCCGTAGCCGCAGACGACGGCGGTCTTGCCGGCGATCATCACGTCGGTGCCGCGGTTGATGCCGTCGATGAGCGAGTGGCGGCAGCCGTACTTGTTGTCGAACTTCGACTTGGTGACCGAGTCGTTGACGTTGATCGCCGGGAAGAGGAGCGAGCCCTCCTTGAAGCGGTCGTACAGGCGGAGCACACCGGTGGTGGTCTCCTCGGTGACGCCCTTGATGCCGTTGGCGATGTTGGTCCACCGCTGCGGGTCGTTCTCGAGGGAGCGCGCGAGGACCCGGAGGACCTCCTTGTACTCCTCGTTGTCGGTGGAGTCCTGGCCCGGCACGGCGCCGGCCTTCTCGAACTCGACACCCTTGTGGACGAGCAGCGTGATGTCGCCGCCGTCGTCGAGGAGCATGTTCGGACCGACCGGGTTGCCGGCCTCGTCCTTGAAGTCGAAGACCTTCTCGGCCTCGTCCCAGTACTCCGCCAGGGTCTCGCCCTTCCAGGCGAAGACGGGGGTGCCCTGCGGGTCCTCCGGGGTGCCCTTGCCGACGACGATCGCGGCGGCGGCGTGGTCCTGGGTGGAGAAGATGTTGCAGGTGGCCCAGCGGACGTCGGCGCCGAGCGCGGTCAGCGTCTCGATGAGGACACCGGTCTGGATCGTCATGTGCAGCGAGCCGGCGATGCGCGCGCCCTTGAGCGGCTGCGAGTCGGCGTACCGCCGACGCATCTCCATCAGGCCCGGCATCTCGTGCTCGGCGAGCGTCAGCTCCTTGCGGCCGAACTCGGCCAGGGAAAGGTCAGCAACCTTGTAGTCCACGTGCATGGGTCCTTCGTGGTCGAAGTGTCGTCTGCGGCGCATCTGCGCTCCTACGGGATCTCCCGCGCAGGACGTGACCCACCTTAAACGGTCGGCGCCAGCAGCGGGGAACTACGACAGGTCGCGGTAGTGGTCGAGGAGACCGGTGAGCGTGGTGACGGCGCGCTGGAGCTCGTCGAGGTGGCCGGCGTCCAGCCCACCCAGCATCTGCTTGATCGAGGTGCTCGAGACGCCCTTGGTGCGCGGCAGGTAGACCACCTCGCACAGCTCCTTCAGGTCGTCGAACTTGCCGGTCCAGTCGTCGCCCATCACGAACACGTCGACGTCGTGGTCGACGATGTCGGTGCGCTTCTGCTCCCAGCTGTTCTCCGGGATGACCAGGTCGACGCCCTTGATCGAGGACACGATGTCGGCGCGGTCCTGGTAGGACACGACGGAGGTCTTGCCCTTGCCCGCGTTGAACTCGTCGGTCGAGACGCCGACGACGAGGCGGTCCCCCATGGCGGCCAACCGCTCGATCAGCCGCAGGTGGCCGACGTGGAACAGGTCGAAGGTGCCGTAGGTCAGGACGGTCTGCATTCGACGGATCCTAGTGAGCGGCAGCGGACCTGCGCGGCAGCAGGTGCATCACGAGCACCACGACCGCCCCGACCAGCAGGCCCACGACCGCCGACACGGCCGTGGCGCTCAGCCAGGCGAGGACCGGGCCGAGCACGGCGACGTCGACGTGGTGGTGCACCGCGTGCTCGAGGTGGTGCAGGGCGTCGTACGGCGCGTGCCAGCCGACCTCGCTCGACTGCGCGAGGAGGATGTGACCGCCGACCCACAGCATCGCGACCGTGCCGATCACGGCGATGCCGGCCAGCACCTTCGGCATCGCCCTGACGAGGGCGGCGCCGAAGCGGGCCACCGCTCCCCTGCCCCGCTCGGCGAGGGCCAGGCCCACGTCGTCCATCTTCACCAGGATCCCGACCAGCCCGTAGACGCCGACGGTGATGACCAGCGCCACCACCACGAGGATCGCGGCGCGGACCCAGAAGCCCTCGTGCGCGACGGAGTCCAGGGCGATGACCATGATCTCGGCGGACAGGATGAGGTCGGTCCGCACCGCGCTGCGCACGACCGCGGCCTCGTCCGGCGCGGTGTCGGCCGGGTCCGGGGTGGGGAGGTCGCCGACGTGGTCGTCGTGGTGGCTGATCCCGCGCGGCAGCGCGTCGTGAGGCCCGCTCAGGAAGCTTGCTTCCCCCTCGACGGGCCGGAGACGCGCTCGCGCAGACAAGGTATGCCAGACCTTCTCGGCGCCCTCGAACGCGAGGTAGGTGCCGCCCAGCATCAGGATCGGCGGCAACAGGCCGGGCAGGAACTCGCTGAGCAGCAGCGCCACCGGCAGGATGATGAGCAGCTTGTTGCGCAGGGAGCCGATCGCGATCTTCTTGATGATCGGGAGCTCGCGGTGCGCGGCGATGCCGTGGACGTACTGCGGGGTGACCGCGGTGTCGTCGATGACGACGCCCGCGGCCTTCGTGGTGGCCTTCCCGGCGGCGGCCCCGATGTCGTCCATGGACGCGGCCGCGAGCTTGGCCAGGGTGGCGACGTCGTCGAGCAACCCGAAGAGTCCGGCGGACATGCTTTCGGTCGACCCCTCAGTCGACCAGGCCGAGGCGGAGGTACTCGGCGGCGTAGGTGCCGCTGAGCAGCAGCGAGGCGTAGCGGGCGACGTCGCCGTCAGCCTCGGTCGACACCGTCTCGATGCGTACGCCGTGGGTGCCGGCCGCGTCCTCGAGCCGCGCCCGCTGCTCGACGAGGACGGGCTCGTCGGCGCCGTCGTCAAGCACGACCAGGACCGGGCGCAGGTCGCCCTCGTCGTCGGCGAAGGGGTCGTCGAAGACGGTGCGCGGGCGGGCGGCCTCGATGACGGGCAGCAGGTGCTCGGCGTCGCCCGCGAGCGCGGTGCGTCCGGAGGTACGCCGGATCGACTCGGCCACGCGGCGGGCCGCGCGGGCGGCGAGGACCGACCCGCCCCACACCAGCGGGTTGGCGTCGGCGAGCGCGATCGCGAGCATCTTGGCCGGGTTGATCGAGATGTCCCGGCGCGGGGCGCAGTCGATCGCGACCGCGTCGAGGGCCTCGGCGACCGCGTCGGGGCTCGCCACCGGGCCGAGGGCGACCTGGTGGAGGAAGGACAGCATCGCGACCGCGATGGCGAGCTGGTCGCCGGTGCTGGTCGGCAGGATCGTCGCCCACTTCGAGCCGGTGTGCTCGGCGACCATCGAGCTGGGCGGGCACGCCACGACCAGCTGGCAACCCCGGCGCGACGCCTCCGCGACCGCGGACGCGGCACCGGGGTCGTTGCCCTCGGGAGCGAGCACGACGACCAGGTCCAGGGCACCAGCCCAGCCGGGCAGCGAGGGGTTCGGCCACGCCACGAAGGGCACCGGGCAGACCGGCTCGAGCACCGCGCGCAGCAGGCGCGAGTCGGGCCCCGCGGCGATCACGGCGCGCGGGCGGGCCTCGGCCGCGCGGGCCACCGCCTCGGCGATCGCGTCGGCGGCGTCACCGACCTCCCGGCGTACCCGCGCACCGGACTCGGCGAGCGTCCGCAGCCGGACGTCGGCCGACCCCAGGGCGATCTCGTCGTCCAGCCGCGACTCGTCGAACCAGGTCATGGCGACGGCTTCCGTGCCTCGTCGACCAGGAGGACCGGGATGCCGTCCACGACCGGGTAGGCGAGGCCGCAGGTCGTGCAGACCAGCTCGTCGCCCGTCGGCTCGAGGCTGCCGCGGCAGTCCGGGCAGACGACGATCTCGAGCAGCTCGGCGGACAGCTCGGCGGCGCTCATGCGGTGCCCCGGATGATCGCGAGGGCCTCGTCGCGGACCCTCGCCATGATCGCCTCGCCCCTGCCCTCGGCGTTGAGCCGCAGCAGCGGCTCGGTGTTCGAGGCGCGCACGTTGAACGCCCAGTCGGGGTGGGTGACGCTGAGGCCGTCCAAGTGGTCGAGCTCGACCCCGTCGCGGCCGCCGTACGTCGCCTCGAGCTGCGCCAGCACGGCCTGCTGGTCGGCGACGGTGGAGTTGATCTCACCGCTCATCGGGTAGCGCTCGTAGGCCTTCAGCAGCTGCGAGAGCGGCTGGTCGGTCTCGGCGAGCGCGGCGAGGGCGTGGAGCGCGGCGAGCATGCCGGAGTCGGCACGCCAGAAGTCGCGGAAGTAGAAGTGCCCGCTGTGCTCGCCGCCGAAGATCGCGTCTGTCTCGGCCATCGTGGCCTTGATGTAGGAGTGGCCGACCCGGGTACGGACCGGCTTGCCGCCGAGTTCCTCGACGATCTCCGGCACCGCGCGGGACGTGATCAGGTTGTGGATCACCGTGGCGCCCGGCTCCTTGGCCAGCTCGCGGGCCGCGATGAGCGCCGTCAGCGTGGACGGCGAGACCGCGACGCCGCGCTCGTCGACGAGGAAGCAGCGGTCGGCGTCGCCGTCGAACGCCAGGCCGATGTCGGCCTTCTCGGCCAGCACCCGCTTCTGCAGGTCGACCAGGTTGGCGGCCTCGATCGGGTTGGCCTCGTGGTTCGGGAAGGTGCCGTCGAGCTCGAAGTACATCGGCACGAGCTCGACCTGGTCGCCGAGCCGGTCGAAGACCGCGGGCGCGGTGTGGCCGGCCATGCCGTTGCCGGCGTCGACGACGACCTTCAGCCGCCGGCCGGAGACCGGCGCGAGGGCGAGCAGGTGGGCGGCGTACGCCTGCAGCACGTCGGTGTTGCTGATCTCGCCCTCACGCGGGCTCGACGCCGAGACGCCCGAGGCGACCCGGTCGCGGATCTCCGCGAGGCCGCTCTCCATGCCGACGGGCTGGGCGAGGGCGCGGCACATCTTGATCCCGTTGTACTGCGCCGGGTTGTGGCTCGCGGTGAACATCGCGCCGGGCAGGTTCAGGTGGCCCGAGGCGAAGTACAGCTGGTCGGTCGAGGCCAGGCCGATCATCGTCACGTCGGCGCCCGCGGAGGTCGCGCCGTCGGCGAAGGCACCCGCCAGGCCGGGCGAGCTGGGTCGCATGTCGTAGCCGATCACGAGGGCGTCGACGCCGAGCACCTCGACGTACGCCGCACCGGTCGCCCGGGCGAGGTCCTCGTCGAGCTGGTCCGGCACCGTGCCGCGCACGTCGTAGGCCTTGAAGACCTTGGTCAGGTTGTCCGTGGAAGTGGTGCCACTGGGCATAGGACGGACCCTAGTGGATGCGGCCTGGGCGACGTAGGTCAGTCGGAGCTGAGGACCCGCAGGTGACCTCGCCGCGCGACCTCGCGACCGGGCTCCTTCGGGACCTCGACCTCGACCGGGGCGCGCTGGATGAGCGGCCGGCCGGCCTCCCGGACGGCGTCAGCGAGCGCGAGCAGGTCGTCCTCGGACGGCTGCGGCTCCTGGGTGCCGAGGGCGAGCCGCACGACCTCCCAGCCGCGCGGCGCGGACAGCCGCTCGCTGTGGAAGGCGCACAGGTCGTAGGCGTGCGGCTCGGCGTACGTCGCCAGGGGGCCGAGGACGGCCGTCTGGTCGCCGTAGACGTAGGTCAGCGTCGCCACGGCGGGACGCTGACACGCCGTACGGGAACAACGCCGGGCCAGACTCACGTCGCGAACGCTACCGCTCGCGCGTGCGCGCGGCGGATAGGCTCGCTGTCATGGATCAGCAGGCCCGGCGACGCGACCGTCGTGGCCGTGGCCAGCGGGGTCCGGCCGTGCTGCCGTCGCCGCTCGCGCCGCAGCCGCCGCTGACCCGGATCCGGCGCGAGTCCTTCGACCGCACGGTGCTCGACATCGTCACCGAGATCGACGCCCGGTGGGCCGAGCACCTCGGTCCCATCGAGTACGCCGTGGAGGACATCCCCGTGCTGCCCGACGACTGGAAGGACGGGCAGGTCCCGCTGTCGTCGGTCGTGCGCAAGAAGGGTGCGCCGACCCGGCTGGTCGTGTTCCGCCGGCCCGTCGAGCACCGCTGCCGCGACCGCGCCGACGTCGAGGCGCTGGTCCTGACCGTGGTGGTCGAGCAGGTCGCCGACATCCTCGGCATCGAGCCGTCGCAGGTCGATCCCCGCTACGTCGACGAGGACTGACCGCACCGTCAGCTCGGGATGACCGCCGGCACCGACGCCGTGCGCACGCTGTCGCGGACCGGGACCACCGAGCTGCCCTTGCGGCCGGCGGTGACGATGCTGGCCGAGATCGGGGTGTTGCGCGGGTCGAGGGTGACCACCGCGGCGCCGGTGGGCAGCACGACAGAGACACCGGCCTGCGCGGTCACCGGGACGGCCTTCTGGGCGAGCACCCGGCCGGCGGCGTTGCGGAAGGTCAGGTTGACCGTGCCGGTGCGCGTGGCGCCCGCGATCACGAGCCGGGACGGCCCGTCGGGCACGACCGCGGCGGTCGGCCCGGTGACCGTGGGCGACATGCCGACGACGCCGAGATCGCCGCCGACCATCCCGCGCGCCTCCGCGAGCAGGGGCTGGTCGGACTGCACGACGAGGCCGAGCATCCCGCTCAGCGCCGACTTCGGCACGACGTTGCGCAGCGGCACCCGCACCAGGCTCTGCGGGGGTACGACGACGGGCTTGGTGCCGGTCGGGGTGAACACCGACTCACCGCTCAGCACCCGGATCGTCGCGCTGGCGGGCTCCTCGCCCGGGTTGGACAGCATCAGGGTTTGACCGGTGACGGTCGCACCGAGCAGCAGGCCGTCCGTCGACGGCTCGTCGAGCGCCGGCAGGTAGTCGCTCACGATCGCCGCGCCACCGAGGCGGTCGTAGCGGTGCTCGACGCTCACCCCGACCCGGCCGCGCGACACCAGCACGTGCGCGGCCAGGGTGAACCGGCTCGGAGCGCGCTTCCCGAGGTCGACGGTGAGGGCGCGGCGCCCGGGCACGACCATCCCCCGCAACGCGGACGCCGAGGTCGCGCCGTTCGGACCGAACAGCTCGATGTCGACGACCGCCTGCCCGCCGTCCGGGTTGACGAGGGTCAGGACCGAGTCGTTGACGGCCGAGGCGCCGACGCCGACGTACCACTCGTCGTACGCGGGGGTCAGGCACGAGGCGGCCGCCTCGGGCTCGCGACGGCCGGCGACCAGGCCGGGCGCGGCGGTCCCGGACGCGGTGATGACCGACGGGCCGCCACCGGCGATCCGACCGGACCGGTCGAGGGTCGCGGTGACCTTGCTCCCGGCGACGAGCCGGCCACCGGCACCGGGACGGCTGACCTGGACGGCTCCCCCGGGGACCTGCGGTGCGCGCGCCACGAGGACGGGCTCGGCGTGCTTGTGCAGCGCCGCGGGGCAGACCAGGGTCGCCGAGGTGAGCCCGGTCGAGACCGGCGGAATGCTGCCGACCGAGGTGCTGCTGCCCCCGCCGACGGCGGCCAGCGCCAGGGACGCGACCGCGGGGAGCGCGACCGCGAGTGCCACGAGGAGGTCGACCCGGCGGCCGCCGCCGGAGCGGCGTCCCGGTGCGCTCGCGTGGGTGTCGGCCCGGCGGGTCGAACGCGGCTCGGTCATGACCTGCTCCTTCGGATCTCGGGCAGCGCGAGGACGACGACGACCAGCACGGCGACGAGCTGGACGACGAGCAGCAGGACCCGCGGCCAGTCGTGCGGCCCGGCGGTGGCGTCGGCGGGCGGCTGGCCCACCACCTCCCAGGCCCGGGTCTCCCGGTCGGCCGTGCTCGCGCGGACCAGGCCGGCGGTCGCGTCGAGGCGCTGCGCCACCGCGCCGTCGCCCGGCGCGGGCTGCACGATGTACTCGATGCCGCGGTTGCGGAGGTCGGCGACGGCCGTCGGCGACGGCACGGTCACGAGGTCCTGGAGGACGGCGTGGACGGCCGACGAGGCCGGCGTCAGCGCCTCGATCTCGTCCTCGCCGACGGTCGGTCCGTCGCCGCGGATCACCTGGTAGGTCAGGCCGTCGGCGACGCTGCCGCGCAGGACGAGGATCCCGTACTGGTCACCCCGCTCGGCCTGCTGCTGCATGAAGACGGGGACGCCCGTGTCCGCCTCCGCGGGCAGCTCGTTGCCGCCTCCGACGGCGAACCAGCCCAGCCCCGCGACCGGTACGGCGATGGCGAGGATCCCGAGCACGGCGACCGCGGCCTGGGCGACCTTGGGCAGGACGACGTCGCGGAGCGCGAGCGATCCGAGCAGGATCGCGGTCAGCCAGGCACCGCCGAGCACCAGCACGACCGCACCGAGGCCGGGCTGCTGGTGCTGCAGGCCCGGGAGCGTCACGGTGATCCGGCCCATCGGCAGGGCCACGACGGCGGCCACCGCCGCGACGAGCCAGCAGACGACGACACCGGCGCGGGTGGCGCGCGGGATCAGGGCCAGCAGCGCCAGGGCCGGCACGAGGACACCGAGCCAGGCGGGCGCGCCGACGCCGCCGAGCCGGCCCAGGACGAGGTCGAGGCCGCTCGTGGGCTGGGTCGGCCAGCGGCCGATGTCGAGGAGCAACCCGGCGCCGGCGCCCTCCCACAGCGACGGCAGCCACCACGGCGCGAGCAGCACGAGCGGGAGGCCCAGCGCTGCGACCGGCGGGCCCCACACGGACCGGTCGGCGACGGCGGCACGCACGACGACGGTCGCGAGGCCGAGCACAGCCACGGCGAGCAGCAGGAACAGCCACCACAGCAGCGGCGCGAACGCGGTGAGCAGGGCGAGCAGCAGCCCGGCCCGCCAGGCGGCACGCCAGCGGCGCGCAGGATCGGGGTCGGCGAAGCCGAGCGCCGCGTGACCCATCCAGGGCAGCACGGCGGCGGCGACGACGACGCCCCAGCGGCCGCTCCCCCACGCCCCCGCGACGAGCGGGACCAGCGCGTAGCTGGTCGAGGCCCAGAGCAGCAGCCACTTGTTCGCACCGCGCGGCGAGGCGAGTCGGGCGACGACACGCAGGAACCGCCACGCGCCCCACAGCGCGGCAGGAGCGGCGCCGATGAGGAGCAGCGACATGGTGAGCCCGGGCCCGAAGACGGTGCCGAGGAGCGCGAGCGGGGCGACGTACGCCGGAGCGGGGACGCCGGTGCCGAACCCGATCGCGTGCCAGCTCTCCAGGTGCAGCGCCCACCAGGTGCCGCGCCCCGACGGCGCCGGGGAGAGCGCTCCGCCGGCGACGTCGCCGAAGGCGCTGCGGGCCCCGACGACGAGGGCGAACCCGATGACGGCGAGGGCGATCGCGATGGGGCTGGTGAAGAACCGGACGATCCAGCCGGTGTCCTCGAAGTCCTCCTCGTCGGTGCGGTGCCGGGCGACGACCTGCTGGTTCGGGTCCTTCTCGGCAGCCGCGATCCGTCGGCGCTCGGCCACGTCGGCGGCCTGGTTGCTCGCAGCGGTGAACAGGTCGACCAGGAAGTCGAGCCCGTGCCGGTAGGGCAGCCACCAGGCGGGCAGCAGCCGGCGTACCCGCTCGCGGTCGTAGCCGGCGGCCGACCGCTCGCGTCGCATCCGGCGCGCGGCGAGGATCTGGAAGGGGTGGGCGAGGACGGCGAGGGTCGCGGCCATCTCATCGAGCGCCTCACCGACGCTGCGGACCACCAGGAAGCCGATCATCCGCACCAGCGAGCCGACCAGCAGCCGCAGGCCCTGGAACGGCAGCCACGCCGGGTGGCAGTTGGCCAGCAGCGTGTAGATCGCGGCGCGCCGCTCCTGGTAGTGGGTGTGCCGCCCCGTCAACGGCGTGCGTCGTACGCCGCGGTGCGCGGACTCGGCGTGGAAGACGACGGCCTGCGGGACGACGAGCGTGGTCCGTCCCGCGGCGGCGGCGCGCCAGCCCAGGTCGATGTCGTTGCCGAACATCGGAAGCTGCTCGTCGAACCCGCCCAGCTCGTCGAGGACCGTGCGCCGGATCAGCATGCCGGCGCTGTTGACGGCGAGGACCTCGCGGACCTCGTCGTGCTGGCCCTGGTCGTACTCGCCGCGCTCCAGGCCGGTCTCGCGCCGGCCGGTGCCGCTGATCGTGACGCCCAGCTCGAGCAGCCGCTTCAGCGAGGGCCACTCGCGCAGCTTCGGGCCGAGGATGGCGGCATCCGGGCGGGCCTCGGCGGCCGCGAGCAGGGTGGCGAGCGCATCCGGGTCGGGGTTGGAGTCGTCGTGCAGCAGCCACAGCCACTCCGGCTCGTGGCCGTTCTCGGCAAGGGCGCGCGTCGCATGGGCGACGGCCTGCGGGTACGACGTGCCGGCATCGGCGCGGAGGACCGCCGCGGGGACCGACCCGGCGCCCAGCTCGGACTCGATCAGGTCCGCACTGCCGTCCGTGCTCCCGGTGTCGACGGCGACCACCGAGGCGATAGGCGCGGTCTGTGCCGCGACTCCGGCGAGAACCGGGCCCAGCCAGGAAGCGCCGTCGTGGCTGACCAGGACGACTGACACCGACGCTGACACAAGTGGCGAGCCTACTGGGCGCACCTGCCAGGCACGAAAGCCTTGCCGCCAGGCTCAGGTGAGCCCTGCGCGAGGCAACCGCGCGCGCGGCAGCGCGGCGCCGCCGGCGTCGAGCCTGGGTTCTCCCCGGAACGAAGAGACGGGGAGAACCCAGGGAGAACGCCGGTCAGCGGCGACGCGCTCGCGCCATCAGACCGCCCTCTTCTTCAGCTTGCGACGCTCGCGCTCGGAGAGCCCGCCCCAGATGCCGAAGCGCTCGTCGTTGCCGAGCGCGGCCTCCAGGCACTCACCGCGGACCTCGCAGGTCTGGCAGACCTTCTTGGCCTCGCGCGTCGAGCCGCCCTTCTCCGGGAAGAATGCCTCGGGATCGGTCTGGGCGCACAGCGCGCGCTCCTGCCAACCGGTCTCCTCGGACTCCGCCTCTACGAGAAATAGTTCCCTCACGGTTCCGCCCCTTTCGACCCCAGACGGATGATCCGCCTGCGTTCGCCGTCCCCCGCCGGAAGCGCCTGTCGAACTTCCCCTGTCAACCGGCCACGCCGGAGAACGACACAGATGAAATTACACGCATGTCATACCCGTGAGTCAACCCCGAACCCTGCTATAACCCGGCGGTCCCGTACCTGATCAGGCCTCCGTCCCGGCCGCGGAGACCGTTCGGGCACAGTTGTGCCATGCGAAGTGAGCCGATCCGCCGCCTGACCGTGCTCTCCGGAGGCATGGGCGGGGCGAAGTTCCTGCAGGGCCTCCTGCACGGCATCCGCGGCGGCACGCTGCCCGGTGTCGCGCCCGACGCGGCGGTCACCGTGATCGCCAACACCGGCGACGACTGGTGGATCCACGGGCTCAAGGTCTGCCCCGACCTGGACACCGTGATGTACACCCTCGGCGACGGCATCGATCTGGACCGCGGCTGGGGCCGGCGGGCCGAGACGTGGAGCGCGAAGGAGGAGCTGGCGGCGTACGGCGTCGAGCCGACCTGGTTCGGCCTCGGCGACCGCGACATCGCCACCCACCTGGTGCGCACGCAGATGCTGGAGGCCGGCTACCCGCTGTCCCAGGTCACCGACGCGCTGTGCCGGCGCTGGCTGACGCCGGTGTACGGCGACGCGCTGCGCCTGCTGCCGATGACCGACGATCGCGTGGAGACCCACGTGGCGGTCGCCGACGCGGAGGCCGCGAGCGGGCGCCGGGTGATGCACTTCCAGGAGTACTGGGTGCGGCTGCACGCCGAGGTCCCCGCCGAGACGGTCGTCGCGGTCGGGATCGAGAACAGCACGCCCGCGCCGGGCGTCCTCGAGGCCATCGCCGAGACCGACCTGGTCGTGCTGCCGCCGTCGAACCCGGTCGTCTCGATCGGCACGATCCTCGGCGTGCCCGGCATCCGCGACGCCGTCCGCGCCACGGCCGCCCCCGTCGTGGGCCTCTCCCCCATCGTCGGGGAGTCGCACGTGCGCGGGATGGCCGAGCAGATGCTCACCTCGATCGGCGTGGAGGTGAGCGCCGCCGGGGTGGCGCTCGACTACGGCGCCCGGAGCGCCGGCGGGGTGCTCGACGGCTGGCTCGTCGACACCCGGGACGCCGCCCAGGTGGAGCGGGTGACCGCGGCGGGGATCGCCTGCGCCGCCGTACCGCTGATGATGACGGACCACGACGCCACCGCGGCCATGGCCGCCGCCGCGATCGCGCTCGTCTGATGCTCGAGGTCGTCGCCCCCGACGGGGTGCCGGAGATCGCCGAGGGCACCGACCTCGCCGACGTGCTGCTGCCGCTGCTCGACCTGCGCGACGGCGACATCGTGGTGGTCACCAGCAAGGTGGTCAGCAAGGCCGAGGGCCGGGTCGTGACTGGCGACCGCGAGGAGTGGATCACCCGCGAGACCGACCGGGTCGTCGCGACCCGTGGCGCCACGCGCATCGTGCGCAACCGCCTCGGGCTCACCATGGCCGCGGCCGGCGTCGACGCGTCCAACGTGGCGGTCGGCTCGATCGTGCTGCTGCCGGAGGACCCGGACCGCTCCGCGCGTGCCCTGCGCTCGGCGGTGGCGTCGCGCACGGGCCGCAACGTGGGCGTGATCGTGACCGACACGGCCGGCCGCGCCTGGCGCGAGGGCCAGACCGACATCGCGATCGGGGCGGCCGGCGTCGTCGTCGCGGAGAGCTTCGTCGGGCGCGAGGACGCCCACGGCAACCCGCTCGTCGTCACCGCACCGGCCGTCGCCGACGAGATCGCCTCGGCGGCCGAGCTCGCCCAGGGCAAGCTCGGGGCGCGGCCCTGCGCGGTCGTGCGGGGCCGGGCCGACCTGGTGCTCGCCCCCGGCGACGACGGGACCGGCGCGGTGGCGCTGATCCGCGCCGACGGCGGCGACCTGTTCGGGTACGGCGCCCGCGAGGCCGTGCTCCGTGCGCTGACCGGAGACCCTGACGACGCCGTGGCGTTCGGCGCCCCCGTCACCGCCGAGGAGCTCCGTGACGTGCTGGCGCGGGTCGGGGTGGAGACGACCCGCGTCGAGGACGGACTCGAGTGCGGCGCGGACCGGGGCGAGGTCACGGGAGCGGTCGCGTTCGCGCACGGCTGGACGTGCTCACCAACCGGTGGCCGTCTGCGCCTCCGCCCACGACTTCCGTAGACTCACGCCGACCGTTTCGCCTGACAAGACCTCGAGGTACTGCGACCGTGGCCAAGCCCAGCAAGTCCGAACGCTCGGAGCGCCAGAAGGTCATCGACGACATCCGGCGCAAGCAGAAGCGCGCCGCCAACCGGCAGGGCACGATGATCGTGGCGATCTGCGTGATCGTCGCGCTGGGCATCATCGGGGCGGCGGCGTACAAGCCGATCAAGGACTGGGCCGAGAACCAGAAGTACAAGGGCAAGGCGCTCAGCGACATCGGTGCGGCCGCGTCGGTGTGCCAGCCGATCATCACGCGCGACGCGGGCAAGGCCCAGCAGCACGTGCCGCAGGGCACCACGGTCACCTACGACCACGCGCCGCCGGCGTACGGCAAGCACTGGAACGTCGCCGGTGTCGCGCCGGCCCCGATGGAGCAGCGCTTCTACGCCGAGTCCGACCCGATCCGCCTCGAGCAGCTCGTGCACAACCTCGAGCACGGCTACACGATCCTCTGGTACGACCAGACCGCCGCGGCGAACTCCAGCTTCATGGACCAGATCAAGGGCATCGCCCGGGTCCTCGACGTCAACGACACCAACAACCGGCTCTCCTTCAAGGCCGTCCCGTGGACCGCTGCCGACCAGAAGCAGGTCAAGCAGGGTCAGCCGACGACCTTCCCCGACGGCACCCACATCGCCTTCACGCACTGGACCGCGGGCGGCACCACCGGCAAGGCCCTGGGGGTCTGGCAGTACTGCTCGGCCCCGAGCGGGGCGGCCCTGGCCGACTTCATGAAGAAGTACCCCTACACCGACGCCCCCGAGCCCATCGGCGGCTACCAGATGCCGACGCAGTAGGGCAGGACCACCGCCAGGCTTGCCGCCACGCGCAGCTGCCACCTACGGAGGGCAGCTGCGCGCGCGGCTCGCGCAGTTCTACGTGAGGTCGGACCGGCCCTTGTCCTTGAGGGCCGCCACGACCGACTTCACGGCCTGGGCCCGGTCGCGGGTGGTGACCAGCAGCGCGTCGGGGGTGTCGATGACCACGACGTCGTCGAGGCCGACCACGGCCACGATCCGGCCGGCGGCGGGCACGACCAGGCCGGTGGCCTCCTCGGCGTGCAGCAGCCCGGGGTCGCCGAGGACGGTGAGCTCGTGGCGGTCGCCGAGCAGCCCGGCCAGCGAGTCGAAGTCGCCCACGTCGTCCCAGTCGAACGCACCCGGTACGACGGCGACCCGGCCGGCCGCGGCGGCCGGCTCGGCGACGGCGTGGTCGATCGCGATCCGCGGGAGCGTCTCCCAGAGCTCACCCAGCCGCGACGGGTCGGCCGCGATCGCCCGCAGGGAATTCGCGAACTCCGGGTCGCGCTCGCCGAGCAGGTCCAGCAGCACCGTGGGTCGTACGACGAACATGCCGGCGTTCCAGCGGAAGTGCCCGGTCGCGACGTACTCCTGCGCGACGGGGACCGACGGCTTCTCCACGAACTCCACGACGCGGTAGGCGCCGTCCAGCCCGGGCAGCGGCTCGCCCTGGTGGATGTAGCCGAAGGCCGAGGACGGGAACGTCGGCTCGATGCCGATGGTGACCAGCCAGCCCTCGCGGGCGGCGGCCACGGCTCGGCGTACCGTCTCGGCGAAGGCCTCGGACTCGTTGATGACGTGGTCGGCGGCGAAGGAGCCCATCACCTCGGCGCCCTGGGCCTCCAGGACCGCCGCGGCGAGGCCGATGGCCGCCATCGAGTCACGTGCCGAGGGCTCGGCCCAGACGGCGTCGTCCCCGAGCTCGGTGAGCTGCGCGCGCACCGCGTCGCGGTGGCGCTCGCCGGTGACGACGAGGAAGCGGTCGTCGGCGAGCGGCGCGAGCCGGTCGTGGGTCTGCTCCAGCAGCGTCCGGCCGTGACCGGTCAGGTCGTGCAGGAACTTCGGCGACCCGGACCGCGAGAGCGGCCACAGCCGGGTGCCTGCTCCCCCGCAGGGGATCACGGCCCAGAAACCCTCGATGCTCTCGGACATGCGGCAGACAGTAACGGGGCGCCTCCTACGCTCTGACCGTGGCCACACCCGACACCTTCGCCGCCGTCCTCGCCGACCGCCTGCGCCGTGATCCCGGCCAGCCGCTCGTCACCTTCTACGACGACAGCACGGGCGAGCGCGTGGAGCTGTCGGTGACGACCTACGCCAACTGGGTGGCGAAGGCGTCCTCGCTGCTCGTCGACGAGCTGGGGCTCGAACGTGGCGACACGATCCGGATCGACCTGCCCACCCACTGGCTCGGCACGGTCTTCCTCGGGGCGGCCTGGACCGCCGGCCTCACCCTGTCCGGCGACGACGCCCCGCACGCGGTCGTCTGCGGCCCCGGCACGCTCGACGCCTGGGCCGCCCGCACCGCGACCACCGAGGTCCTGGCCTGCTCGCTGCTCCCCCTGGGCGTCCGGTTCCGCGAGCCGGTGCCGCCCGGCGTGCACGACGTCGGTATCGAGATCTGGTCGCAGCCCGACGCGTTCCTCCCGTACGACGCCCCCACCGGCGCCGACCTCGCCCACGACGAGCCGGCGACCTCGCAGGCGGAGATGCTGGAGGCGGCCGCCGTCGGGAGTCTCCTCACCGACGGCGGCCGCCTCCTGTCGGTCGCGAACCCGGCTTCCCCACCGGGGCTCGCGACCTTCCTCGAGCCGCTCGTTCGCGGCGGCTCGCTGGTCCTGGTCGCTCAGGCCGACCCGTCGCGGCTCCAGGCGATAGAACACGCCGAGCGCACGACCAGCCGCTTCCCTGCCTGAGCAACCAGGACCCGTCTGGGAGCCTCTCAACCGAACAGGTTGTACCCCTTCGCGTAGCCGACGGGGATGGGCGTGCGCGGCGTCAGCCCGGTGGTGCCCGGCACCACCCACATCCGGCCGTTGCCGTCGCGGACCACGAGGTCGGTGTGCCCGTCGTTGTTGGCCGAGGACACCGCCACCACCTGGTCGTACGGCGAGGCGTCGAAGGCCAGCGTCTGCGAGCCGTTCAGCAGGCCGGGGCCGTTGCCGTAGTAGACGGTGAGCGTCGAGGTCGACGTACGGACCAGGACGTCGGGTGCGCCGTCGGCGTCCCACCGGCCCACGCCCATCTGCTTGCGCACGGGCACGTGGCCGCTCACGGCGTACCCGACGCCGACGCCGTTCACCCCGTAGCCGGGGAACAGCCACATCGGGCCGGTGGACGTCTCGCCCATCAGGTCCGGGTGGCCGTCGCCGTTGAAGTCGCCGACCGGCGCCAGCATCTGCACGCCCTTCATCGCCGAGGTCAGCAGCGTCGGGGCGGCGAAGGTGCCCCGGCCGTTGCCGCGGTAGAGCCAGAGGTCCTGCGGGTCGGCCTTGCGGCGTACGACGACGTCGCCGAACCCGTCGCCGTCCCAGTCACCGACCTTGAGCAGCGTGGTGACACCGGTCAGGTCGATGCGGGTGTCGATCGGCCTGCCCAGCGACGGGATGCCGTCGGAGTTCACGTTGATCGGCAGGATCACGCCCTCGCCGTCGTTGGTACGCCGGGCGATCAGGTCCGGACCGGTGGTGCCCGCCAGGTTGGAGTGCAGCCCCCGCTCCGCCCAGCTCGCCTGGAGCTGCGTGGCCAGCGTGCGGATCGTGGGGATCTTCGCGTAGAGGTACTTGCCCGGGCACAGCGTCTGGCCGACGTCGCGGTGCCCGTTGATCGCGTTCAGGTAGCGCTTGGTCACCCACTGGTGGGTGGAGTTCGCCCGCACGCCGGCCAGCGAGAGCTTCCACGCGAAGAGGGCGGCGTAGGCCTGCACCATCGCGTTCGTCGGCTGGACCTCCTGGTAGTTGCCGATGGCCGACGCGGCGAAGGCGTCGTCGTTGTAGCCCAGGGTGTGCGCGCCGACGGGGTCGCGGTCGACGCCGCCGTACCGGCCCTCCCAGATCCGGCCGAAGCGGTCGACCAGGTAGTTGTAGCCGATGTCGCTCCAGCCGCGGACCTGCGTGTGGTAGTAGTAATCGGCCCGGATCAGCGCCGGCACCTCGGCCCGCGTGTAGTTGTTCGCCTGGACCGTGTGGTGGATGAAGCCCGCGTGGACCTGGCCGTAGTGCAGGGACGACGCGTCCCGCATCCGCTCGTCCGCGCCCCACTGCGCCCGCGAGTAGATCTGCGGCTTCGGGGTCACGCCCGACGCGGCGAGCGTCGAGGTGGTCGTGGTGGTGGTGGTGGTGGTGGTCGTGGTGGTCGACGACGTCGTCGTACGCCGGAGCAGGGCCTGCTGGTCACCCGGGGTGCCGTTGAGCCGACCGGTGTCGATGGCGGGGCGCTCCAGGCGGGTGCGCTTCGGCGTACCCGGGTCGATGACCGACAGCCGCATGCCGTGCGGCACGGGGCGGGAGCTGCTGACCCGGACCTGCACGCGGTCGACGCGGCCGACGAACAGCGCCTCGGTGCCACCGCGCTCGCCGCGCGCCTCCGCCGTCCCGGCGTCGGGCGAGACGTCGTCGGCTCCGAGCGCGGTCCAGCCCGACCAGGCCCCGCCGGTCCGGGTCCGCGCCTGGATCGAGAGGGCGGACCAGCGGACCTTCTGGCCGGGCGCCCAGGACACACCGACCGCGCCGAAGTCCTTCACCGGCAGCGCGCGGGTGAGGATCGAGGTGCCACCCCGCGCGGAGACCCGCGGGGCGAAGGTCGAGCCGCTCGCGGCCCCGAGGGCGTAGTTCGCGACCTTCGCCTTGACGACGCCCGCAGGGACGACGGAGGGCGTCGAGCTGGCCCGGACGTACGCCGACAGCGTGGCCGCACCGACCCGCGGGGTCTCCCCGCCCAGCGGCATGGGCCGCACGTCCATGGTGATCGTGCGGGCGGCCGGCGTGAGGACGGCGAGGACGACAGCCAGGGCGAGGACCTGCTGACACACGGTCACGAACCGGGTGCGGAGGGCCCGCGGGGTCGGCTGCTCAGACATGACAGTTGCTCCATCGTGTGGGGGGAAGGAACCACACGAGCAGCAACTTTCACACCAGTCACACCGGTTGGGAAGAGTTCGTGAGTAACTACAATGATGTAATTTCCACTCGACACGCCGATGAACACGAGATTCCTGAAGATCTCATCGGCCCGCGCGCCGAGTCCTGAGCTCTGGTCGACCGAATCCAGGGTTTCGGTCGACCAGAGGTCGGAACTCGGCTGGCTCGCGCTAAGAGCCGGCGCGGGCGGCGCGGCGCTGACGACGCTCGTCACGCGCCTTGCGCAGACGGATCAGGCCGTCGGCGTACAGGACCAGGTCGGAGACCGCGGTGGCCACCGGGTCGGGCGTGCTCCCCCACTCGGCGGGGCCGACCGAAGCCCGGCGCAGGCGGCGCTTGAAGCGCTTGGCGCGCTCGGGCTTGAACAGCCGCCGGGAGCGTCGGTCGACGAGCCGGCGCATCCGGCGCAGGCCGAACTCGGCCGCCTCGAGCAGCTCGGCGTCGGTGGGCGGCTCGTGCCGCACCTCGACGGCGTGCGAGGGCTGCGCGGTCACCGGAAGGTCGGCGAGGTCGCCGTGGACGCGTACGCCAGAGCCGGCGATCACCTCGCGGGTCGCGGCGTTCCAGCGCAGCGCGGCCTCGAGCGTCCGCGGGTCCAGCCGGGCCCGCCGCTCGACCGAGCGTCGGCGCCCGAGGGTGTTGTGGCCCAGGTCGTCCTTGACGACGGTGTGGTGGCGGACCCGCTCGATCTCGATGATCTCGTTGACCCGACGAACCAGCTCGGCCGACGGATAGCCGAGGGACTCGTTGGCGTTCCTGCCGGGCTCGGGGGCCGCGGCCGGGTCGACCTCGAGCACCTCGCAGAACAGCTGCCAGAGCCGGTCGCGCGGAGAGTCGGGACCCGGTACGACGACCACGTGGATCCGCTCCGCCGGCAGGACGGCGGTCCACACCCGGAGGATCCGGGCGATGTTCACCGCCTCCTGGAAACGCACGGCGGTCGGCAGCCGCACCTTGCTGAGCACGGCGGCGCCGGTGCCGCGACCACGCGCCGCCCACCGGAAGGCCGTGCGGAAGCGCGGCCAGGTCACCGTGCCCCCGCTGGTGACGGTGGTCTGCCACAGGGCCGGTACGACGGCAGCGGTGTCCCGGACCGTCAGGACCACTTCGACGTCGCAGTCGGCGAACGACTCCACCGCACGGCGGGCCTGGCTGCGGTTCGCGAACGCGAAGAACTCCATGGTGAGCAGCGAGGTGCGCGTCGTCGCCGCGTGCACCATGTCGACGACCGCCTGCCACCGACCCTGGTTGCGGCGCTGCAGGTCGGCGTCGCCCTTGCCCATCCCGAGCAGGTCCTGCACGCCCCAGACGACGTCGGCCCAGCGCACCCCGGGCATCGACACGCCGGCGGCCTCGAGCGACTCACGGTTCGCGTACGCCTTGCCCTGCAGGTACGTCGTCCCGGTCTTCATGGCCCCGATGTGCAGGACGACCCTGCGCCGCACCTCGGTTGCCACGGGCGCCACTTTAGAGGTTCCTGGTGGCTGCGCAGGAACGCGGACCCTGCCCTCTACCCTTGGAGCCGTGCAGCGATCCCCCACCCAGGCCTCCGGCCGCGCCTGGGGATGGCTGGCCGCCCTGCTCGACGGATCGGTCACCCCGTGGCGGGAGTCGACGGTCACCGCCGAGCCCCGGCTTCCCTTCTTCCCGGCGGCGCAGCAGCTCGAGTCGCTGCGCCGACTGAACATCGCCGCGGCCGCCTCCGGGCGCCGGGTCTCCCCGGAGCTCGCCCGCGCGCTGCTCGTCGACGGCATCACCGACCGCAACCGCGGCGACCTCCGCCTGGTCGGCGAGGACGAGTGGCCGTTCGGTCCGCCGGCGGTCCGCCCCAGCCGGCTCCCGGCACGCGACCTGCTGCCCGTCGTCGCCGGCCCGCTCGCCCGCCGGCTCGCCGCCCTGCCCGAGCGCGCGCCACGACGGCCGCTCCCCCTCGTGCGTGGCGTGCGCCTCGACGGCGACCCGTGGGCGGTGGCGCTGGCCGAGATCCAGCAGGCCGCCCGCGGGCGCGCCCGGACCGGCCGCCGGGCGATGGTCCTCACCGACGACTTCGCCACCGTGGCCCTGCGTGCGTGGGGCCACCAGGCGGTCTCCGGCGGCGTCCTCGGCCCGCAGGACTGGATGACCAACCGGATCCGCTCCGAGGTCCCTCCCCCGGCCCTGCGGCTCGCGAAGCAGGCCCACCGCGTGGCCGCCGAGGTCGGCGTACGCCACACGCTCGTGGTCGTCGGCCCGCAGCCCGTCGCCGGCCTGCGCCCCACCCCGGCCTTCGACCCGGTCGCGGTCGACCTGGCCCGCTGGGTCGGGAGGCCGCTCGGCGTGCTGGTCTCCCCGGAGCGCCGACGCCACCTGCTGCTGGAGTCGCTGGTCCCCGAGGCCACCCGCCCGACCGGGCCGCTGACGGTCCCCGCTCCCTGGCACGACCGGCTCACGGCGTACGCCGAACGCCAGCGGAGCCTGCTGCGGCAGGCCGGATACCCTGTGCTCGGCTCGCTGGACGGGCTGCTCCCGGCCCCCGCGTCGGCGTCCGCGTTCCACCGCGACGGCGACGTGCTCGACCGGGCGCTGGAACTGCTGCTCGACCCGCGGGAAGGGGTCTCATGACTCGACGCATCCTGGTGCACGTCGGTACGCCGAAGACCGGGACGTCGTACCTGCAGGACGTGCTCCTGCGCAACCGGCGCACGCTGCTCAACGACGCCGGCATCCTCTACCCGGCCGACCGCTTCGACGCGCACTTCCTGGCCGCGCTCGACCTGATGCAGCTGCCCTGGGGCGGCCTGGAGCAGCAGGCGATCGGTGCCTGGGACCGGCTCGCCGAGCAGGTGCGCTCCACGCCCGAGAGCCGGGCGCACACCGTCATCATCAGCCACGAGATCCTCGCCCGCGCCGGTCGCGCGCAGGTCGACCGGGCGCTGACCTCGCTGGGCCGCGACGAGGGCGTCGAGATCCACGTGCTGCTCTCGGTCCGCGACCTGCAGCGCCAGCTCCCGGCCGAGTGGCAGGAGAACGTCAAGCACCGCGCGACGCTCAGCTACCGCCAGTTCCTCGACCAGGTGACCGACCCGGACCGCACCGGCCGCGTGGGCTCCTGGTTCTGGGGCGTCCAGGAGATCCCGGACATCCTCGCCCGCTGGGCCGCCGACATCCCGCCGGAGCGCGTGCACCTGATCACCGTGCCTCCCCCGGGGTCGCCGTCCGGGCTGCTGTGGGAGCGCTTCGTCGAGGCGTTCGGCCTCGGCGGCCTCGACCTCGAGCTCGGCAGCGAGCGCGCGAACCCGTCGCTCGGCGTGCCCGAGACGACCCTCGTACGCCGGATCAACCGCGCCGTCAACGCCGACCTGCAGCCCGCCGACTACCGCCCGCTGGTGCGTGAGCTCCTCGCCCACCAGACCCTGTCGCTGCGCACGTCCTCACCGCGCCTGTCGGTGCCGCCGTCGCTGCTGCCGTGGGTGCAAGACGTCGAGGCCGCCTGGTGCGCGGAGATCGCGGAGCGCGGCTACCACGTCATCGGCGACCTGGCCGAGCTGCGCGGCGCGGGCGCCAGCACTCAGGCCGAGGTCTGGGACGACCCGGACGAGCCGGACGAGGCCCAGGTGGCCGACGCCGCGCTGACCGCGATCAGCGCGCTGCTGGGCGAGGCCGCGGAGGCTCGGCGCGAGATCGAGCGGCTCCGGACGCAGCTCGGCGAGACCGAGCGCCGCCTGGAGCGGTCCTACCTGCGCCCGACGTACCGGCTGCGCGAGAAGGTCGTCCGCCGGCTCGGCGAGAACCCGGCCGGGCAGAAGGCCCTGAAGGCCTACCGCTACGCGCGGAAGCGCTGAGCGCTCCCCCGGGCTACTCGCCGCCGAAGTCCCCGCCGTCGATGTCGCCGTCGAGCTCGGTGGTCTGCTCGTCGTACTCGTCCTCGTAACCGAGGAAGCGGATGCCGTCGTCGGTCGGGCCGTCGAAGACCATCCGGCCCTCCTCCAGCACGATGACCCGGTTGCACATGCTGCGTACCGAGGACGTCGCGTGGCTGACGTAGACGATGGTGCAGCCGCTGTCCTTGATCTCGGCCATCTTGTCCATGCACTTGAGCCGGAACGGCCGGTCACCGACCGCCAGGACCTCGTCGGCGAGGAAGATGTCGGCGTCGACGTGCACGGCGATCGCGAACCCCAGCCGCGCCTGCTGGCCCGAGGAGTAGTGGCCGACCTGGGTGTCGAGCTTCTTCTCCAGCCCCGCGAAGTCGACGATCGCGTCGAACTTGCGCGCGATCTCCTTGTCGGACATGCCGAGGATCGCGGCGTTGAGCATCAGGTTGTCGCGCCCGGTCAGCTGCGGGTGGAAGCCCGCACCCGTGGCGATCAGTCCGGCGATCCGGCCCCGGGTGAGGACCTTTCCGCCGTCGGGGCGCATGACGCCGTTGACCATCTTCAGCAGCGTGCTCTTGCCCGAGCCGTTCAGGCCCATCAGGCCGACCGCCTCGCCCTGCTCGACGCTGAACGACACGTCGTTCACGGCCTGGAAGGTGTGGCTGGTCTGGTTGCCGCGCGCCATCGCGACGGTGATGTCCTTGAACGTGCGGTGGTAGCGCAGCGTGAAGTTCTTGGTGACGTTCTCGCAGACGATCGAGGTGGCCATCTCAGAGCATCTCCGGGATCTTGTTGTCGAGGCGGCTGAAGATCACCTGGCAGATGCCGAGCAGCACCAGGCTCCCGCCCACCATCACGACACCGCGGAACAGCAGGTGGTCCGGCATCTGGGTGGCGACGGTGTACGCGCGGTCGTCGGTCGTGCCGACCCAGAACGCCCGCTGGAACAGTACGACGGCCTCGGCGAGCGGGTCGAGCATGTAGTACTTCGCGAACGAGCCGAAGCGCTCGTGCACCATCGAGTACGAGTACATCATCGGTACGCCGAAGCGGACGAACATCAAGATGATGTTGACGATGTTGCCGAAGTCGCGGAAGAACACGTTGGCGACGCTGAACAGCAGCGCGGCGGCGAGGCCGAGGATCATGATCAGCGCCAGCGCGAGGACGAGGGCGATCATGCCGGCGGGGTCCGGCGTCCAGCCGGTGACGCCCGCCGCGATGAGGAGGATCACCACCTGCGGGCCGACGTGGTACAGCGAGGTGAGCATCGTCGCGACCGGGAACATCTCGCGCGGCATCGCCATCTTCTGCACGATGGTCCGGTTGCGCACGATCGAGCGGGTGCCGGCGCCGAAGGTCTCGGTGAAGAAGTGCACGATGACCAGACCCGCGAACAGGTGGATCGCGAAGTGCTGCAGGTCCTTGTGCAGCCCGAAGATCATGCCCATCACGACCCAGTAGGTCACGAAGTGCGCGAACGGGTTGATGTAGGACCACAGCAGGCCCAGGAAGGAGCCCTGGTAGCGGGCGCTGATCTCCCGGCGTACCAGCAACTTGAGCAGGTAGCGGCGGTGGAAGACGCCCACCAGCCCGTTGTCCGCGGTCGGCGGCGCCAGCTCGGCGCCCGAGCGGGACACCTGGAACTTGATCGGCTCGATGACCCGCTGCACGGTGACGCCGCTGGACGTCTGCTGCGCGGTGTCGCTCACGGTGTCGCTCACGCGTCGCCTCCCTCGTCCTGACCGGTCCACGGCGCGAACGTGCGCTCCCACGCCTCGGGCGAGGTGATCTCCCCGAGCTGGTCGCGGTAGGTCTTCGCCAGCGTCGGCCACTCCTTGCGGAACCGCTCGTGCAGCGCGAGGGTGCGCTTGAGCTGCGAGCGGAACAGCTCGGGGTCACGCTGGTAGAGCGCGGCCGAGGTGCCGTCGTTCATCGACACGATCGCTGAGTCGAACTTCGCGAGCTGGTACCACTTCGCGTCCAGCGCCGGGATCTCGACCTCCGGGTACTCCCGGGACAGCGCCCGGGGCGACTTCAGCTGGCGCAGCGGCCCGGTGACCGCCGAGATCAGCTGGGAGCGACGGCTCGGCACGTGCGAGATGTGCATGCCCTTGGCCCGCGGCTTCTCCCGCTTGACCGGCGGGAGGTCGTCGCGGTCGGCGACCAGCACGGCGTCGTTGAACTGCTTGCGCAGCGCGTTCACCTCGGCCAACCGCGTCGGCAGCATCTCGTGCAGGTGCCCGGGGCCCTGCAGGATGTCCTCCATCGCCTGGAGCCGCAGCTCCGCGGTGGAGTACTGCATGCCGACCAGGTGCGCGATCTGGTTGTTCAGGCTCTCGCGCAGCAGCCGGCCGCCCTTGGGGTACGTCGAGTGCAGCAGCGCCGCGATCAGCCGGTTGCGGTGGTGGAAGTACGCCTGCCAGTCGAGCGCGTCGTTCTTGTCGCTCCACGGGACGTGCCAGACGGCGGCGCCGGGCAGCGTGACCGTCGGGAAGCCGGCCTCCTTGGCACGCAGGCCGTACTCGGAGTCGTCCCACTTGATGAAGACCGGCAGCGAGAGGCCGATCTCCTCGAGCACGACCCGCGGGATCAGGCAGGAGAACCAGCCGTTGAAGTCGACGTCGCACCGCTTGTGCAGCCAGCGTGCGGAGCGGATGTTGCGGGTGGAGAAGTCCCACGAGCCGTACCCGTCGGGCGGGGTCATCCAGAGGAACCGCCACGGGTTCACGATCTCGCCGAAGCTGTGCAGCCGCGAGCGCGAGTAGATGTTGAACATCATCCCGCCGACGATCGTGGGCCGCCGCGCGAGGTCACCGAAGGTGACCTGGCGGATGATGCCCTCGGGCTCGCAGATGACGTCGTCGTCCATCATCAGCGCGTACGTCGCCGTGCCCTTGCGCACGCACTCCAGCTGGCCGCGCGCATAGCCGCCCGAGCCGCCGAGGTTGCCCTGCTGCAGGACGCGCAGCTTGCCGCCGAGCATCTTCTCCGCAGCGGGGAACTCCTCGTCGTCGACGACGAGCTTGGTGCCCTGCTCCATCACGAAGACGGTGTCCAGGTAGGGCAGCAGGTCGGGGTCGGCCATCTGCTGGAGCAGCTTCGCGCACCAGTCCGGCCGGTTCATCGTGGTGATCGCGATGTCCACGGTGCCGTGCTCGGCACGGTCCTCCGGCACGTCCGCGAACCACTGCGCGGACACCACCGCGGGCGTGTCGCCGGCGATGACGTCGTACCAGTACCAGCCGCCGTCGACGAACGGGCCGAGCGAGAGGTCGAAGGCGAAGGTCTGCTCGCCGGACTCGGTGACGACCGCCGCGTCGACGCGCTGGCTGTTGCCGTTGGCGAGCGACTTGTTGACCACGACGTGGGCCCCGCGGCCCTCGACGGTGACCTCGAGCCGGACGCGGTCGACGATGGTCCAGCGCCGCCAGTACGACGCCGGGAAGCCGTTGAACAGCGACCCGAACGAGACGCTCTGGCTCGCGAGCACCTTGAACCGGGTGCGGTCCAGGAGCTGCTCGGGCGCGACCCGGCGCCCGTTGCCGGTGCCCTGGCGGATCTGGGCGTTGTTGATCGCCTTGGCGGCGGAGTCGCCGCCGACGACGTACTTGTCCTCGTCGAGGCGCGCGTCCTCGAGGTCGACGTACAGCGACATGACCTCGAGGTCACGGTCCAGCGGCATGATCTGCCGCTGCAGCAGTCGGCGGGTCACTCGTCCACACCTCCGGACTTGAGCTCGGCACCGTCGGCGAAGTGCGGCGCGAGCTTGTTGTCGAACATCGACAGCGCTGAAGCGATCGCCATGTGCATGTCGAGGTACTTGTAGGTGCCGAGCCGGCCGCCGAACAGGACCATCGGCTCCTTCTCGGCGAGGTCGCGGTACTGCAGGATCTTCTCCCTGTTGTCCGCGGTGTTGATCGGGTAGTACGGCTCGTCGCCGTCCTCGGCGAAGCGGCTGTACTCGCGCACGACCACCGTCTTGCCCTTGGTGTACGACGCCGCGCGCTCGGGGTGCAGGTGCTTGAACTCCAGCTCCCGGGTGAACGGGACCTCGGGGTCGTTGGCGTTGACGACGCCGGTGCCCTGGTAGTCGTCCACGTCGAGGATCTCCGACTCGAGGTCGACGGTGCGCCACGAGAGCTTGCCGGCGGAGTAGTCGAAGTACTCGTCGACCGGGCCGGTGTAGACGATCGGGACCTTGCCCTTGTAGTCGTCGACGACGTCGAAGAAGTCGACGGAGGTGCGCACCTCGATGTTGGGGTGGTCGGCCATCCGGGTCAGCCACGCGGTGTAGCCGTCGGTGGGCAGTCCCTCGTACTTGTCGTTGAAGTAACGGTTGTCGAAGGTGTAGCGGACCGGCAGCCGGGTGATGATGTCCGGGCTCAGGTCCTTGGGGTCCTTCTCCCACTGCTTGGCCGTGTAGCCCTTGATGAACGCCTCGTACAGCGGGCGCCCGATCAGCGAGATCGCCTTCTCCTCGAGGTTCTGGGCGCCCTCGGTGTCGAACTCGCTGGCCTGCTCGGCGATCAGCGCCCGCGCCTCGTCCGGGGTGTGCGACTTGCCGAAGAACTGGTTGATCAGGCCCAGGTTCATCGGCAGCGAGTAGACCTGCCCCTGGTACTTCCCGAACACCCGGTGCTTGTAGTCGGTGAACGTGGTGAACCGGTTGACGTACTCCCACACCCGCTCGTTGGAGGTGTGGAACAGGTGGGTGCCGTACTTGTGCACCTCGATGCCCGTCTCCGGCTCGAACTCGGAGTAGGCGTTGCCGCCGATGTGGTCGCGCCGGTCGATCACCAGGACCTTGATGCCCAGCTCGGTGGCACAGCGCTCGGCCACGGTCAGGCCGAAGAATCCGGCACCGACGACGAGGAGGTCCGGGAGGGAATCAGCAGTCGACACGGGGCGTGAGTCTAACCGGGTGCGGGCCACGAACCGGCTTCGGCAAGCCGCGGCAGGGACGTGGTCTTCGTCAACTATCCTCGCTCGGGTGATGAGGGACAGCGCCGCTTTCCGCTCCGCGCGGCTGTTCGGGCTGGCCTGGGCGTGCGGCGTGCTGCTGACGATCCTGATGGTCGTGATGGCGGTCAGCAAGCACCTCCCGGTGCGTGACGCGGACGACACGATGCTGCGGTTCCCGGCGATCCTGGCGGCGGCGATCGCGCTCGACGTCGTACCCCGGATGATCCGGCGGGGCGAGGTCCGCTCCGTGATGCAGGAGCGCTGGCCGGCCCGGCACTGGGCGTTCGCGCTGAGCGGCCTGGGCGCCTGGTACCTCTGCTACGCGACCTTCCGCAACGTCAAGAGCATGGTCCCGTTCGTCAACCACCACCTGTACGACGACCGGCTGGCCTCCATCGACCGGTGGATCTGGGGCGGGCACACGCCGGCGGTCGTGCTGCACGACGTGCTCGGCACCCATCTGGCGGCTCACCTCTTCTCGGCCGTCTACATCGGCTGGATCGCCCTGGTGCCCGTCTCGATCGCGATCGCCCTGGTGTGGACCCGGTCCACCTCGGCCGGCTCCTGGTACGTCACGGCCGTGGCCGTCGACTGGGTCCTCGGCGCCGTGCTGTACCTGCTGGTCCCGACGCTCGGCCCCGTCTACAGCTCGCGCGCCGACTTCGCGACGCTCCCCCACACCTACGTCACCGACCTGGTCAACAGCCTGTGGGACGACCGGGTCGCGGTCACCGCGCACCCGTGGGCGTCCGGCACGCTGCAGACCATCGCCGCGTTCCCGTCGCTGCACGTCGGGATCATGACGACGATCGTGCTGTCGGTGACGCTGTTCGGGCTCCAGCGCTGGATCCGGGTGGCGGCCTGGGTCTTCTGGGTGCTGACGGTCCTCGCCACGCTCTACATCGGCTGGCACTTCTTCTGCGACATCATCGGCGGCACCGTGGTCGGTGCGTTCGCGGTGTGGATCTCGGCGATGACGACCGGCAACCACGTCGGCCTCCGCCCGCAGCTGCGGCGGACCCGCGACCGGATCAGGGAAGAGCCCGCGGGTCGGGGCGGCGCATCCGGCGCGCATCCCGCACCGCTCGGATGACGTTGCGGGCCTCGGCCCGCCCACCCCGCACGGGGCTCAGCAGCACCACCACGAGCGCGATCAGCCACGGCTTGAGGCGGACGGCCGGGTTCTCGGCGTACCGGAAGTGCACCGCGAACAGGTTGCGGTACATGTAGTAGCCCTTCCAGCCGGACAGGTCGTGCTGCTGGTTGAAGTCGAGCTGGCGGACCAGCACCGCGTCGCGCACCGCAAGGATCGGGAAGCCCGCGCGCCGGGCGCGGATCGCGTAGTCCACGTCGTCGTAGAAGATGAAGAAGCTCGGGTCCGGCAGGCCGATCCGGTCGACCACCTCGCGGCGTACCAGGAAGCCCTCGAAGGCGACGTTCTCCACCGCGACCGTGGCCGGCATCGCGGCCCGGGAGGAGTACGTCGAGTCGATGCTGGCCGTCTTCGGCCGGATCGCGAGCGGGTTGCGCAGGTCGAAGCGGAGCGCGGCCTTCTCGATCAGCTCACCGCTCAGGTCCTCGCGCACGCTGATCAGGCAGCTCGCGTCGACCTCGAGCAGCCGGGTGAGGCAGTCCGGCGCCGGGACGACGTCGTCGTCCATCAGCCACATCGCGTCGAAGCCCTGGTCGTAGGCGGCCTTGAGGCCGAGGTGGAAGCCGCCGGCGCCGCCCAGGTTCTCGGTGGTCCGGATGGTCTGCAGCCCCGGCAGCGAGCTCGCCGCCAGCACGTCCGGGGTGTGGTCGGTGCTGGCGTTGTCGACCACGATCACCGCGTCGGGTGCGCGGTCGAGGCCGGAGAGGCCGTCGAGCATCCGGGCCAGCAGGTCCGCTCGGTTGTAGGTGACGACGACCACCGCGACGCGCTCGGTCACCGCAGGTACCTCTCGTGGCCGGTGAAGTCGCCGCGCAGCCCGGCGTACGCCGCCCGCGCGCTCGTGGCGATCCGCGCGGGCTGCGGGCGCGTGAACAGGTAGAACCAGACCGTCTTCACCCAGAACAGCAGCACGTGGAGCCAGCCGCGGTAGCGCAGCAGGTTGACGGTGTTGTTGCGGGCCATGCAGTAGTGCTTGAGCTCGCTCGGGCTGTGGTTGTACGTCGTCCTGCCGAACATCATGGGGGTGCCGAGGCTGCCCACCGACGGGTGGCGGACCGTGGCGTCGACGATCGTCGCGATGCGGGCGCCCGCGGCCTCGGCCCGGAGCCGGTACTCGTGGTCGTCGCCCCAGATGAAGAACTCTGCGCGGGGGTAGCCGATCCGCTCGACCAGGGCGCGGGTGACCAGGACGCCGTTGAACGGGATGACGATGTCGTCGAGGCGGCCGTCGCGCGCAGCGGCACGCACGTCGGCGAGGTCGTGGACGACCCGGGTGCCGCCGGGCAGCCGGATCGGGAAGACGAGCCGGTCCGGGGCGGCCTGGTCGACCACCACCGGGCCCCAGAAATCGAGGTCCTGCTGCTGCAGGAGACGGTCGAGGCAGTCGGGATCGGGCAGCCCGTCGTCGTCCATCAGCCACACCAGGTCCGCGTCGGTCTCCTCGACGGCCCAGCGCAGGCCCTCGTGGAAGCCGCCCGCTCCCCCGGTGTTGGTCGCGAGGGTGCGGTGCTCGACACCGTTCGCGGCCAGCCAGGCGCCCGTGCCGTCGGTCGAGGCGTTGTCGATGACGAGGACCCGGTCCAGCGCATCGATCGAGCGCAGCCGCGCGACCAGGGTCTCCAGCAGGGGCAGGCGGTTGAAGGTCACCACCACCGCCACGACTGCCACGACTGCCACGGCCGCCACCCTAGTGGAGGGCTCCCGATAGCCTGGGTTCGTGGACACCGCTGAGGTACTCGCCCTGCTCCAGGACGTCGCCGCGGAGGTCATCACCCCGCGCTTCCGGGCCCTCGCGGACGCCGAGGTGTCGGAGAAGAACCCGGGCGACCTCGTCACGGTCGCCGACCACGAGTCGGAGGCGCTGATCACCGAGTCGTTGCAGGCGGCGTACCCGGACGCGCTCATCCTGGGCGAGGAGGCGATGGCCGCCGACCCGACGCTCATCGACCGGTTCTCCGCCGCCGAGCACACCTTCACCGTCGACCCGGTCGACGGCACCAAGAACTTCGTGCACGGCTCCCCCGACCACGCCGTGATGGTCGGCGAGGTGCTCCGCGGCGAGATCGTGCGGGGGTGGATCTGGCAGCCCCAGCACGAGGCGGCGTACGTCGCCGAGCGCGGCGCGGGGGCCACCCTCAACGGGGAGCCGCTCCGGGTGGCCGATCCGGGCGCTGCGCCGTACCGCACCGCCAGGCGGCACTGGGTCGGCCGCGACCTGCCCGGCCTGGGCACCCTCGAGCTCACCTGGGCCTGCTGCGGTGTCGACTACCCGCGGCTGATCGCCGGCGAGGCGCGGGTCCTGCTCTACAGCCGCAGCATGCCGTGGGACCACCTGCCCGGCGCGCTGATCCTCACCGAGGCGGGCGGCACGATCGGCACCCACGACGGCAGCCCGATCAACCCGCAGCGCCTCGGGGGCGGCCTCGTGGCCGCGCCGGACCGGGCGACGTACGACGCCGTGGTGACCTCCCTGCGCTCCTTCTAGCGAAGGCTTGCCGCCAGGCCGAGGCATGGCCTACGGATGCCGCCTGCGAGCGCGGCAGCGCGGCGCCGCCGACGCCGGTTGCCGAGCCTGCGGGGAGCGATCCCGGAGGAAGCGAGGAACGAGCGACCGGAGGGTCGCGCCCCGCAGGTGAGGCAAGGCGCCGATCAGCGGCGACGCGCTCGCGCGATTATCAGCAGCTGGCGCCGAGGTCCGAGGTGTCGTTGGCCGTGTAGCCGGTCTGGTAGGAGCCCAGCGAGCCCTCGCCCATCTGGGTCGCCCGCTCGTGCTTCTTCTTCGCTCCCCCGCTCGTCCCGTGCTCGGACTTGTCGATCGCCGCGGCGATCATCGCGTGCACCTTGGCGATGTCCGGGTTCGACGTGCTGACGGCCGGGGGAACGATCGAGACCGTCGCCACCTTCTGGCTGCGGGCCTTGAGCGCGAGCTCGGCGAACCGCGGCACCTCGGAGGACGGGAGGTCGGTCGAGATCGTGCCCGTGGTGGCCTTCTCCAGCGCGCTGAAGTGCTTGACGACGTCCATCGGGCTGATCTGCTGCAGCATCGCGCTCATCACGCACTTCTGCCGCGCCATCCGCGAGTAGTCGTCGGAGGTCGCGCGGGACCGGGCGTACCAGAGCAGCTGGTCACCCTCGAGCTTCTGGCGGCCGGCCGGGATGTAGCCCTTGACGTCGCCGGTCTTGCCGATGGCGATCGGCTGGCGGACGTTGAGGGTGACCCCGCCGACCGCCTTGGACAGGTCGCGGAAGCCCTGCAGGTCGACCATCGCCCAGTAGTTGATCTGCAGGCCGGACACACCCTCGATGGCCGAGATCACCGCTTCCTTGCTGGCCTTGTCGGGGTCGCCGCCGAACAGCCGGGCGTGGTCGACGGCCCAGGTGCTGACGGCGTTCAGCTCACAGCTGGGGATGCCACAGTCGAACCCGTGGGGCCACTGCCGGGCCATCACCGAGCCCGGTGCGAACGGGAAGTTCTGCAGGTTGCGCGGCAGGCCGATGAGCACCGTCTTGCCGGTGTGGGCGTCGATCGAGGCGATCGTCATCGAGTCGGTGCGCATGCCCACCCGGCTCTTCCCGGAGTCGCCGCCGAGCAGCAGGATGTTGTAGCGGCCGTCGTGGGCGCCGGTCACGGCCCCGTCGCCGAACATCGCGGACAGGAACGCGTCACCGGTGGCGGCGAGGTGGGCACCGAAGAGCAGCCCGCCGGCCACCGAGAAGCACAGCAGGCCGTTGACGCCGGTCATCATCAGCCGCTGCTGGCGGACCAGGGTGAGCGGCTGGCCGATCCGCCACGCGTCGACGAAGAGGTAGACCCAGCCGAGCGCCAGCGCGATCATCGCGACCCGCGCGATCGCGAACAGGTGGAGCTTGATGGCCAGGCCGAGCATGAAGAACGGCCACAGGTAGGTGCCCAGCAGGCCGAGCGCGCCGAGCGCCAGCACCGTGAGCCAGATCCGCAGCGCCAGCCGGCCGACGGCGCGGTTGCCGGCGACGAGCTGGGCCGAGCCGGGCACGAGCAGCGTGAACGCCATCAGCACGACCGCGCGGCGGAACCGCACGCTGGCGGCGCGCTCCGCGACGGACTGCGGCGCGGGCCCGACGGTCGCGGCGGTGTAGGTGGCCATTCGGCGGCATCTCCTGCTGGGGAAGGAAGCAGTTCGAGCCAGTATCACCAGTCACACAGGCAACAGCCGTCCCGACGCGCCGAGAGAGCCGGTGCCCGAAGAGCTACTGCAGGCCGCCCAGGCTCGGCCGCGCCGCCTTGAGGTCGACGCACTGCCACGAGGACCGGTCGCCATGGGCGTTCTCGGCGAAGACGCAGGTGCTGCCGCCGCGGTTCTCGACCTTGATCGTCACCCCACGCGGCGGGTCGAACCGGTGCCCGCCCACGAAGGCGGGCTGGCCGTGCTTGACGACGATGTCCTGCGCGGGCTTGCCCTCCTTGAGGAGGTCCCACTGCAGGCCCTCCATCTGGAGCAGCGCGCGGTACATCGGGCGGCGCCGGTCGGCGCGCTTGTCCAGCATCAGCGACGCGGCGACGAGGCCGATGATGACAACGACGGTCACCACCAGGGCGATGACACGTTTCGGCGACAGCAGACCGCGGAGCATGGACGGCATCCTACGGATCACCAGGTGGAACCCTGGATTTCCCTACGGTGTGATGCCGCGCGCGTGGTCGATCTCGCGCCGACCCGCGAGCCGGTGCGCGCGGCGGATCTCCGCCTCCCGCCAGCGGCGGTGCTCGTCCTCGTCCTGCAGGTCGAGCGGCGGCACCGGGCGCGCCTGCCCGCTGCCGTCGATCGCCACGAACACGAAGTACGCCGAGCCGACGTGCCGCCACTCGGTCGCCGCGTCCCAGGGCTGGGTCTCGATCCGCACCCCGATCTCCATCGACGACCGCCCGACCCAGTTCACCTGGCCGTAGGTGCGCACGATGTCGCCGACGCGCACCGGCTCGAGGAACGCCATCTCGTCCAGCGCCGCCGTGACCGCCGGACCACCGCTGTGCCGCTGCGCGACGACGCCCGCCGTGGAGTCGGCGAGCTTGACCACCTCACCGCCGTGGACGTTGCCGAGCAGGTTCGCCTGCGCACGCGACGTCACCGCCGCCAGCTCGATGCGGGAGTACGACGGCGAGCGTGCCGCCAGGGATTCGCTCACGGGCTGACGGTAGCGTCTCGGACCATGGCAGGGGGTAGTGACGACACCGACGGCTCCGACGAGTTCGGCTGGATGTACGGCGACCAGGCGAAGGGCCGCCCCAGCGGCGCGAGCCGTCCCGCCGGCGACCCCGAGCCGACCCGGAAGATCCCGACCGTGCCGCGTTCCGGCGCCGGCACGCCACCGCCGAGCCGCGGGCTCCCGCCGGCGCGCCCGTCGGAGACCCGCTACGGGGCGAGCGTGGAGCCGCCGAAGCCGCCGCGCCCGGCCTGGTCGAAGGGCCCGAGCGGGTGGAAGCAGCCGAGCCGCTGGGTGAAGGTGGTCGGCGCGCTCGTCGTGCTGTGGCTCGTCTACACGCTGGCGGTCCCGTTCTTCACCTGGACCCGCGTCGCCAAGATCCCCTACGAGCCGACGGGCGCGCGCCCGGCGGACCAGCCCGGGACGACGTACCTCATGGTGGGCAGCGACTCCCGCGCCGGGCTGACCACGGCGCAGAAGAAGGAGTACCACACCGGTCTGCACCACAACGAGAACCTGTCGGACACCATCATGATGCTGCACACCGGCTCCGGGCCGGACGTGCTGATCTCCTTCCCGCGCGACTGGTACGTCCACGGCAGCAGGATCAACGGGTACTTCAAGCAGGGCGACGCGCGACCGCTCGTGCACGCGATCGAGGAGGAGACCGGCGTCCGCATCGACGACTACGTCCAGGTCGGTCTCGGTGGTGTCGCGGGCGTGGTCGACGCGGTCAGCGGCATCACGATCTGCCCGAAGAGCCGGATGGACGACAAGGACGCCGGACTGCACGTGAAGAAGGGCTGCCAGGAGGCCGACGGGCGCACCGCTCTGGCGTACGCACGCTCGCGGCACGCGCAGCGCCTCGGCGACCTGGACCGGGTGGCGCACCAGCGGGAGGTCGTCGCCGCGATCGGCAGCAAGGTCTTCTCGCCGTGGTCGGTCATCAACCCGTTCCGCTGGTGGAAGCTCAACCAGGCGGTGCCGGACTTCTTCTCCTTCGGCGACGGCACGAACCAGCTCGCCGTGGCCAAGTGGGCGCTCGCCATGCGGCACGCCGGCGGCAAGGGCGGCCTGACCTGCACGATGCCGGTCACCGACGGGTCGGCCCACTACATGGACGAGTCGCGCGCGAAGCCGCTGTTCAAGGCGATCATCGAGGACCGAACGCAGGACATCACCAAGAAGGAGTGCACGGCCTCCGGGCTCCCCTCATGACCAGCTACGAGACCCTCGACTGGAGCGTCGACGCCGACGGCATCGCCACGCTCACCCTGCACCGTCCCGACGCGCTCAACGCGTTCAACCTGACCATGGCCCGCGAGCTGCACCAGGTGTTCCTCACCGACGCGCGCAGCGACGAGGTGCGCGCGGTCGTCGTCACCGGCTCGGGCCGGGCGTTCTGCGCCGGCATGGACCTGTCGGCGGACGGCAACGTGTTCGGCCTCGACGAGAGCCTGTCGCCGACGCCGGAGGAGTTCCGGGCGGCGTACGACGAGGCGCCGTACGACGCGGGCATCCGCGACACCGGCGGCAAGGTCACCCTCGCGATCCACGCGCTGCCCAAGCCGGTCATCGCCGCCATCAACGGCCCGGCGGTCGGCATCGGCGCGACGATGACGCTCGCCATGGACCTGCGGCTGGCCTCGACCACGGCGCGGATCGGCTTCGTGTTCGGCCGCCTCGGGATCGTGCCGGAGGCGTGCTCGACGTGGTTCCTGCCGCGGATCGTCGGCATCCAGCAGGCGCTGGAGTGGGTCTACTCGGCCGACATCCTCACCGCCGAGCAGGCGTACGCCGGCCGGCTGGTGCGCAGCCTGCACGAGCCCGACGAGCTGCTGCCCGCGGCGTACGAGCTGGCGCGGAGCTTCGTCCGCGACCGCTCCCCCGTCGCGCTCGCGCTCGCCAAGCAGATGCTCTACCGCAACGGTGCCGCGGGCGACCCGCTCGAGGCGCACCTGTCCGACTCGCTGGCGATGTACTACACCTCGATCGCCGACGGGAAGGAGGGCGTGGCCGCGTTCCTGGAGAAGCGCACGCCCAGCTTCACCGGCAAGGCGTCGGAGGTCCCGCGGATCTACCCCGCCTGAGCCCGACTCTCCGCGAGTTCAGGCTTGTGGTCAGCCGAAACGGTGGTTTCGGCTGACCACGAGGCCGAACTCGCGGAGAGTCACGTGGCCATGAAGAGGATCTCTTCCCTCGAGTACTCGCGGCCGGGGTGCTCGGCGGCGAGGTGTTCCTGCACCTTCTCGACGAGCTCGTCGTCGGTCTCGCCACGCAGGGTCGTGTCACAGGGGCAGCGCAAGGACGGCATGGTCCGAGCGTAGGTCATGTCTCCTCGTCTGGCGCCGCCGCGCAGCAGGCGTCAGACGAGGAGACGTGGCCTTGGTGCTCGGAGCATGCCGTCCGCGATGGTTCTGTTCTGGATCAGGCGTGGGCCGGGGTGCGGCGCCGGCGGCCGGCGTAGGTCGCCGCGCCTCCCGCGAGCACGAGGCCGAAGCCGGCGATCAGCCACCACTCCGAGGGGCCACCGGTGTTGGGCAGGCCGCCCCCACCGCCGCCGCCGTTGGTGTGGTGCTCGCCCGCGACTCCCTTGGTGCGGAAGTTCCCGAAGCACTGGCAGTCGAGGTAGACGCCCGGGTCGGCGGTGAACTTCGCGACGGCACGGTAGCTGCCGCGCTTGAGGACCGGGCCGGTGATCGACAGCGGGGTGCCGTTGTAGTGGACGGTCTTGCTCCAGACCGTCGTCGCGCGCGCAGCCGTGCGGGGCGCGCTGCCGGAGCGGAACACCTCGATCGTGACGTCACCGGAGATGGTGCTCGACGCGTTGCCCTTGACGTCGATGAACGCCGAGATCGGCTTGCCTGCCTGCGCGCTGACGTTGACGTTGCACGAGGTGCTGACCCCGTTGCCGTAGCCCGATGCAGCGCCTCCGGACGCGACGACGAGCACCGCCGCCAGCCCGGACGCGATGCAGGTGATGAGCCTCCCGAACATGCTCCTACCCCCTTCAGAGGTCCACGTGTCCCCAGACAACGACAACACTAGGGGTCAGGTGACGCACCCCACGCCAGTTTTCACCATCCGGCACGGTCGGTTTTTTGCGAGCCTCGGTAAAGCCTGGTACTGCGACAGCGTGTCACAGGCGTTTCACAGGGTCCGCGCCAGGAGCGACCGGAGCGCGTCGGCAGCCCGCTCCGCGGCCGCCTCGTCGTACGACGAGGTGTCGGCCATCGTGTAGCCGTGCTGCGCTCCGGCGTACACCTCGTTGGTGGCGGTGAGGCCGGCGGCGGCCAACGCCTCCCCCAGCCGAGCGACCGCGTCGGGCGGCATCGAGGGGTCCAGGTCGGCGTGGCCGTACACGACCTCGGCGCGCGCGTGGGCGAGCAGCAGGTGCGGGCTGTCCGGGTCCTCGGTGGCGAGACGACCGCCGTGGAACCCGGCCGCGGCGGCCACGTCGTCGGGGTGGTTGCCGGCGGCGCGGGTGGCCAGGCGGGCGCCCATGCAGTAGCCCGTGACGCCGATCGGCCCGTCGCCGACCTCCGGCCGCGCGCGCAGGGCGGCGAGGTAGGCCACCGTGTCGGCATCGGAGCGGTCCGGGGTGAGCGCCGCGAAGTGCGGGCGCAGGGTCGCGAAGAACCGCTCACGCTCCTCGGGGATCCGCAGGTCGGCGGTCGGGGCGATGTCGGCGACCGTGCCCGTGCGGTGGAAGACGTTCGGCGCGAGCACGACGTACCCCCACGCGGCGATCCGCTCGGCCATCGCCTCGATCTGCGGGCGCAGACCGAACGCGTCCATGAAGAACAGCACGCCGGGGCGGGTCTCCCCCGGGGCGAGGTCGGGCGGGAGGGCGAGGTACGCCTCGACGGTCCCGTCGGGCAGGGGCAGGTCGATCATCGGCACAGAGCCGAGGTTACGACCTGCCCCGAGCCCCTCAGCTCGTGACCAGGGGCGCGTCCCAGGCGTGCAGCGGGTTGCTGCTCCACTGGCCGTACGCCGAGTCCGGGAACGCGATCCACGAGGTGCCCCAGCGGGCGTCGTACTGGTCGACGAGCTGCTGCTGACGCGCCGCGGTGGCGCCCTTGAACTCCTGGGAGAAGTCGGTCAGCGAGTCGCCGAGCTCGAGCACGATGTCGTGGTCCTTGCTCACGATCGCGCGGCGCTGGGCCTTGGTGGGGCCGTAGAGCAGCACGTGGTCGTTGCTGACCTGGGGCAGGCCGAGCTGGCGCAGGGTCGCGAGGGTCGACGGCTTGTTCTCCTGGAACCGGTCGGAGATGTAGTAGACGGCGAGGCCGAGCCGGTCGGCCTCGGCGAAGAACGCGGCCGCGCCGGGGATCAGCGTCGGGTTGCCGTTGACCTCCCAGTCCGACCAGGTGTCCCAGGTCGTGTAGGTGTGGCAGGCCTGCAGGTCGCGGGCGAGCAGCGCGGTGTTGTCGAGGACGGTCTCGTCCAGGTCCGCGACGACGGCGAGGTGGCCGTTGCGCTTGACCAGCCCGGCCCGCCCGCCGTTGCCCTGGTAGGCCTGCATCGGACCCACGAGGTCCTCCAGCCGGTCGGTCGCGAGGCGGTAGGACTGCTTCTGCAGCGCTGCCACCGACGCGGACTGCTGGTAGCGCAGCGCCATCGTGTAGTCAGTCACCGGGCACCCGGCCGACTCGTCCGTGGACGACGCCGGCTGGGCCATGACGAACCCGGTGATGACGCTCGCCGCGGCCGCCGCGAGACCGGCACTGAGGAACCTCTTCACGAAACCACTTCCTTCTCTCCTACGTGCAGGGCGGAGCTGCCGAGCACGGACCTGGGGGCGCTCAGGTGCGTTCAGCGCAGGACGAGCAGCAGGTCGCCGCCGTCGACGGCCTGCGGGCCGGAGACGGCCACGCGGTCGACCACGCCGGCGACCGGGGCCGTGATGCTGGCCTCCATCTTCATCGCCTCGATGGTGGCCACGACGTCGCCGGCCTCGACCTTGTCGCCCGTCCCGACGGCCACGGTGACGACGCCCTGGAACGGCGCGGCGACGTGACCGGGGTTGCCGGCGTCGGCCCGCTCGGCGCTCACCACGTCGGTCGAGATGGCGCGGTCGCGCACCGAGATCGGACGCAGGTGCCCGTTGAGGGTGCACATCACTGTGCGGTAGCCGCGCTCGTCGGGCTGGCTGATCGCCTGCACCCCGACGACGAGCTTCACGCCGGGCTCGAGCTCGACGACGTGCTCGTCGCCCTCGCGCAGCCCGTAGAGGTAGTCGAGGGTGTCGATGACGGACAGGTCGCCCCAGCGCTCGCGGGCGTCGAGGAACTCGCGCGTGGGACCGGGGAAGAGCAGCCTGTTGAGGGTCGCCCGCCGATCGGTGCGCAGGCCCTCCTCCGCGTCCGCGGGGAGCGTCTCGTCCGGCGCCGACCACGGCTTGTTCCCGATGGCGCGGGTCCGGAACGGCTCAGGCCACCCTCCCGGCGGGTCGCCGAGCTCACCGTGGAGGAACCCGATGACCGAGGCCGGCACGTCGTACGACGCCGGGTCGTCCTCGAACGCCGACGGGTCCGCGCCGGCGGCGACCAGGGACAGGGCCAGGTCGCCGATCACCTTGGAGCTCGGGGTCACCTTGGGGACCCGGCCGAGGATGTCGTCGGCGGCGGCGTACATGTCCTCGATCTGCTCGAACTTCTCCCCGAGCCCGAGCGCGATCGCCTGCTGGCGCAGGTTGGACAGCTGGCCGCCGGGGATCTCGTGGGTGTAGACGCGGCCGGTCGGTGCCGGCAGGCCGGACTCGAAGGGTGCGTAGACCCGGCGTACCGCCTCCCAGTAGGGCTCCAGCGCGTTGACTGCGGCGAGGTCCAGGCCGGTGGCCCGGTCGGTGAAGTCGGTGGCGGCCACGAGCGCCGACATCGGGGGCTGCGAGGTGGTGCCGGCCATCGCGGCGCACGCCACGTCGACGGCGTCCACGCCGGCGTCGATGGCGGTGAGGACGGTGGCGAGCTGGCCGCCCGGGGTGTCGTGGGTGTGCAGGTGGACGGGCAGGTCGAACCGGCTGCGGAGCGCCGTGACCAGGGTCCGCGCGGCGGGCGCCCGGAGCAGGCCAGCCATGTCCTTGATCGCGAGCACGTGCGCGCCGGCCTCGACGATCTGCTCGGCCAGGCGCAGGTAGTAGTCGAGGGTGTAGAGGTCCTCGGCCGGGTCGGAGAGGTCGCCGGTGTAGCAGAGCGCGACCTCCGCGACGGTCGTGCCGGTGGCCCGGACCGCGTCGATGGCGGGGCGCATCTGGTCGACGTCGTTGAGCGCGTCGAAGATCCGGAAGACGTCGATGCCGGTGGCCGCGGCCTCCTCGACGAAGGCGTCGGTCACGGCGGTGGGGTACGGCGTGTAGCCGACCGTGTTGCGGCCGCGCAGCAGCATCTGCAGGCAGATGTTCGGCACCGCCTCGCGCAGCCCCGCCAGCCGCTCCCACGGGTCCTCGCCGAGGAAGCGCAGCGCGACGTCGTACGTCGCCCCACCCCAGCACTCCAGGGACCAGAGCTCCGGGGTGGTGCGGGCGACGTGCCCGGCGACGCGCAGCAGGTCGGTGGTGCGCACCCGTGTGGCGAGCAGCGACTGGTGCGCGTCGCGGAAGGTGGTGTCGGTGACGGCGACGGCCTCGGCGGCGCGCAGCCGGGCCGCGAACTCCTCCGGTCCGGTCTCGCGCAGCAGCTGGCGGCTGCCCGCGGGCGGCTCGCCCGGCTCCAGCGGCGGCAGCTTGCTGGCGGGCGCGACACTCACCGGCGCCTCGCCGTACGGCCGGTTGACGGTGACGTCGGCCAGGTAGGACAGCAGCTTGGTGCCGCGGTCGCCGGAGCTGCGGGCGTCGAGCAGCTGCGGGTGCCGGTCGATGAAGGAGGTGGTGAGCCGGCCGGCCTGGAAGTCCGGGTCGCGCAGCAGCGCCTGCAGGAACGGGATGTTGGTGGAGATGCCGCGGATCCGGAACTCGTCGACGGCCCGCCGGGCACGGCGTACGGCGTCGTCGAAGGTGCGGCCGCGGCAGGTGAGCTTGGCCAGCATCGAGTCGAAGTGCGGGCTGACCTCGGCGCCGGTGAACGTCGTACCCCCGTCGACGCGGACGCCGGCTCCGCCGGGTGAGCGGTACGCCGTGATGGTGCCCGTGTCGGGACGGAACCCGTTCGCGGGGTCCTCGGTGGTGATCCGGCACTGCAGCGCGGCGCCGCGCAGCCGGATCTCGTCCTGCGCCAGCCCGAGCTCGGCGTGCGTGGCGCCGGAGGCGATCCGCAGCTGCGCCTGGACCAGGTCGACGTCGGTGACCTCCTCGGTGACCGTGTGCTCGACCTGGATCCGCGGGTTCATCTCGATGAAGAAGTAGTCACCGGCCGGGTCGAGGAGGAACTCGACCGTGCCGGCGTTGCGGTAGCCGATGTGCTGCGCGAAGCGCACCGCGTCGGCGCACATCCGGTCGCGCAGCTCGGGGTCGAGGTTCGGCGCGGGCGCAATCTCGACGACCTTCTGGTGGCGCCGCTGGACCGAGCAGTCCCGCTCGAAGAGGTGCAGCACCTCGCCCTCGCTGTCCGCGAGGATCTGGACCTCGATGTGCCGCGGGTCGACGACGGCCTGCTCGATGAACACCGTCGGGTCGCCGAACGCGCCGGACGCCTCGCGCATGCAGGTCTCGACCGCCTCGCGCAGCGCCTCGGGCCGCTCGACCATCCGCATGCCACGGCCGCCACCACCGGCGACCGCCTTCACGAACAGCGGGTAGCGCAGGCCCTCGGCGGCGGCGACCAGCTCGTCGGCGTCGTCGGTGGGAGCGATCGACGCCAGGGTCGGTACGCCGGCCTCGCGGGCCGCCGCCACGGCGCGGGCCTTGTTGCCCGTCAGCTCCAGGACCGGCGCGGGCGGGCCCACGAAGGTGATGCCGGCCTCCGCGCACGCCTCCGCGAGCGCGGGGTTCTCCGAGAGGAACCCGTAGCCCGGGTAGACCGCGTCGGCGCCGGCCTCGACCGCGGCCGCCACGATGGCGTCGGGGTCCAGGTAGGCGCGCACGGGGTGGCCGCGCTCGCCGATCTGGTAGGCCTCGTCGGCCTTCAGCCGGTGCTCGGAGCCCCGGTCCTCGAAGGGGTAGACGGCGACGGTGCGGGCGCCGAGCTCGTTCGCGGCACGGAACGCACGGATCGCGATCTCTCCGCGGTTGGCGACCAGGATCTTCTCGAACATGACACTCCTCAGGGGCGGGGACTGCTCGGCACGGGACGCCCGGCGGCGCTGCCGGGGCTGGGGCGCTATGGCGCTGTGGTCAGCGGACGGCGGAACCCGTCGGCGTACCGAGGCGTTCGACCTGTACCCGCCGCCACGCCTCAGTCTCGGCCACCTGGTTGAAGGTGAACAGGTGCAAGCCGGCCACGTTGGCCTCGGGCTCCGAGGCCGCCACTGCGACGGCCGTGAGGAAGCGCATCGGCTCGTAGCCGCCGGGCGACATGATCCGGGTGAAGAGCGTGCGGTTCTTGGCGAGGAACTTCGTCGACTCGCCGACGCCGATCTTCGTCGCCATCTTCAGCAGCGGCCCACGGTCGACCGGGCCGACGAGCCCGATCAGGATCGGTGTCTGCACGCCCCGGGCGCGCACACGGTCGATCCAGCCGGCGACCACCTTGGGGTCGAAGACGAGGTTGCTGACGATCTGCGTGGCGTGCCGGCGCTTGTCCCACATCGCCTGGACGGTGACGTCATCGCCGATGTGCGGGTGGGACTCGGGGTAGCCGGTGATGCCGACCTGCGGGAACGGGTCGCCGAGGGCCTCGAGGTCGGCGAGCAGGTCGAGCGCGCCGCCGTAGGCGCCGGGCGCCGGGTCGGCGTCGCCGGCGGGCACGAACACGCTCGTGACTCCGGCCTGTCGCAGCCGGGCGCAGATCTCCTCGAGCTCGGCACGGCCCGCGATCATCCGCGCCGCGAGGTGGGGTACGACGTCGAAGCCGCGGCCGGCCAGCTCCTCGGCGCAGTCCAGGGTCGCGGCCAGGCCCTTGCTCGGCGAGGCGGTGACCGTGACGGTCGCGCCGGGGCTCAGGTGCGTCGAGACCTCGTCGACGATGCGAGCCGTCGGAAGGACCTCGAAGCGGGCGTTCTCCAGCCAGGCGCGTGCGGCGGCGCGGGTGCGGGCCCTCATCGGGCGACCGCCGCGGTCAGGCCGGACGCCGCGGCACCCGCGGCCGCGCGGGCGAGCCGGCCGACGACGCGAGCGCCGGCCACGGCGGGCGCGGGCGCGTGGACGCGCACGCCCCACACCCCCTGTGCCGCGACCACCGCCGCGCCGGCGCTGGAGACGTCCTCGCGTGCGAGCGGGTCGCTCGGATCGGCGTACGCCGGGACGCAGTCGGCGAGGAAGCGCTTGCGCGAGGCCCCGATCAGCAGGGGCAGGCCCAGCGACTGCAGCCGCGGCAGGGACGCGAGCAGCTCCCAGCTGTGGTCGGCGTCCTTGGCGAAGCCGAGGCCCGGGTCCAGCACGATCCGCTCGGGACGTACGCCGGCGGCGACCGCCGCGTCGACGCGGCGGCCGAGATCGGCGCGCACGTCCTCGACCACGTCGGCGTAGACGGCGAGGTCCTGCATCGTCGCCGCGTGCGAGCGCCAGTGCATGAGCACGCACGGCACCTCGGCCTCGGCCAGGAACGGCAGCATCGCGGGGTCGGCGAGACCGCCGGACACGTCGTTGACGAGCACCGCGCCGGCCTCGACGGCGGCGGCCGCCACGCGGGCGCGCATGGTGTCGATGGAGACGCCGATGCCGGCGGCGCTGAGCGCGGCGACGACGGGCACGACCCGACGCAGCTCCTCGGCCTCCTCGACCCGTGCGGCACCGGGTCGCGTCGACTCCCCGCCGACGTCGACCAGGTCGGCGCCCTGGTCCGCGAGCCACCGGCCACGCGCGACGGCCGCGTCAGTCCCGGCGTACCGACCACCGTCGGAGAAGGAGTCCGGGGTGACGTTGAGGATGCCGAGCACCTGGCAGCGCTCGTGCGGGGTCACGAGGCGCTCCCGGCCGGCACCGGCCGCGCGGCGGTCTGCCGCTCGGCGATCTCCACGATGTTGGTGAGCAGCATGGCGCGAGTCATCGGTCCCACCCCGCCGGTCGCGCCGCTCAGCTTGCCGGCGACCTCGCCGACCTGCGGGTGGACGTCGCCGAGGATGCCCTCGACGGTGCGGGTGACGCCGACCGACAGCACCGTCGCGCCGGGCATCACCCAGTCCGGCTTGACCAGGTGGGCGACCCCCGCGGCCGCGACGACGACGTCGGAGGCACGGGCGTGCGCGGCGACGTCGAGGGTCGCCTCGTGGCAGAGCGTGACCGTGGCGTGCTCGGTGGGGCGGGTCAGCATCAGCCCGAGCGGGCGGCCGACGGTCAGCCCGCAGCCGATGATGCAGAACCGCTGGCCGGTGATCGGGACGTCGTGCTCGCGGAGCAGCTCGATGATGCCGCGCGGGGTGCACGGGAGCGGCCCGGGGATGCCGAGGACGAGCTTGCCGAGGTTGGCCGGGTGCAGGCCGTCTGCGTCCTTGTCCGGGTCGATGAGCTGGAGCACGCGGTGGGTGTCGACGTGCGGTGGGAGCGGCAGCTGGACGATGAACCCGGTGCAGGCGGGGTCGTCGTTGAGGCGGCGTACCGCCTCCTCGATCTCGTCCTGGGTCGCGGTGGCCGGCAGCTCCACCCGGATCGAGGCGATGCCGACGTCGGCGCAGTCACGGTGCTTGCCGGCCACGTAGGAGTGGCTGCCCGGGTCGTCGCCCACGAGGATCGTGCCGAGGCCCGGCAGGCTGCCCTGGGCGCGCAGCGCGGCGACCCGCTCGGCCAGCTGCTCCTTGAGTGCGGCCGCAACGCGCCGCCCGTCGATCTTCGTCGCGGTGACCACGGGTCGCCCTCCTGGACATCAGATTGGTGCGAATCACACAACAGACCTCGTTATGCGCAACAGTCTGGAGAGCGCTGCGGACTGTGTCAAGGGCCACATCGGGTCGCCCAACTCCCGTGCATCCTCCAGAAGCGCGGTTATGGTTGCGTCATGAGCAACGAGACGCGCGAGACGAAGGCCCGCACGGCACGGAGCGGCACCGAGGGATCGGGAGGCGTGCAGTCGGTCGACCGCGCCATCACCGTCCTGGAGATCCTCGCCCGCGAGGGCAGCGCCGGCGTGAGCGAGGTCGCCGCCGAGATCGGCGTGCACAAGTCGACCGCCTTCCGCCTGCTCGCGGCGCTCGAGGAGCGCGACCTCGTCGAGCAGAACATGGACCGCGGGAAGTACCAGCTGGCCTTCGGCATCCTGCGCCTGGCGAGCGCCATCCCCGCCCGCATCGACATGGTGCGACAGGCCCAGCCGGTCATGGACGAGCTCGCCGTCGAGCTCGACGAGACCATCAACCTCGCCGTGGTGCGCGAGCAGTACGTCGTCAACGTGCAGCAGGCCCGCGGCTCCGCAGCCGTCTCCAGCCACAACTGGGTGGGGCAGCTGACCCCGATCCACGCCACCTCCAGCGGGAAGATCCTGCTGGCCCACATGAGCCCCGCGCAGCGTGACGAGGTGCTGGGGACCGGCCAGCTGGCGTCGTACACGGAGCACACGGTGACGTCCCGCCGCACCCTGCTCGCCGAGCTGGACCGGATCCGGGCCGAGGACTACGCCACGACCTTCGAGGAGCTCGAGGCCGGACTGAACGCGTCGGCCACCTCGGTCCGGGACCACACCGGAGCGGTCGTAGGCGCGCTGAGCGTCTCGGGCCCGGCCTTTCGCTTCGACAAGGCCCGGATCGAGGCCGTCGAGGACCAGCTCAAGGCTGCCGCCGCGCAGATCAGCCACCGCCTGGGATGGCCGGGCTGAGCCGGACCGACCCCGTCGAGCGACGACGGCGAGCCCTGCAGGGCTCGCCGTCGTCGCGTTTTTCGCCGTACCCCGAGAAACCGTCGGGAACCCCTTGACCGGCCTCACCCTGCCGAGGCATTGTGTTGCGTATCACTCAATCTGTTGTGTAATACGCAAAGGAGAAGCCGATGGCGCCCGACCCCCGCCCCGGCCAGGAATTCGTCCTGACCCTGACCTGCCCGGAGGCCCCGGGCATCGTCTTCGCCGTCAGCCGCTTCGTCATGGAGCACGGCGGCAACATCAGCGCGAGCCACCAGTTCGACGACCGGCTCACCGACACCTTCTTCATGCGGGTGCAGTTCCGGGTCGCGGAGGGCTCGGTCGACGACCTGCGCCGCGACTTCCTGCCGATCGCCACCCAGCTCGGCATGGCCTGGCAGCTGCACGACCTGCAGACCCCCACCCGGACGCTGCTCATGGTGTCCAAGTTCGGGCACTGCCTGAACGACCTGCTGTTCCGCACCTCGACCGGTGCGCTGAACATCGAGATCCCGCTGATCGTCTCGAACCACCGCGACTTCGAGGGCGAGGCAGCCGCGCACGGCATCCCGTTCGTGCACGTCCCGGTCACCCCCGAGACCAAGCCCGAGGCGGAGGCCCGCCTCCTCGAGCTCGTCGATGAGTACGACGTGGACCTCGTCGTACTCGCTCGCTACATGCAGGTGCTGTCCAACGAGCTGTGCGGCAAGCTCGAGGGCCGCGCGATCAACATCCACCACTCGTTCCTGCCGAGCTTCAAGGGCGCCAAGCCCTACCACCAGGCGCACGCCCGCGGCGTGAAGCTGATCGGTGCCACCGCCCACTACGTCACGTCGGACCTCGACGAGGGCCCGATCATCGAGCAGGACGTCGCCCGGGTCGACCACTCCCTCGACCCTGCCGAGATGACCGCCGCCGGTCGCGACGTGGAGGCCCAGGTGCTGGCCCGCGCCATCCGCTGGCACAGCGAGCGTCGCGTCCTGCTCGCCGGCAGCCGGACCGTCGTCTTCCGCTGACCCGCTCGCCGAGTCCGGCCTTGGGGTCGACCGAACCAGGCGTTTCGGTCGACCACGAGGCCGGATTCGCGCATCACGGGGCCGGGTCAGCACTCGATGACGTTGACGGCGAGGCCGCCGCGGGCGGTCTCCTTGTACTTGTCCTTCATGTCGCGGCCGGTGTCGCGCATGGTCTTGATGGCCTTGTCGAGGCTGACCTTGTGGATGCCGGTGCCGTTGATGGCGAGGCGGGCGGCGTTGATGGCCTTGGTGGAGGCGATCGCGTTGCGCTCGATGCAGGGGATCTGGACCAGGCCGCCGACGGGGTCGCAGGTCAGGCCCAGGTTGTGCTCGATGCCGACCTCGGCGGCGTTCTCGACCTGGGCAGGGCTGCCGCCGAGGACCTCGGCGAGGCCGCCGGCGGCCATGGAGCAGGCCGAGCCGACCTCGCCCTGGCAGCCGACCTCGGCGCCGGAGATGGAGGCGTTGGTCTTGAACAGGATCCCGACCGCGGCCGCGGTGAGGAGGAAGCGGACGATGCCGTCCTCGTCGGCGCCGGGCACGAAGCGCACGTAGTAGTGCAGCACCGCGGGGATGATGCCGGCGGCGCCGTTGGTGGGTGCGGTGACGACGCGGCCGCCGGAGGCGTTCTCCTCGTTGACCGAGAGCGCGAACAGGTTCACCCAGTCCATGACGTGCAGCGGGTCGCGCTCGCCGTTGGCGGTGAGGTCGCGGAACATCTGCGGCGCGCGGCGCGGGACCCGCAGGCCGCCGGGCAGCACGCCCTCGCGGTGGAAGCCGCTCTCGACGCAGGCGGCCATGACCGACCACAGGTGCAGCATCCCGGCACGGATCTCGTCCTCGGTGCGCCAGGCCTGCTCGTTGGCGAGCATGACGTCGCTGACGGACAGGTGCTCGCGGTCGCAGATCTCGAGGAGCTCGGCGCCGGTGCTGAAGGGGAACTTCAGCGGGGTCTCGTCGACCACGATCCGGTCCGCGCCGGTGGCCTCCTCGTCGACGACGAAGCCGCCACCGACCGAGTAGTAGGTGCGGGCGTCGAGCTCGTGGCCGTTCTCGTCGTACGCCGCGAAGCGCATGCCGTTGGGGTGGGCGGGCAGGCTCTTGCGCCGGTGCATCACCAAGTCGGTGTCGACGTCGAACCGGACCGGCGTGGTGCCGGCGAGCAGCAGGATGCCCTCGTCGCGGATCTGGGCGATGCGGCCCTCGGCGCGGTCGGTGTCGGTCGTGGCCGGGTCCTCACCCTCCAGGCCGAGCACGACGGCCTTGGGCGACCCGTGGCCGTGGCCGGTGGCGCCGAGCGATCCGAACAGCTCGGCCTGGACCCGGCGTACGTCGCCGAGCCGGCCGGCCTCGGCCAGGGTGTCGACGAACCGCTTCGCGGCCCGCATCGGGCCCACCGTGTGCGACGACGAGGGCCCGATGCCGATCGAGTAGAGGTCGAAGGCCGACAGCGCCATCAGACCGGGCTGCCGTCGCGGAGGCTGTCCCGGAAGTCGGAGCCGAACTCCTGCATCGCGTCGAGCAGCCAGGCGGCGACGTACTGCGCGAACGAGGCCCGGGGCAGCAGCCGGTACGTCGTCGGGCCGACCTGCCACAGCAGCAGCGGGACCCGGGCCAGCGTGGTCGTGATGGCCGTGCCCGGACCGAACGCCCGCGGGTGCAGGTCGGTGGGGCAGCCCTTCTCCAGCACGGCGCGGGCCGCGACACCGGAGAGCTCGATGACGGTCCGGTTCGCCGAGACGTCGACGATCGCCGGGGAGCCGTCGCCGGCGGCCACCGCGGCCGCCCGCAGCTCAGGAAGCAGCAGCTCGGCGCTCATGTCCGAGACCACCAGCCACTCGTCGGGGCCCAGCCACAGCACGCTGTGCGGGCCGTGCGCGGTGACCTCGCCGGACCGGGCCGGCAGGCCGGCGCCGAGCACGTCGCCCAGGGCCCGGGCCGCGGCGGAGTCCGGCGCGACGCGGACGCTGATCATGGTCGCGTAGCGCGCCTCCGAGACGCGCACGTTGCGCGCACCGGTGATCGACTTGTCCATCATCTCCCGCGCCATGGCGCCCAGCGGGCTGCGCCGCAGCATCGTCAGAGCACTGGTCTGGTCAGCCATCTCGCTTGGTCCCTTCGGGGTCGTAGAGCACGTGCGAGGTCACCTCGACCTCGACGAGGCGGGAGCCGACCGGCGCGATCAGCACCTCGCCGATCCGGTCCGCGCCGCCCTTGACCAGGGCGAGCGCGAACGGCCGCTCCAGCGCGGCGCTGTCGTAGCTGGAGGTCACGTGGCCCAGCATCGGCACCGGGTCGGAACCCGAGTCGATCCCACCCTCGGCCACGGCCCCGGCCTCGATCACCTGGCTGCCTTCCGGCAGGACCGTACGACGGTCCACGGGCAGCAGCCCGACCAGCTGCTTGCGGTCGCTGCGCAGGTTCTCCTCGCGGGTGTAGGAGCGGTTGCCGACGAAGTCCTTCGTCTTCGACACCACCCACGACATCCCCAGGTCCTGCGGGGTGATCGTGCCGTCGGTGTCCTGCCCGACGATCGGGAAGCCCTTCTCGGCCCGGAGCACGTGCATCGTCTCGGTGCCGTACGGCGTGATGCCGAGGTCGGCTCCGGCGGCGTACACCTGCTCCCAGACCGCCCGGCCGTACCAGCCGGACACGTTGATCTCGAAGGCCAGCTCACCGGAGAACGAGATCCGGCACACCCGCGCCGGGATCCCCGACGCGAGCGTCGTCTCCTGGAAGGTCATGAACGGGAACGCGTCGTTGGACACGTCCAGGTCCGGGCACACCTGAGCGATGACCTCGCGCGACCGCGGGCCGACCACGGCCACCGTCGACCACTGCTCGGTCACCGACGTGCACCGCACGTCCAGCTCCGGCCACTCGGTCTGCAGCCACTCCTCCAGCCAGTCCAGCACGCCGGCCGCACCACCGGTGGTGGTGTGCAGGTAGAAGGTGTCCTCGTCCAGGCGCAGCACCACGCCGTCGTCCAGCACCATGCCGTCCGGCTTGCACATCACGCCGTAGCGTGCGGCGCCGACGGCCAGCTTCTTGTAGGCGTTGGTGTAGATCCGGTTGAGGAACTCCCCGGCGTCGGGGCCCTGGACCTCGATCTTGCCGAGCGTGGAGGCGTCCATCATCGCGACGCCGGTGCGGGCGGCACGGCACTCGCGCAGCACCGCCGCGTCCATGTCCTCTCCGCGCTGCGGGTAGTAGCGGGGGCGCAGCCACTGGCCGACGGTCTCGAAGACCGCGCCGTGCTCGGCGTGCCAGGAGTGGATCGGGGTGGTGCGCTCGGGGTCGAAGAGCTTGCCGCGCTCGCGCCCGGCCAGCGCCGAGAACGAGACCGGCGAGTACGGCGCGCGGTAGGTCGTCGTACCGATCTCACCCATGCTCTCCGCGCCCCCCAGGGCCGCCGCGATCACGCCGATCGCGTTCACGCCCGAGGTCTTGCCCTGGTCGGCACCGGTGCTGATCGACGTGTAGCGCTTGACGTGCTCGACGCTGCGCATCCCCGCACCCACCGAGCGCCACACGTCGGCGACGGTCTGGTCGCGGCCGAGGTCGACGAAGTGCTCGTCCCACTCCCCCGGCTCGCCCTCGGCACCGGGCACCAGCCAGAGCTGGCGGACCTCACCGACCTCGGTGAGGGCGCTGGTCGCGCTGAGCGCGACCGGCTCGGCCGGGAAGCCGGCACGGGTGGCGGCCTCCGCACCGGCGCCGGCCCCGTGGGCGAGGCAGTCGGCCAGCAGCACGGCACCGGCCGCGGAGCCGACGACCTGCTGGTCGGCGACCTCGCCGTCGGGGACGAACGCCGCGAGGGCGTCGTCCCAGCGGAGCCGGCCCTGGCGCTGGCTGTGCAGGTGGACGACCGGGCTCCAGCCGCCGGAGACGGCCAGCAGGTCGCAGTCGAGGTCCTCCCAGCAGGTGGGCACGTCGTCGTCGCCGAGGGTGCCGACGTGGACCTGGGTGATCCGGCCGGTGGTCTCGTCGACCTCGGTGCCCTGGACGGTGCTCGAGAGCAGGACGCGTACGCCGTGCTCCTCGAGGACCGCCGCGCGGGCGGAGAGGACGTCACGGGCGTCGAGGACGCCGACCACCTCCGCGCCCGCGGCGCGGAGCGCGTCGACGGTGTCGTAGGCGCTGTCGTTGGTGGTGGCGACGACGACCCGGTCGCCGGGCAGGACGGCGTACCGGTTGACGTAGGTGCGGACCGCGCCGGCGAGCATGACGCCGGGCCGGTCGTTGCCGGCGAAGACCAGCGGACGCTCGTGGGCGCCGGTGGCGAGCACGACCTGCCGGGCACGGACGTGCCAGACCCGCTGGCGCGAGACGCCGATCGGGGTGGCCGCGTCGAGGTGGTCGGTGCGGTTCTGCACGGCGAGCACGTAGTTGTCGTCGTACGAGCCGAAGGCGGAGGTGCGCGGCAGGAGGGTGACCTCCGGCGCGGCGGCCAGCTCGGCGAGAGCGGCGTCGAGCCACTCCAACGCGGGCAGTCCGTCGATCGTCTCGTCACGACCGCTGAGCAGCGACCCGCCGAGCTCGGACTGCTCGTCGAGCAGCACGACGCGGGCACCGGAGCGCGCGGCCGACAGCGCGGCGGCGATGCCGGCGGGTCCGGCGCCGACCACGAGGACGTCGGTGTGGGTGAAGACCTTGTCGTACGTCGCGTCGTCGCCGATCGGGTCGAGGACACCGAGGCCGGACAGGGTGCTGGCCGACAGGCCGTCGGTCAGCGCCCGGACCGTGGCGGGCACCATCGGCTCGGGGCAGTCGCCACCGACCTGGAGCAGCGCGTTGGGCTCCTCCACGCCAGCGGCGAGGATGCCGCGGGGACGAGACCGGTAGATCGAGTCGCCGACCCGGATCCGGCCGTTGGCCAGCAGCGCCGAGGCGACGGTGTCACCGGGGTGTCCGACGTACGAGCGGCCGTCGATGGTGAAGCTCAGGCTCCGGTCGCGGTCGATCCGGCCGCCGGTGGGGAGCCGGCGGGGCTGGGTGCTCATCGGGCTCCTCCTGAGGTGACGATCGCGGGGCGGGGGTCGGTGTTGGTGTAGGTCGCGAGCACCTCGTAGGTGCGGGTGTCGCGCACGACGTTGAACCAGCGACGGCAGCCCGTGCTGTGCGACCAGCGCTCGGCGAACGGGCCCTTGGGGTTGTCGCGGAAGAACAGGTACTGCGCCCACTCCTCGTCCGACAGCGCGCTGGGGTCCTCGGGGTAGGCCACGTGGGCCTGGCCGCCGTAGTGGTACTCGGTCTCGTCCCGCGGGCCGCACCACGGGCAGGTCAGCTGCAACATCGCTGGGTGCTCTCTTCCTTGTGCTCGCAGATCAGGTCGGTCAGTGGGCCACGGCGGCAGCGCCGTGCTCGTCGATCAGGTGGCCGGTGGTGAACCGCTCCAGCCCGAAGGGCTTGTTCAGCTCGTGGGGCTCGCCGGTGGCCATCGTGTGGGCCATCGCCCAGCCCGCGCCGGGGGTGGCCTTGAAGCCGCCGGTCCCCCAGCCGCAGTTGACGTACAGGCCCTGCACCGGGGTGGCGCCGATGATCGGCGAGGCGTCCGGGGAGACGTCCACGATGCCGCCCCAGGTGCGCAGCAGGCGCGCCCGGCCGAAGATCGGGAACAGCTCCAGGGCCGCGGCCATCTGGTGCTCGATCACGTGGAAGGACCCGCGCTGGCCGTAGCCGTTGTAGGCGTCCACGCCCGCGCCCATGACCAGCTCGCCCTTGTGCGCCTGGGAGACGTAGACGTGCACGTGGTTCGACATCACGACCGTCGGGTGCACCGGCTGGTAGAGCTCGGAGACCAGGGCCTGCAGCGGGTGCGACTGCACCGGCAGCCGGAACCCGGCCTTCTCGGCCAGCACGCTGGAGTGACCGGCCGCCACGAGACCGACGGTGTCGGACAGGATCCGGCCCCGGTTGGTCTCCACACCGACCACGCGCTCGCCGTCCTTGAGGAAGCCGGTGACCTCGCAGTTCTGGATGATGTCGACACCCATCGCGTCGCACGCCCGCGCGAACGCCCACGCGACGTGGTCGTGCTTGGCGATGCCGGCACGGGGCTGGAAGGTCCCGCCCAGCACCGGGTAGCGCACGTCCTGCGAGACGTTGACGATCGGGCACACCTTGGCGACCTCGTCGGGCTCCAGCCACTCCGCGTCCACGCGGTTGAGCCGGTTGGCCTCGATCCGGCGGCGCGAGTCACGCACGTCCTGCAGCGTGTGCGCGAGGTTGAGCACGCCGCGCTGGCTGAACAGGAAGTCGTAGTCCAGCTCCGCCGGCAGCAGCTCCCACTGCTTGAGCGCGAACTCGTACATCGCCGCGCTCTCGTCCCACAGGTAGTTGGACCGGATGATCGTGGTGTTGCGGGCCATGTTCCCGCCGGCCAGCCAGCCCTTCTCCAGGACCGCGATGTTGGTCAGGCCGTGGTTCTTGGCCAGGTAGTACGCCGTGGCCAGGCCGTGCCCGCCACCACCGACCACGATGGCGTCGTACGACGACTTCGGGTCGGGGTCGCGCCACAGCCACTCCGGGTGCTCGCCGGGGAAGGGGTTGCCCATCACGCCTCCAGGTCGGGGTAGAGCGGGAACCGCTCGGCGAGCGCCTCGACACGAGCCCGCAGCTTGGCCAGCTCGCCCTCCTCGCCGGACCCGGCGAGCGTCTCCGCGATCACGTCGGCGACCTCGGCGAAGGCCTCCGCGTCGAAGCCGCGGGTGGCCAGGGCCGGCGTACCGATGCGGACGCCGGAGGACACCATCGGCGGGCGCGGGTCGAACGGGACCGCGTTGCGGTTGACCGTGATGCCGACCTCGTGCAGCCGGTCCTCGGCCTGCTGGCCGTCGACCTCGGAGTCACGCAGGTCGACCAGCACCAGGTGCACGTCGGTGCCGCCGGACAGGACCGTGATGCCGGCCGCGGCCACGTCGGCCTGCATCAGCCGCTCGGCGAGGATCCGCGCGCCCTCCAGCGTGCGCTGCTGGCGCTCCTTGAACGCCGGCTCCAGCGCCATCTTGAACGCGACCGCCTTGGCCGCGATGACGTGCTCCAGCGGGCCGCCCTGCTGACCGGGGAACACCGCGGAGTTGATCTTCTTGGCCAGCTCGGCCTTGGAGAGGATCACGCCACCACGCGGACCGCCGAGGGTCTTGTGCGTCGTCGTGGTCACCACGTCGGCGTACGGGACCGGGCTCGGGTGCAGACCGGCGGCGACCAGCCCGGCGAAGTGCGCCATGTCGACCATCAGGTACGCGCCGACCAGGTCGGCGATCCGGCGGAACTCCGCGAAGTCCAGCTGGCGCGGGTACGCCGACCAACCGGCCACGATCAGCTTCGGCCGGTGCTCGACCGCGAGCCGCTCCACCTCGGCCATGTCGATCCGGAAGTCCTCCGGCGACACCTGGTAGGCCACGACGTTGTAGAGCTTGCCGGAGAAGTTGATCCGCATGCCGTGCGTCAGGTGACCGCCGTGCGCGAGGTCCAGGCCCAGGATCGTGTCGCCCGGCTCCAGCAGCGCGAACATCGCCGCCGCGTTCGCCTGCGCACCCGAGTGCGGCTGCACGTTGGCGGCCTCGGCACCGAAGAGCTCCTTGATCCGGTCGATCGCGAGCTGCTCGATGACATCGACGTTCTCGCAGCCGCCGTAGTAGCGGCGGCCCGGGTAGCCCTCGGCGTACTTGTTGGTGAGGACCGAGCCCTGCGCCTGCATCACCGCGGTCGGCGCGAAGTTCTCCGACGCGATCATCTCCAGCGTGCTCTGCTGGCGCACCAGCTCACGCCGGACCTGCTCGGCGACCTCCGGATCGAAGTCCGCCAGGGTCTGGTCGAGGACGGGGTTCGAGTTCGAGGACATGAGGTCTCCCATGGGGTCAGGCCCGGACCATGCCGTGCGGGTCGATGACGAACTTCTGGGCGGCGCCCTTGTCGAAGGCGGCGTAGCCCTGGGCGGCCTCGTCGAGGGTGATCGTGGTGGCGTTGACGGCCTTCGCGATCTGCGCCTTGTCGGCCAGGATCAGGTTCATCAGCTGGCGGTTGTACTGCTTGACCGGGCACTGACCGGTGACGAGCGTGTGCGACTTCGCCCACCCCAGACCCAGGCGTACGCCGATCTGGCCGATCTTCGCCGCCTCGTCCACCGCGCCCGGGTCGCCGGTCACGTAGAGGCCGGGGATGCCGAGCGAGGCACCGGCGCGGGCGATGCTCATGACGTCGTTGAGGACCGTGGCCGGCGCCTCGGCGGCACCGGCACCGTGGCCGCGCGCCTCGAAGCCGACGGCGTCGATCGCCGCGTCGACCTCGGGCTCGCCGAGGATGTCGGCGACGATGTCGGCCAGCGCGTCCCCCTTCGACAGGTCCGCGGTCGCGCAGCCGAAGCTCGCGGCCTGCGCGAGCCGGTCGGCGTTCATGTCGCCGACGATGACGGTGGAGGCACCGAGCAGCTGCGCGGAGTGCGCGGCCGCCAGGCCCACCGGGCCGGCCCCGGCGACGTACACGGTGGAGCCGGTGGTGACGCCCGCGGTGTAGGCACCGTGGTAGCCGGTCGGGAAGATGTCCGAGAGCATCGTCAGGTCGAGGATCTTCTCCAGCGCCTGGTCGCGGTCGGGGAAGCGGAGCAGGTTGAAGTCGGCGTACGGGACCATGACGTACTCCGCCTGGCCACCGATCCAGCCGCCCATGTCGACGTAGCCGTACGCCGCACCGGCGCGCGCCGGGTTCACGTTCAGGCAGATGCCGGTCTTGCCCTCGTTGCACATCCGGCAGCGCCCACAGGCGATGTTGAACGGCACCGAGCAGATGTCGCCGACGTTGTGGAACAGGACGTCGTCACCGATCTCGACGATCTCGCCGGTGATCTCGTGACCCAGGGTCTGACCGACGGGTGCCGTCGTCCGGCCGCGGACCATGTGCTGGTCGCTGCCGCAGATGTTCGTCGTGACGAGCTTGAGGATCACCGCGTGCGGGGCGGCCTGCTTGATCCCGAGGCCCTGGGCGACCTCCGCCGGGATCTCCAGCTTGGGGAACTCGATGTTCTCGATCGCGACCTGGCCAGGTCCCGCGTAGACGACGACTCGGTTGTCAGCCATGGGTGGACTCCGTTTTTCTCGCTAGTGGTGAAGGGTGAGCTGCTCGGGCGATCAGGCGTCGAGGGTGAGGTCGCTGAGCGGCTTGGAGCAGCACGGGAGGAACTTGCCGGCGGCGACCTCACGGGGGCGGATGCCGCCGTTGTGGTTCATGTCCACCTCCCCGGACAGCTTGGGGATCTTGCAGGTGCCGCACATGCCCTGGCTGCACGACGACGCGAGCCGTACGCCGGCCGCGAGCGCCGCGTCGAGCACGAACTCGTCGGCGCGGCAGGTGACGGTGCGACCGGTCTTCGCGAACTCGACGGTGAAGGTCGCCACCCCGTCGTCGGAGGCGGGAGGCGTCGGCACCGCGATGTCCTCGTAGGCGACACCGTCGGGCGGCGGCGTGGCGCCGGGGACCGACGGGTCGTCGAAGGTGAAGCTCTCCTCGTGGTAGCGGCTGAGGTCCGAGCCGAGCTCGCCGAGGATGCGGCGTACCGCGTCCATGTACGGCGCCGGACCACAGTTGTACGTGGTCCGCTCCAAGAAGTCCGGCACGACCGTCTGCAGCATGGTCGGCGAGATCCGGCCGCGCATGCCGCCCCACCGCTCGGAGGGGTAGTCCGCCTCGCAGATGTGCACGACCCGCAGGTTCGGCATCAGCATCTCGATCGCCGCGAGCTCGCTGCGGAAGACGATGTCGCTGGGCGTGCGCGCGCTGTGCAGGAACACCACGTCGGCGTCCGACCCAAGGTCGTAGAGCGTGCGCAGCATCGACATCAGCGGCGTGATCCCGCTGCCGGCAGAGAGGAAGAGCAGCTTCTCGGCCGGCTTGCTGGTGAGCGTGAAGGAACCGAGCGGCGCCAGGGTGGGGATCTTGGTGCCGGGCACGACGTTGTCGTGGATCCAGTTCGAGACCTTGCCGCCCACGACCCGCTTGACCGTGATGGCGATGCGGTTCGGGCGGGTCGGCGGCGACGAGATCGTGTAGCACCGGTTCACCGGGGTGCCGTCGATGTCGAGCTTCAGGGTCAGGAACTGACCCGCGTCGAACTCGAAGAGCTGGCCGCCCTCGGGCTCGAACACGAAGTTCTTGACGTCGTGGGTGACATCGCTGACCGCGGTGCACACCAGGACGGTCTCGTCCTCCTCCGCCCAGCAGACCGGGGACTGCAGGGACGGCACGAGGCTCTCGAGCTCCGGTGACGACATCTCTTTCTCCTGCCGATGAATCAGGTGGTGGCTACTGGCCCGCGACGGCGTTGAGGTGGCCGAGCCGCTCGACGCTCTCGCGGTGCGGAGCGAGGTAGTCGTGGAGGCGGCCGACGTACCAGTTGATGAAGGCCTCGACGTCGTCCTCGATCAGGGCGTAGGGACCGGGGGCGTAGCCCGGGTCGGTGACGCCGCGCTGTGCCTTCTCGACGAGCACGCGGTCCTGGTCGTTGGTCGCCTTCCAGACGCTGGTCAGTCCCTCGATCGTGTAGTCCTCGCCCTCGACGGCGTCGGGGTGGACCAGCCACGTGGTGCGGACCAGTGACTTGTCGGGCCCGAGCGGCAGGACGCTGAAGACGATGACGTGGTCGCTGAGGAAGTGGAACCACGAGTTCGGCTGCATGTGCAGCGACAGGTCGCCGAACTTCTCGGTGGGCGCGTCGCCGATCAGCTTCTTGCAGACCTGGGCACCATCGATGCCGAACGAGGCGCCGTCGCCGTCCAGCGGGAGACGCATGATCATGAAGCCGGTCTCGCGGGTGTCGAGCTCGTGGACGAGCTCGCGCGGGACGCTGTTGAGGCGGCAGACGTTGTCGAGGTCCTCGGTCGCCTTCAGGTAGCGCTCGTAGAGCGGCTGCAGGCGCGGCGTGACGTCGGCCTCCTCGTACTGCAGGAACGGGAAGTACGACGTGATCAGCTCGGGGTGGGACGCGTCGCAGTGGTGGCACTCGCGGTTGTTCTCCATCACGAGCTTCCAGTTGCCGTTCTCCACCAGGTCGGTCTGGTGGGCGACCTTCGCCTCCGCGATCCGGTAGGTGCGCAGGTAGGGCTCGATGACCGCGGCGACCTCGTCGAAGTCCGCCGGCGGCTCGTCGGCGAGGCAGATGAAGATCAGGCCGGCGACGGTCCGGACGTGCACCTGCTTGAGGTTGAACTTGGACTTGTCGAACGTCGGCGGCTGGCTCTCGGCGTACATCAGCTCGCCGTCCGGCCGGTAGGTCCACTGGTGGTAGGGGCACACGATGTTGCCGATCGAGCCGCACGGGTCCTCGAGCAGGCGCGAGCCGCGGTGGCGGCAGATGTTGCGCAGCGCGCGGATCTCCTCGTCGTCGTCGCGGGTGATGATCAGCGACTGGGTGCCGATCTCGACCGTGACGAAGTCGCCCGGCTCCGGGAGCTCCGCCTCGCTCGCGACGAAGATCCAGTGCTCGCCGAAGATCGCCTTGATGTCGAGGTCGTAGACCTCCTTGCTGGCGTAGAACGCGGACTCGAGGCTGTAGCCCACCTCGCGACGCTCGACCATGGCGGCGATCTCGGCCATGTTGGCCGCGGGGGCGGTCTTGAAGCTCACAGGAAACCTCCGGAAAGAGAAGAGTGGGGAGAGAGGGGCGATCAGCCGCGGAGGCGGGTCATCGTGGGGTCGAACAGGGGCTCGGCCGTGACGACGGCCGGGACGCGCTGGTCGAAGTAGCCGATCTCGACCTCGGTGCCGACCTCGGCGACCTCCAGCGGCAGCCACGCGTAGGCGATACCCTTCTCGATCGTGTAGCCGTACGCCGCCGAGGTGACGTAGCCGACCGGCCGGCCGCCGGCGTACACCGGCTCCTTGCCCATCACGACGTCGACCGAGCTGTCGATGGTGAGGCAGGCCAGCGTCCGGGTCTGGTTCTCCTTGCGCTCGACGAGCGCGTCCCGGCCGACGAAGTCGCCCTTGTCGAGCTTGACCGCGAAGCCGAGGCCCGCCTCGTACGGGTCGTGCTCGTTGGTCATGTCGCCGCCGAAGGACCGGTAGCCCTTCTCCAGGCGCAGGCTGTTGAAGGCCCCGCGGCCGGCGGCGATGATGCCGTGCTCCTGACCGGCCTGCCACAGGGTGTCCCAGAGGCGCTGGCCGAGGTCGGCGGTCGTGTAGATCTCCCAGCCGAGCTCACCGACGTAGGACAGCCGCCACGCCGTGACGGGCACGTTGCCGATGGTGAGCCTCTTGGCGCGGAAGTACTTCAGGCCGGCGTTGGTCATGTCCGCGTCGGTGACCGTGGCGAGCACCTCGCGGGCCTTCGGGCCCCACAGACCGATGCAGCAGGTGCCCGGCGTGATGTCGGTGACCTGGACGGTGCCGTCCTCGGGGAGGTGCCGCTCGAACCAGTCGATGTCGAGGGCGCCGTTGGCGCCGACCTGGTAGTGGTCCTTGCCGAGCCGGGCGACCGTGATGTCGCTGCGGATGCCGCCGTCGACGTCGAGCAGCAGGCTGTAGACGACCGAGCCCACCGACTTGTCGACATCGTTGGTGCAGAGCCCCTGCAGGAAGTCCACGGCGCCGGGGCCGGTCACGTTGATCCGCTTGAGCGCGGTCATGTCGTACATCGCGACGCCCTCGCGGGTGGCCTTCGCCTCGGCCCCGACGATCGGGTCCCAGTAGCGGGCGGCCCAGGCGTTGGGGGTCGGGACGTCGTACCGCTCGAGGAGGCCCTGGTTGGCGGCGTACCAGTGCGGCCGCTCCCAGCCGTTGGCCGGCAGGAAGAAGGCGCCGAGCTCCTGCTCGCGGGCGTGGAAGGGCGAGAGCCGGACGTCGCGCGGGGAGTCCATCGGCTGCAGGGGGTGCAGGATGTCGTAGACCTCGCGGAAGTTCTGGCAGTCGCGCTCGAGCACGTAGTCGGGGGCGAGCTGGTAGTCCTCGAAGCGGTTGACGTCGCACTCGTGGATGTCCCAGGACTCGCAGTAGCCGTTCGCGATCCACTCGGCGACGGCGCGGCCGACGCCGGCGGAGTGCGTGACCCACACGGCCTCGGCGACCCAGAAGCCCTTGACCTCGCGCGACTCCCCCAGCAGCGGCATGCCGTCGGTGGTGAAGGAGAAGAGGCCGTTGATACCCTCCTCGATCTTGGTGTCGGCGGTCGAGGGCAGCAGGCGCTGGGTCTCCTCCCACGCGGGCTCGAAGTCCTCGGGGGTGAAGGTGAGGACCGACGGCATCTCCTCGGTCTCGTCGACCGCGCGGATGTCGAAGGCCGAGATCGGCATCGCCTCGTGGTGGTAGTAGCCGATGCCGACGCTCTCGTAGCGGTCGCGGTAGTAGAGGCCGGAGTCCTGGTGGCGCAGGATCGGGCGGACCGCCTCCTGCGTCTGCCCCTTCATCGCCGGGACCTCGGCGGTCCAGGCGAGCTGGTGCGCGAGCGGGGTCAGCGGGAGGTCCAGGCCCACGAGCGAGGCGACCTTCGGGCCCCAGATGCCGGCGCAGGACACGACGATGTCGGCGGGCAGCTCGCCCTTGTCGGTGACGACGGTGGTCACCCGGTCGTCCTCGACGACGATGTCGGTGACCTCGTGGCGGGCGAGGAAGGTGACGCCGCGGGCCTTGGCCCGCTCGATCTGGGCGTCGACCGCCCAGACCGCCTTGGCCAGACCGTCGGTCGGGCACCACAGGCCGCCCAGGACCACGTCGCGGTCGACCAGGTCGTGGAGCTCGACGCACCGGTCGACGTCGACGACCTCGGCCTCGACGCCCCAGGAGGTGAGCCAGCCCTGGCGGCGGTGCAGCTCGGCGAGGCGCTCGGGCGTGGTCGCGACCTCGAGGCCGCCGACCTGCAGGAAGCAGGACTGACCCTCGTGCTGGAGGTCGACGAACTTCTCGACGGTGTAGGTCGCCAGCTCGCTGAGGATCTTGCTGCCGCTCGCCTGGAACACGAGGCCCGGCGCGTGGGACGTCGAACCGCCGGTGGCGGGCAGGTCGCCCTGGTCCACGACGGTGATGTCGGTCCAGCCCAGTGCCGACAGCTCGTCCGCGAGCGCCGCGCCCACGACTCCGGCACCGATGATGACGGTCCTACGTCCGACCATGCCCTGGCCTCCTGTTGCGTATGTTGCACTCGATTGCGGCACAAGCAACAATGCAGTGGTCCGGGTCACAGCGTCAAGAGGGTCGGCCGGATTGGATCGATGAATTTCCGACGGAGCCCTCCGGCCGGCGCGGCGGCATGATGGACGGCATGGGCCCGAGCACCGATCCGGCCCCTCGACAGGACCTCACCCGCCCTCGGGGCGCCCGTTTGTTAAAGCCGTGTGACAGTTGGGCGGACCCCTTGACATGTGGCCCAGGTCACCTATTCTCCTCTACACAAGACGTTGCGAACTAAGCACCGAGTTGTGCAGATCGCAACAAATGGCTCCAAGTCCGAAGCGGGCGAAAGGAACGGCCCATGCCTGAGTTGTACATCGCCGGCGAGTGGGTGGCCGCGGCGGAGGGGGGCACGCGCACCATCGCCTGCCCGGCCGACGGCACCGTCGTGGGCGAGGTCGACGAGGCCTCCGCGGTCGACACCCTCGCTGCCATCGCCGCCGCCCACGCGGCCTTCGCCGACGGCGAGGGCGCTTGGGCACGCACCCCCGCGCGCGAGCGCGGCGCGCTGCTGCTGCGGGTCGCGGACCTGCTCGAGCGCGACACTGCCGAGATCGCCCGCGCGGAGTCGATGGACACCGGCAAGCGCCTGGTCGAGAGCGAGTACGACGTCGCCGACGTCGTCTCGGTCTTCCGCCACTACGGTGCGATCGCCGCCGAGTCGGCCGGCCGGGTCATCGACACCGGACGCGCGGACGTCGCCAGCCGGGTCGTCCACGAGCCGATCGGCGTCTGCGCCCTCATCACCCCGTGGAACTACCCGCTGCTGCAGGCCGCGTGGAAGGTCGCGCCGTGCCTGGCGGCCGGCAACACCTTCGTGCTCAAGCCGAGCGAGCTGACCCCGCACACCAGCATCCTGCTGATGCGCGCGCTCGCCGAGGCCGGCCTGCCCGCGGGCATCGGCAACCTGGTGCTCGGCGCCGGCCCCGCGGCCGGCGCGCCGCTGTCGGAGGACCCGCGCATCGACCTGGTCTCCTTCACGGGCGGCATCGACACCGGCCGGCGGCTGATGGCCACCGCGGCGGCCACCGTGAAGAAGGTGGCCCTCGAGCTGGGCGGCAAGAACCCCAACATCGTCTTCGCCGACGCCGACCTCGACGTCGCCCTCGACTACGCGCTCACCGCGGTGTTCCTGCACTCCGGGCAGGTCTGCTCCGCGGGCGCCCGGCTGCTGGTCGAGGAGAGCATCCACGACCGGTTCGTCGAGGCCCTCGTCGCCCGCGCGAGCAACATCCGGCTCGGCGGTCCCGAGGATCCCAAGGCCGAGACCGGTCCGCTCATCAGCGCGGCCCACCGCGACAAGGTGGCGGCGTACGTCGAGCGCGGCATCGCCGAGGGCGCCGTGCTCCGCTGCGGCGGCTCCGCCCCCGAGGACCCTGCCCTCGCCGGCGGCTTCTACTACCTGCCCACCGTCCTCGACGGCTGCACCAGCTCCATGTCGGTCACCCAGGAGGAGTCCTTCGGCCCGGTGCTGACCGTCGAGACGTTCCGCACCGAGGACGAGGCCGTGGCGATCGCCAACGACTCCATCTTCGGCCTGGCCGGTGCGGTCTGGTCCCAGGACGCCGGGAAGGGCCAGCGGATCGCGGCCCGGCTGCGGATGGGCACGGTCTGGATCAACGACTACCACCCCTACGTGCCGCAGGCCGAGTGGGGCGGCTTCAAGCAGTCCGGTACCGGACGCGAGCTCGGCGAGGCCGGCTTGGACGAGTACCGCGAGATCAAGCACGTGTGGCAGAACCTCAGCCCCACCGTGCAGAACTGGTTCCAGGAGTAGTGGTGCGTCCAAGAAGTTCTGAAGCGCTTCGCGCACCCACAGCACGCACCTCGCGGCGTTGCCGGCGCTTGCGAGACGACCCGGTATGGCTGCGCACCGGCGCCTTGCGATCCACGCACCGTGAGCACGCCAACCGTTCCACAACTTCTCGGACGCACCACTAGGAAGGCTCAGAATGCGCCAGGAACGCTACGACATCGTCATCGTGGGAGGTGGCTCGGCCGGCTCGGCGCTGGCCAACCGCCTCTCCGCGGACCCCGGGACCAGCGTGCTCGTCCTCGAGGCAGGACACTCCGACTGGCGGATCGACCCGTTCGTGCACATGCCGGCGGCGCTCCCGATCCCGATCGGCAACCGCTTCTACGACTGGAAGTACGAGACGGACCCCGAGCCGCACATGAACGGCCGGCGCGTCTCCCACGCCCGCGGCAAGGTGCTCGGCGGCTCCTCCAGCATCAACGGCATGATCTTCCAGCGGGGCAACCCGATGGACTACGAGCGGTGGGGCGCCCAGCCGGGCATGAAGGAGTGGGACTACGCCCACTGCCTGCCGTACTTCAAGCGCATGGAGTCGCTCCACCTGGTCGACGGCAGCAACGGTGCCGACGAGTGGCGCGGCGGCGACGGCCCGCTCAACCTCGAGCGCGGCCCGGCCACCAACCCGCTGTTCGGCGCCTTCTTCGAGGCCGCTCAGCAGGCCGGCTACCCGCTGACCGACGACGTCAACGGCTACCGCCAGGAGGGCTTCGCCCGCTTCGACCGCAACATCAAGAACGGCCGGCGCTGGTCGGCCGCCCGGGCCTACCTGCACCCGGCGATGTCGCGGAAGAACCTGAGCGTCCAGACGCTCGCGATGGCCACGAAGGTCCGCTTCGAGGGCAAGCGTGCGGTCGGCGTCGAGTACCTGCGCGCCGGGCGGCCCCGCTACGTCGCGGCCCGCGAGGTCATCCTCTGCGGTGGCGCGATCAACACCCCCCAGCTGCTGCAGCTGTCCGGTGTCGGCGACCAGGAGCACCTGGCGCAGGTCGGCGTACCGCTCGTGCACCACCTGCCCGGTGTCGGCGAGAACCTCCAGGACCACCTCGAGGTCTACATCCAGTACGCCTCCAAGCAGCCGGTCTCGATCGCCCCCGGCCTGCGGATGCGTGCCCGCCCGGGCATCGGCTACCAGTGGCTCTTCCACCGCCGCGGACTCGGCGCCACCAACCACTTCGAGGGTGGCGGCTTCTGTCGCAGCAACGAGGACGTCGACTACCCGAACCTGATGTTCCACTTCCTCCCCGTCGCCATCCGGTACGACGGCACCCAGCCCACCGAGGGCCACGGCTACCAGGTGCACATCGGCCCGATGTACGCCGACACCCGCGGCCAGGTGCGGATCAAGTCGCGTGACCCGAAGCAGCACCCGTCGATGGTGTTCAACTACCTGTCGACCCCGAACGACCGGCGCGAGTGGGTCGAGGCGGTCCGGGTCGCCCGCGACATCCTGAACCAGCCGGCCTTCGCGCCGTACAACGACGGCGAGATCTCCCCCGGCCCCTCGGTGGAGACCGACGAGGAGATCCTCGACTGGGTCCGCAAGGACGCCGAGACGGCGCTGCACCCCTCCTGCACGGCGGCGATGGGCATCGAGGAGATGTCGGTCGTCGACCCGTCCAGCATGAAGGTCCACGGCGTCGAGGGCCTGCGCGTGGTCGACGCGTCGGTCTTCCCGTTCGTGACGAACGGCAACATCTACGCCCCCGTGATGATGGTCGCCGAGAAGGCCGCCGACCTGATCGCCGGGAACACCCCGCTGCCCCCGTCGGACGCGCCTTGGTACCGCTACCGCGACGGCAGCCAGCTCTACCCGCCGGGCGACCCCCGCAACAACGAGGAGTGAGCATGTCCACGACGATCCCCAACCCGGCGGCGACGAAGCCCGCCAACGGCAGCACCGTCGAGCCCGCCGTCCACGTCGAGGGCCTGTGGAAGGTGTTCGGCCCGCGTCCCGACAAGATCATGGCCTGCTCCGACAAGGACCTGAGCCGCAAGGAGCTCCAGGAGAAGACCGGCCACGTGGTCGGCATCCGGGACGTCAGCTTCGACGTCGCTCCGGGTGAGGTCTTCGTCGTGATGGGCCTGTCCGGCTCGGGCAAGTCGACCCTCGTGCGCCTGCTCACCCGTCTCATCGAGCCGACCGCCGGCACGGTGAAGCTGTACGGCGAGGAGGTGACCGGCATGTCCGACAAGGCCCTGCTGGACACCCGCCGCCGCAAGGTCTCGATGGTCTTCCAGCACTTCGGCCTCCTCCCCCACCGCAAGGTCGTCGACAACGTCGCGTTCGGCCTGGAGGTGCGCGGGGAGAACAAGACCCAGCGCCGCAGCCGGGCCCAGGAGATGGTCGACCTGGTGGGGCTCTCGGGCTACGAGAACAACTTCCCCGACCAGCTCTCCGGCGGCATGCAGCAGCGCGTGGGCCTGGCCCGGGCGCTCGCCGCCAACCCGGACATCCTGATGTTCGACGAGCCGTTCTCGGCACTCGACCCGCTGATCCGCCGCGACATGCAGAACGAGGTCATCCGCCTGCACCACGAGGTCGGCAAGACGATGGTCTTCATCACCCACGACCTCAGCGAGGCGCTGAAGCTGGGCGACCGGATCCTCATCATGCGCGACGGCGAGGTCGTCCAGATCGGTACGCCGGACGAGGTCGTCGCCGCTCCGGCCGACGACTACGTCGCCGACTTCACCCGCGACGTCCCCAAGTCCCACGTGCTGACGCTGCGCTGGGTGATGCGTCCCCCGACGCCGGGCGAGGTCCTCGACGGGCCCGTCCTGCGCTGCGACCAGATCGTCCGCGACGCCGCCCGCATCGTGCTCGCCCACAAGGGCCCGTGCCGGGTCGTGGACGGCGACCAGGTCGTCGGCGTCGTGACCGAGGAGGACATCCTCCGGGTCGTCGTCGCGGAGGAGGCCGGATGACCACCGCGACGACCGAGCCGACGGGCACGGCGGCCGCGCCCGAGGAGCGACGTACCGGCGCGGGGCTGAAGCGACCCAGCACGCCCGTGCTGCTGGCGGCCATCGTCGTCGTGTGGGTGGCCGGCTGGCTGGTCTTCCGCGGCCAGGACACCCTGGTCCGCCCGTTCCAGGACCTCAACGGCTTCGACCGGTGGCTGAACGGGATCCGGGACTGGGTCAGCAACGCCTCCCTCAACAACTGGTTCTTCCACGGCGTCCTCGGCCACTTCTCGACCTTCGTCAACTGGCTGGTCACCGAGGTCGGCCAGCTGGTCTCGCACCCGACCGGCGGCCGACCGGTCCCCGCCATCGGCTGGGTCGGCGTGCTCGCGATCCTCACCTGGCTGGCGTACGCCGCCGCCGGGCTCCGCTCCGCCGTGCTGGTGGCCGTGTCGATGTTCCTCTTCGCCTGGATGGGCTACTGGACCGACAGCATGGACCTGCTCATCGTCACGGCGCTGGCCGTCGCGGCGAGCCTGCTCGTCGGCATCCCGACCGGCATCCTGATGGCCCGCAGCAAGCGGCTCTCCAACGTCCTGACGCCGGTCCTCGACGCGATGCAGACGATGCCGTCCTTCTGCTACCTGCTGCCGTTCTTCATGCTCTTCGGCCCGGGCGCGACGTGCGCGATCGTCCTGACCGCCGTCTACTCGCTGCCGCCGCTGGTCCGCATCACCGAGCACGGCATCCGCTCCGTCCCGGCCACCACCCTCGAGGCGGCCCGCTCGCTGGGCGTCACGCGGAGCCAGCTGCTGCGCCAGGTGCAGCTCCCGATGGCGCGGCGCACGATCGTGCTCGGCATCAACCAGTGCACGCTCGCCGCCATCTCGATGGCGGTCATCGCCGCGCTGGTCAACGGCCCCGGCCTCGGCACCGACGTCGTGTCGGCGCTGGCGAGCCTCAACGTCGGCCAGGCCGCCGTGCCCGGCCTGCTCATCGTCCTGATGGCCATCGTCCTGGACCGCACGACCTCCGCGGCCAGCGAGGCCAGCGAGAAGCGCAGCCGCAACCTCGCGGGCGCCACGCGCCGACGCCTGGTCCTGGCCGGCGGACTCGTTCCCGTCGTCGTCGCGGTCTACCTGTCGCGCAGCTACCTGGACTTCGCGAAGTTCCCCGACGCCTCGACCCAGGGCGCCCGTCTGGCGACCTGGATCAACGACGTCACCAACGGCATCGTCAACCACATCGACAAGATCACGCTCGCGTTCAAGAACGTCATCAGCTACGGCATCCTCAACCCGCTGCAGAGCCTGCTCACCGACTGCCCATGGTGGCTGATCGCCGCGGTCATCCTGGCCCTCGCCTACGTGCTGGGCGGCCTGCGTCCGATGCTGATCACCCTCGCCTGCGAGACCGTGATCCTGCTGCTCGGGCTGTGGAACGACTCGATGGTCACGCTGACCTCGACCATCGTGGCGACCGCCCTGGTGATGATCCAGGCGGTGGTCCTCGGGGTGTGGATGGGGCGCAGCCGGCGCGCGGACACGGTGATCCGCCCGGTACTCGACGCCTTCCAGACGATCCCCGCGTTCGTCTACCTGGTGCCGGCGCTGGCATTGTTCGGCTCGACGCGGTTCACCGCCATCGTCGCGGGCGTCGCGTACGCCGCCCCCATCGCGGTCAAGCTCGTCGCGGACGGCATCGTCGGCGTACCCGCGACCACGGTCGAGGCGGCACGCTCCAACGGCGTCACGTCCTGGCAGATGATCCGCAAGGTGCAGCTGCCGATGGCGCTCCCCTCCCTCGTCCTGGCTGCCAACCAGGGACTGCTCTACGTCCTGTCCATGGTCGTCATCGGCGCCATGGTCGGAGCGGGAAGCCTGGGCTACCTCGTGGTCTCCGGCTTCTCCCAGGCCCCTCAGTTCGGCAAGGGACTGGCGGCCGGCATCGCGATCACCGCGCTCGGCATCATGCTCGACCGGATCGCCAAGGGCGCTGCCGAGAGGCAGAAGGCATGACTGCGCGTCGCCGCGACGAGCAGATCTCGGACCCCTGTGTTGCTCTAGAGAGGAAAACCCGCATGACCCGTGGCATCAAACCCGCCGCACGCCGCATGGGCGTCCTGGCTGCCGTGGCTGCCCTGGCCCTGACCCTCGCCGGGTGTGGCGGCGGCAGCATCAAGGACACGACCGTCGCGGGCGGCCAGTCCTGCGGGACCGTCAACATGGCCCTCAACGCCTGGGTCGGCTACACCGCCGACGCCTACGTGCTCGGCAACGTGCTCGAGCAGAAGCTCGGCTGCACCGTCAACTACGTCAAGCTCGCCGAGCAGCCCAGCTGGGCCGGCATGGCGAACGGCACCGTCGACACGATCGTCGAGAACTGGGGTCACGACGACCTGGTCGCGAAGTACATCACCCAGCAGCACACCGTCCAGGACGCCGGCCCGACCGGCAACACCGGCGTCATCGGCTGGTTCGTCCCGCCGTGGATGGCCCAGAAGTACCCGGACATCACCAACTGGCAGAACCTGAACAAGTACGCCTCGCTGTTCAAGACCAGCGAGTCGGGCTCCCAGGGCCAGCTGCTCGACGGCGACCCGAGCTACGTCACGAACGACCAGGCGCTGGTGACCAACCTGCACCTGAACTACAAGGTCGTCGTCGGTGGCTCCGAGGCGGCGCTCATCCAGAGCTTCCGCACCGCCGAGGCCAACAAGACCCCGCTGCTCGCCTACTTCTACGAGCCGCAGTGGTTCTTCTCGGAGATGAAGCTGGTCAAGGTCAACCTGCCCAAGTACACCCCGGGCTGTGACTCCGACCCGGCGAAGGTCGCGTGCGACTACCCGCCGTACAAGCTCAACAAGCTGATCTCGACGAAGTTCGCGAACTCCGGCTCCCCCGCGGTCAAGGTGATCAAGAACTTCCACTGGACCAACGACGACCAGAACGAGGTCGCGAAGGCCATCGCGAAGGACGGGAAGACCCCGGACCAGGCGGCCCAGGCCTGGATCTCGGCCCACTCCAGCGAGGTCGACGCCTGGCTGCAGTGACGTGACGAGGGCCGGTGCCGGGACGCGCGTCCCGGCACCGGCCCTCGGCGTCTGCGCCTCCTAGGCTCATGCCCATGCACGCTCCGGACCTCGACCACACCTCCTTCGCCGTCCCCGACGCCCTCGCGGTCGCACGTCGGTTGCGGGCCGAGCTCGGCGCCGTGCCGATCTTCGGCGAGACTCTGGCGGAGTTCCGCTACGTCACGCTCTACGCCGGCACGACCGAGGCGGGCGCGAACATCGAGCTGCTGGAGCCCACCGGGCCGGGCTTCCTGACCCGGTTCCTGGACGCCCGCGGCGCCGGTCCGCACCACATCACCTTCACCGTGCCGGACCTGGCCGCCTCCGTCGCGCAGGTGCGCGAGCTCGGCCTGACCGTGGTCGGTGAGAGCTACGACCACGCGCCGTGGCGGGAGGCGTTCATCGCGCCGGACGGTGTCCACGGCACGGTCATCCAACTGGCGCAGACAGACCGGCCACATCCCCCGCTCGCCGAGATCCTCGGCACCCGGGAGCGCTGTCCGGAGGACTTCCCCGTCGGCGCCGGTGCGACCGACCTGGACTGGTGGACGCCGGTGTGGGACACGGAGCCGGGGGCGCAGGGCCGGCTCGGGGCGACGTACCTCGGCACGACCGACCCGGACCTCTCGCACCGCCTGTTCAGCGGCGTGCTGGGCGCGACGGCCTCGCCGGAGGAGGACGACGTCCGGTTCACCTGGCCGGGCGGCTCGCTGCTCGTCGACACGACCGCGACGCCGGGCGTGCGCGGGATGGAGATGAGCGGCGGCCCGACCGGAGGGATCCCGATCGGGCCGGCCCGGCTGGGCCTGTGACCGTCAGAGGGTGCTCTGGATGCCGGCGAGGAGCTGGCGGGCCATCACGATCCGCTGGACCTGGTTGGTGCCCTCGTAGATCTGGGTGATCTTCGCGTCGCGCATCATCCGCTCGACCGGGTAGTCACGCGTGTAGCCGTAACCGCCGAGCGCCTGGACCGCGTTCGTGGTGACCTCCATCGCCACGTCCGAGGCGAAGCACTTCGCGGCCGCGCCGAAGAAGGTGAGGTCGGCGTCGCCGCGCTCGGAGCGCCCGGCGGCCGCATAGGTCAGTTGACGGGCGGCCTCGACCTTCATGCCCATGTCCGCGAGCAGGAACTGCAGGCCCTGGAAGTCCGCGATCGGCTTGCCGAACTGCTGCCGCTCCTGGACGTAGCCCAGCGCGTAGTCCAGCGCCCCCTGCGCGACACCGACCGCTTGGGCGGCGATCGTGATCCGGGTGTGGTCCAGGGTCTTCATCGCGATCTCGAAGCCCTTGCCCTCCTCGCCGATGATCCGGTCGCCGGGGATGCGGACGTTGTCCAGGTAGACCTCGCGGGTCGGGGAGCCCTGGATGCCGAGCTTCTTCTCCTTCGCGCCGAAGGACACCCCCTCGTCGGACTTCTCCACCACGAAGGCGCTGATCCCCTTCGAGCGCTTCTCCGGGTCAGTCATCGCGAGGACGGTGTAGTACTCCGAGACGCCGGCGTTGCTGATCCAGCGCTTGGTGCCGTTGAGCACCCACCCGTCACCGTCGCGCACCGCGCGGGTCTTCTGGTTGGCCGCGTCCGACCCGGCATCGGGCTCGGACAGGCAGTAGGAGAAGCCGCCCTCCCCGCGCGCGAGCGCGCCGAGGTACTTCTTCTTGAGCTCCTCCGAGCCGCCGATCTGGACCGGCAGCGAGCCCAGCTTGTTGACCGCCGGGATCAAGGACGCGGACACGTCGGCGCGGGCGATCTCCTCGATCACGATGACCGTTGCCAGCGCGTCCGCGCCCACGCCGCCGTACTGCTCCGGCACGTGCGGAGCGTAGAAGTCGGTCTCCAGCAGGGCATCGTGCGCCTCCTGCGGGTACCGCGCCTCCTCGTCGACGGCCGCCGCGTGGGGCGCGATCTTCGCGTCACAGATCTCGCGGATCGCCTTGCGGATCTCCTGCTGCTCCTCGGAGAGGCCGTACATCGGGAAGTCGCTCATGGGAATAATCGTAGGACGTCCAACATTCTGCGGATATGGCGCCCTGGACCAATCCTGACGTGATCGATGTGTTGCTCGACGACAGCGAGGTGTGGGCCGTGGTGGGTCTCGGTGGCGACCCGTACCGCACCGCCTACTCGATCGCGCAGGAGCTGCAGCAGCACGGCAAGAGGGTGGTGCCGATCCACCCGTCGGCCGACGGGACCAAGAAGGTCCTCGGTGAGCTGGTGTACGGCACGCTCGCGGAGGCGGCCGAGGCCGTGGGTCGGATCGACGTCGTCGACGTGTTCCGGAGGTCCTCCGAGGCCGGTCAGTACGCCGACCAGGCGGTCGCCGTCGGGGCGGGAGGCGTCTGGTTCCAGATGGGCGTGGTCGACGAGGCGGCGTACGAGCGCACGGTGGCCGCCGGCGTACCGATGGTGATGGACGTGTGCCCGAGCCAGGTGTGGTTCCAGCGTGCCCGGCGAGCTTGACCTGCGCATCGACCCGGGCCCCGGCCTTCCCGACGGCCTGGTCGTCCCCGCGGCCGAGCTCGTCGAGCGGTTCAGCCGCTCCTCGGGCCCGGGCGGTCAGTCGGTGAACACGGCCGACAGCCGGGTCCAGCTCGAGCTGTCGGTCGAGTCGTCGACGGCGTTCACGGAGACCCAGCGCGCTCGGCTGCTCGATCGGCTCGGTCCGGTGGTCGCCGTGGCGGCCTCCGAGCACCGCTCGCAGCACCGCAACCGGGTCGCGGCGCGCGAGCGGCTCGCCGCGCTGATCCGGGACGGGCTCGCTCCCCCGGCGGCTCCGCGCCGCCCGACCCGACCCAGCCGGGGCTCGAAGGAGCGTCGGCTGCAGTCGAAGCGGGAGCGCTCGGAGACGAAGTCGCTGCGCGGTCAGGTGCGCCGCGAGGACTGACGTCACGGCCTCACTCACGTGTGAGTGAATCCGATTCACTCACACGTGAGTGAGGGGACGTGGGGTCCGGCTCAGAAGCCGGCGCGACGGCCGGACTGGGCCGAGCGGACGACCTCGCCCTTGGCCTGAGCCGCTGCCTTCAGGTCGGCCTGGAAGGCCGTCATCTTTTCCTGGAGTGCCGGGTCGGTGGCGGCGAGGATGCGCACGGCCAGCAGGCCCGCGTTGCGCGCTCCCCCGACGGCGACCGTGGCGACCGGTACGCCGGCCGGCATCTGCACGATGGAGAGCAGCGAGTCCATGCCGTCGAGGTACTTCAACGGCACCGGTACGCCGATGACGGGCAGCGGCGTGACCGACGCGAGCATGCCGGGCAGGTGGGCCGCACCGCCGGCGCCGGCGATGATCACCTGGAGACCGCGGCCGGCCGCCCGCTTGCCGTAGTCGAGCATCTCCTCGGGCATCCGGTGCGCGGACACCACGTCGGCCTCGTGCTCGATGCCGAACTCGGCCAACGCCTCAGCCGCCAGCCGCATCACCGGCCAGTCGGAGTCCGAGCCCATCACGATGCCCACGCGCGCAGTCATGCCCGAAGGCTATCGAGAAGGTCCTGTGGTGCCGGGGATCGGCACCTCAGACCGACGCGCGGCACCCGCGTCCGTCCCTAGCGTCGGTGGCATGACAAGTCCCGTCCTGCTGGCGGACCCGCGGGTCCACGCGATCCCGCTCGTCGAGTCCGGCGATCCCCTGGTCGAGCTGCCGCCGGCCCTCGCGGCCCCCGGCGTGCTGGTCCGGGTCGGTCTGGCCGAGCGGTTGCGGGTCGCGGCCCGCTCCCTCCCACCGTCGGTGCGGCTGCACGTGGTCGAGGGGCACCGCAGCCCGGCCGACCAGCAGCGGATCATCAACCGCTACTCCAGCGAGGTGTGCGCGGCCCGTCCCGGGTGTGGCCCGGCCGAGCTCGACCGCCTGGTCAGCCGCTTCGTCGCGCCGCTCGCCGTGGCACCGCACGTCGCGGGTGCCGCCGTCGACCTCACCCTGACCGACGCCGACGGCGCTCCCCTGGACCTCGGGACGCCGATCGACGCGACCCCCGAGCAGAGCGGCGGCCGCTGCTACTTCGCCGCCGTCGACATCAACCCCGCCGCACGCGCGCGCCGCGACCTGCTCGCCGGTGTGCTGACCGCCGCCGGGTTGGTCAACTACCCGACCGAGTGGTGGCACTGGAGCTTCGGCGACCGGTACTGGGCGCTGCTGACCGGCGCCGCGCACGCGACGTACGGGCCGGTCGAGGTGCCCGTCCCCGCAGGGGCGCTGCGATGAGCGCGCTGGCCGTCGCGCCGGCGTACGACGCCCGACGGGGTGCCGCCCTGACGGTCGACCTGACCGCCGTCGCCGACAACACCCTGCGTCTCGCGGCCCGCGCGAGCGGCGCGCTGATGGCCGTGGTGAAGGCCGACGGGTTCGGTCACGGCGCGAGCGCGGTCGCCCGCACCGCCCTGCACCACGGCGCCTCCTGGCTGGGTGTGACCAGCATCGACGAGGCGCTCGCGCTGCGCTGGGACGGCCTGAGCGCTCCGGTGCTCAGCTGGCTGAACCCTGTCGACGCCGACCACGCCACGGCGCTCGCGCACGGCATCGACCTCGCGGTGCCCGGTCTGGACCACCTCGCCGCCATCGAGCGCGCCGCCGCGCGCACGGGGCACCTGGCCCGGGTCCACCTCCAGCTCGACGTCGGCATGGCGCGCGACGGAGCCGCGCCCGCGGCCTGGGCGCGGCTGTGCGCCGCCGCGCGCCGTGCCGAGCGGTCGGGCACGGTGCGGGTGGTCGGGCTGATGGGGCACCTGGCCTGCGCCGACCGACCCGCGCACCCGAGCAACGCGGTGGGCCGCGACCGCTTCCTGTGGGGGCTGGCGGTCGCGCGGCGGCACGGCCTCCGGCCGCCGCTGCGCCACCTCGCCGCGACCGCGGCCACCCTCACCGACCCGCTCAGCCACCACACGCTGTGCCGGGTCGGCGCGGGCCTGGTCGGCATCGACCCGACCGGCACGACCCGGCTGCACCCGGCGATGACGCTCACCGCGCCCGTGGTCTCGATCCGCGACGTGGCTCCCGGGGCCTCGGTGGGCTACGGCCACACCTGGAGCGCACCCCGCGCGACCCGGCTCGCCCTGCTGCCGGTCGGGTACGCCGACGGCATCCCGCGCACCGCCTCCGGTCGCGCCCAGGTCTGGCTGCACGGCCGCCGCTGTCCGGTGGTCGGGCTGGTGTCGATGGACCAGGTGGTGGTCGACGTCGGCACCCTGCCGGTGCAGGTCGGCGAGGTGGCGACGATCTTCGGCAGCGGCACCCAGGGCGAGCCGAGGGCCGCCGAGTGGGCCACGTGGGCGGGCACGATCGAGCACGAGATCGTGACCGGCATCGGATCGCGGGTGCGGCGATGAGCGCACTGGTGGACGACGGCCGGATCAGGGTCGCCGTCGTCGGAGGCGGCGCGAACGGTGAGCACGAGGTGTCCCTGGCATCGGCGGCCGCGGTGTGCGCGCACCTACCCGCCTCGGCGTACGACGTGGTGCCGCTGACCATCTGCCCGGACGGGGGCTGGCGCGACCGCGGCGGCCGGCCGCTCGGCCTCCGCGGTGCGCTCGCCGTGCTCACCAGCTGCGACGTCGTCTTCCCCGCGGTGCACGGTGCGGGCGGGGAGGACGGCACGCTCGCCGCCCTGTGCCGGGTCCTCGGCCTCCCCTGCGTCGGCTCTCCCACCGCGGCCGGCGCGATCGCGATGGACAAGCACCTCACCAAGCTGGTCGCCGCGGCGGCCGGCATCCGGGTGGCGGCAGGGACGCTGCTGACCCGGTCCTCGGCGTACCGCTGGACGGGGCCGGTCGTCGTGAAGCCGGCGGGGGCCGGTTCGAGCCGGGGCGTCTCACTGGTGGAGAACCGCGAGGACCTCGCCGCCGCGCTCGACGAGGCGTTCACCTACGACGACCGGGTGCTGGTCGAGGAGGTGGTCGCCGGCCGGGAGATCGACGTCGCGGTCTTCGGCAGCGCCGACGGCGGCCGGCTCGTCGCGCCACCGCTCGAGATCGTCGGCCCCGGGCTCTTCGACTACGAGAGCAAGTACGGCGGCGGCGCCGACCTGCGCGTCCCCGCCGACGTCACGACCGCCGAGCGCCGGGACCTGCGCGACACTGCCGTCCGGATGTACGACGCCCTCGGCTGCCGCGGGCTCGCGCGGATCGACTTCTTCCTCACCGACGACGGCCCGGTCCTGCTCGAGGTCAACACCATGCCGGGGCTGACCGAGCACTCCCAGGCGCCGCGGATGTTCGCCGCCGCGGGTGTCTCGTACGCCGAGCTGCTGGACCTCATGGTCCGCGACGCCCTCCGGTGAGCCGGCTGCGCAGCGCCGGGCTGGACCAGCTCCGCGGGATCGCGATCGCGCTGGTGCTGCTGCGGCACCTGACCGACACCCTGCTGCCCGGCCCCGGTGTCGTCGGGGTGGTGATGTTCTTCTCGATCAGCGGCTACCTGATCACCGGCGTGCTGATGCGCGACCTGGCCGAGCACGGCCGGTTCCGGGCCGGGCACTTCTACGCGCGCCGCGCGTGGCGGCTGGTGCCGGCGCTGCTCGTGGTCGTGGCGGTCCTCGTCGTCGTGACGCTCGTGCTCGACCCCGTCGGCGACCGCGGCCGGCTGCCGCGCACGGTCGCGGTCGCCCTCACCTGGACCGCGGACCTCCCGTTCCAGCACGGCAGCACGGCGATCTTCCACCTGTGGACGCTGGCGATGGAGGAGCAGTTCTACCTGCTGTGGCCGCTGGTGCTCGTCCTCGCGGTCCGGACCCGGCGTCCGGCCCCGGTGCTCGCCGGCGCCGGGCTGCTCTGCCTGCTCGCGTGCGTGGTCACGGTCGTGCACTACCGGCACGCCCTCGACCTGGCCTACCCGCTGCCGACGTCGTGGGCCGGCTGCTTCGTCATCGGCGGCGCCGCCCGCTGGTGGTCGGACCGGGTGCCGGTGGTGACGCGCAGCTGGCCGCTGCTCCTCCCGCTCGTGGTGCTCTGCTTCGTCCCGCTGCGCGGGCACGCGGCGACGTACCTGCTCGGCGCGCCGCTCATCGCTGCCCTCACCGCGGTCCTCGCGCGGTCCTGGCACGATCGGAACGTGCAGAACCGGATCGGAGGCGCCCTCGCCGCGCTCGGGACGGTCTCGTACGCCGCCTACCTGTGGGACTACCCGCTCACCGTGTGGCTCCGCCCGATCGGTTGGTACGGCGGGCCGCTGGCCCTGCTGCTGACGCTGGTCGCCGCCGCGGCCTCCTGGCGCTACCTCGAGCGGCCGCTGCTGCGGTGGCGCGACCGCGAACGAGCGCCGTCGGCCGCCCTCGCAGGAGCCCGATGATCGAGCGGATCCGCACCTCCGCCTGGACGCCGGCCGTCGTGATCGGCGTCGTCGTGCTGTTCCTCGGCATCTGGGAGATGGACCACGAGGACGTCGTGGCCATCCCCTCGACCCGCGACCAGGTGCTGTTCGTCGTCGTGTTCGCGGTCGCCGTCGCGGCCTACCGGCTGGGCCCCGCCCTGGCACTCGTCCTGCTGTGGTGCCTGGCGCTCGCCCAGCTGCTGCGCGGGTTCCCGGTGCTGCCGGTCGAGGCCGCGGTGGCGATCGTCGCGTACGGGTGCGCGCGCTACGGCTCGGTCGCGACGCTGGTCGCGAGCGCCTCGTCGGTCCCGGCGATCGCCCTCATCGCCGAGCTGGCGGTCCGGACCGGGCGGATCGTGCGGTTCTCCGATGCTCGGCTCTACACGCTGCTCGGCCCCGGCAGCTCGATCCGGTCCCTGGTGGGCCACCTGCTGCTGGTCGGGGTCGGGCTGCTGATCGTGCCGTGGCTGGTCGGACTGCTGCTGCGCGTCCTGCGTCGCGAGGCGGCGACCCGCGCCGAGCAGATCGAGACCGCCCGCGAGCGGGACCAGGCCGCCGAGCTCGCCGAGCTGCGCGAGGGCCAGGCGCGCCTCGCACGCGACGTCCACGACGTGGTCGGCCACTCGCTCGCGGTGATCCTGGCGCAGGCCGAGTCCGCGCAGTACCTCCCCGACGACGACCCGGCCCGGCTCAAGGAGACGTTCGCGACCATCGCGACCTCCGCCCGCAGCTCGCTGCAGGACGTGCGGCACGTGCTCGGCGCGACCGACAGCCGGCCCCCGAACGGCGGGCTCGACACCCTCATCGACGGTGTGCGCTCGAGCGGGCACGAGGTGCTCTCCTCCGAGGTCGGCGAGCCGCGCCCGCTGCCCCCGGAGCTGGCGACGGTGGCCTACCGGGTGCTGCAGGAGATGCTGACGAACGCGATCCGGCACGGTCGCCGGGACGAGCCGGTGCGGGTCGAGCGGCACTGGCAGGACGAGCTCAGGATCGAGGTCAGCAACGTGGTGGACGACCAGGACGCGGTCGCTTGCTTGCCGGCAGGTAACCACTTACCTGCCGGCAAGCAAGCGGAGACGGGCAGTGGCCTGAGCGGCATGCGCCAGCGCCTGGAGTCGGTGGGCGGCCGGCTCGACGTACGGCCGCGGACCGTGGACGGCGTAGCCACCTTCACCGTGACCGCGTGGCTGCCGGTGGGTGCCCGGTGACCGCCCCGATCCGGGTGGTGCTGGTCGACGACCAGGACCTGTTCCGCGAGGGCGTCCGCGTCATCGTCGACGCGCAGGAGGGCATGGAGGTCGTCGGTACCGCCGCCGACGGCGTCCAGGCGATCGCCGTGGCCGAGGAGACGGCGCCCGACGTGGTGCTGATGGACCTGCGGATGCCCGAGATGGACGGCGTCGAGGCGACCCGCCAGCTGCTCGCGCCCGAGCGTGCCGCCCGGCGCGAGCGCCCGCTGCGGGTCGTCGTGCTCACCACCTTCGACCTCGATGACCGCGCCGCCACCGCGATCCGGTACGGCGCCAGCGGGTTCCTGCTCAAGGACACGACCCCGCAACGGCTGGCCGAGGCGATCCGCACCGTGGCGGCCGGCAACGCCGTGCTGGCACCCGCCGACCTGGCCACGCTGCTCGATCGCAGCTTCACCGCGCGGGTGGCTCCCCCGGCGGCGTACCTCGCGCTGACCGACAAGGAGCGCGAGATCTTCACGGCCGTCGCGCGCGGGCTCTCCAACAGCGAGGTCGCCGGCACGGTCCACCTCAGCGAGTCGACGGTCAAGACCCACGTCGGCGCGATCCTGCGCAAGCTGGGCCTGCGCGACCGCGTGCAGATCGTGGTCTTCGCCCACGAGCACGGGCTGCTCTGACCACCGTTGGTTGAGTAGTCCGAGCCGCTAGGCGAGGACGTATCGAAACCAACAAGGACCCCAGCCGCTACTCCGACTCGTTCCCCAAGTCCCCGCGGAACCACGACGCGGCGTGCCGAGCGCGCGACAGCACCTCGTCGAGGTCGTCGCCGTAGGCGTTGACGTGGCCGACCTTGCGGCCCGGCCGCAGCTCCTTGCCGTACAGGTGCACCCGCAGCCGCGGGTCGCGCGCCATCGCGTGCGGGTAGCCGTCGTAGAGCCGGCCCACCGACGGGTCGGACGAGCCGAGGATGTTCACCATCACCGTCCACGGTGCTCGCGGCTCGGGCGAGCCGAGCGGCAGGTCGAGCACCGCGCGCAGGTGGTTCTCGAACTGGGAGGTCACGGCGCCGTCCTGCGACCAGTGGCCCGTGTTGTGCGGACGCATCGCCAGCTCGTTGACCAGCAGCCGGCCGTCCACGGTCTCGAACAGCTCGACCGCCATCACCCCGGTCACTCCGAGCTCGCCGGCGATCCGCAGCGCGAGTGCCTGCGCCTCCCCGGCCATCTCGGCTGACAGCGACGGTGCGGGCGCGATCACCTCGTGGCAGATGCCGTCGAGCTGGGTGGTCTGCACGACGGGGTACGCCGCCGCCTGGCCGCTGGGCGAGCGCGCCACGATCGCGGACAGCTCGCGGCGGAAGTCCACCAGTTCCTCGGCGAGGATCTGCACACCTGCAGAGGCCGCGACGGAGAACGCCTCCTCCGCGTCGGCGGCCGAGCGGACGACCCAGACCCCCTTGCCGTCGTACCCGCCGCGGGCGGTCTTGAGGACGCAGGGCAGGCCGAACGCCTCGACGTCCGCGACCGTCGACACCAGCGCGTTGCGCGGGCAGGGCGCGCCCAGCTCACCGAGCCGCGCCCGCATCAGGCCCTTGTCCTGCGCGTAGACCAGCGCGTCCGGACCGGGCCGGCAGGCGACCCCGGCGGCGTCGAGCGCGCGCAGGTGCTCGGTCGGGACGTGCTCGTGGTCGAAGGTGACGACCGCGCAGCCGTCGGTCACCGCCTGCAGCGTGGCCAGGTCCCGGTAGTCACCGACCACCTGGTCGGGGATCACCTGGGCGGCCGAGACGCCCTCGGCCTCCGCGAGCAGCCGCAGCGGTACGCCGAGCGCCACCGCCGGCTGGGCCATCATCCGGGCGAGCTGACCGCCGCCGATCACGGCGATCCGAGGAGCGAAGGACACCCCCGCACCCTAGAGGCTCGGGCCTCAGGCGACCGACTCCTGGTTGCCGATCTCGAAGCGCAGGCCCTGCCCGCGGATCGTCGTGATCAGCCGGTAGGGATGGCGATCGTCGCCGAGCTTGCGGCGCACCCATCCGACGTGGACGTCGATCGTCTTCGACGACGTCCAGAAGGTCGCCTGCCACACCTCGCGCATCAGCTCGTCACGGGACACGATCTCCCCAGCGCGCGACATCAGCGCGTGGAGCAGCTCGAATTCCTTGCGTGTGAGCCGGATCTCCCGATCCCCCCGCCAGGCACGACGAGCGGCCGGGTCCAGCCGCACATCCTGTACCTCGATCACACCGATCAAGGTAGGGACAGGAAGCCTCGCGTGCGCCCTGTTTGGAAAAGTTTTGTCCGATCAATAGCGCTGTGACCTGCAGGAACGTGCAACACGTCCACGAAATAGTGGGTCCGGAAAGCCTGCGGAGATCCTACGGCCGTCGTACGGCGACCGGCTCGACCACGCCGAACCCCCGGACCGGTCGCGCGGGCAGCCGGCGGGACTCGATCTGCTCCTCGGGCAGCAGGTCGGCGGTCTCCTGGTCGACGATGATCCGGTTGCGCCGCGCCACCTGGGTGAGCCGGCTCGCCAGGTTGACCGGCGGCCCGAACACGTCGCCCAGCCGGAGCACCACCGAGCCGGTGGCCAGGCCCACCCGGACGTCGGGCATCCGCTGGTCGCGCCCGATCACGTTGATGATGCCCTCGGCGGTCTCGAAGGCGTGCAGCGGATCGTCGTTGACGAACAGCACCGCGTCGCCGATCGCCTTGATCAACCGGCCGTGCCGGCTCGCGATCACCTCGCCGCACCGGGACTCGAAGATCTCCACGAGGTCGCCGATCCGCTCCCGGCTGACCTCGTTGGACAGGGCCGTGAAGCCGACGATGTCGGCGAACCCGACGGTCAGGTGGGTGGTGCCGGGCGCCTCCTCGATCGCGCGGGCGGCCTCCATCCGACCGGTGGCGGCCACGAGGTGACGGCGCCAGGCGTAGATGAGCAGGTCCTCGAAGCGGTCGCCGTACTCCTGGGTGAGCCGGACGGCCGCGGGGACCGCGCTCGGTGCGCCCCCGTGGGCGGCGTCGCGGGCGGCGTACATCTCCTCGGCCCGCTGGATCAGCGCCCCGACCTCCCAGTCGGCCAGCCGGGACATCGTCAGCCCGATCCCGCGCGCGACGTTGAGCACGCTGTCGAAGTCGACCAGGCCGTCCTCGAAGAAGGAGACGAACAGCCCGAGGGCGGCGACGTCGGCCTCGGTGTACGCCGCCTCGTCACCCCGGTCCGGGAAGCCGAGCGTGCGCCACAGCCGTCGCGCCCGGCCGACGGGTACGCCGGCGGCGGCGGCGGCCTCCTCGGCCGTCAGCCGGGGCCCGTCGCCGAGGACCTCCTGCTCGAAGCCGCTCTCGCTCACGCTCTCGCTCACGCGTCGGGTTCGGCGGACTGCGGGGTGCCGCCCTGGTGCAGCTGGAAGAGCAGCTCGTTGAGCCGGCGCTGCACCGACTCGACCTGCGGGATGTCGTTGAGCCGCGTGGTGCCGTTCGTCGACGCGTCGGAGATGAGCAGGCTGCCGCAGCCGAACGGCCGGTCCATCAGGTTGATCTCGATCTCGATGTCGCTGACCCGCGACAGCGGGATGTCGTGGCCGCGGCGGGTGAGGATGCCGTGCCGGGTGATGATCCGCCGGTCGGTGAAGCCGTAGACCGTGGCGAGCCAGTCGAGGAACGGGCGGACGAAGAACCAGACCACGCCGATGAGGACGAGGACCCACACCGTCCAGCGGATCCAGGCGTGGTGGTCGGCGGCGACCTGCACCGCGACCCCGACCGCCAGCAGCACGACCAGCACGAGGACCGGGCCGAACAGCTTCTTCACGTGCTGGCGGCAGCTGAGGACGAGGTGCTCGCCGGGGTTCAGCAGCTTGCTGGAGATGGCCACGGCGGCATCATCGCATCACAGCGCGGTCAGGCGGGGCGGACGTGCACCACGTCGCCGGCGCCGACCGCGCGCGGGCCGTCGGCCGTCTCCACCACCAGCCGGCCGTGCTCGTCGATGTCGGTGGCCTTGCCCTCGAGGCTCCCGCCGCCGGGCAGCTCGGCCCGCACCTGCTGGCCGACCGTCACGCAGTTGGCCAGGTACGACGCCCGCAGCCGCTCGTGCGCGGGGTCTCCCCCGGCCTGCCACACGTCGAAGCCCTCCCGGATCGCGGTGACCGCGCCGATGAGGACGTCCGACCGCTCCGGCGTGGGGACCCCGTCGACGAGCGCGAGGCTGGTCGCGGTCGGGACGGGCAGCTCCTCCGCGGTGGTCGACACGTTGATGCCGACCCCGACGATCGCGGCCGGCCCGTCGGGGGTGTCGACCCGCTCGACCAGGATCCCGGCGACCTTCCGGTGGTCCGGGGCGTCCGGGGCGTCCGGGGACTCCGGGGAGCCGATCAGGATGTCGTTGGGCCACTTCACCGCCGCGTCGTACCCCAGCGCGACGAGGGACTTGGCCACGGTGTGACCGACGAGCAGCGGGATCCAGGGCCAGCGTGCGTCGGGGACCGTCGGGCGCACCAGCAGCGAGAACGTCACTGCGGCGCCGGCCGGCGTCTCCCAGCTGCGGTCGAGCCGGCCACGGCCCGCGACCTGGTGGTCGACGACCACGACCAGGCCGTCGGGCGCACCGGTCTTGGCACGGGCGCTGGCGACCTGGTTGCTCGAGTCCGACTCGGCGATGAGCTCGAGGCTCAGGTCGGGGTACGTGGCCACTGCCTCACCGAGGGCGGCTGCGTCGAAGGGTGGGCGCGGAGTCGAACCGAGAGTCACGGGCACTAATCTTCCCTACGGAACCAAGGAGGCCAAGTGACCGCCCAGCCCGAGACCCAGCCCGAGATCGACCTGCACACCACCGCCGGCAAGCTGGCGGACCTCGAGCGTCGAGAGAACGAGGCCGTGCACGCTCCCGCCGCCAAGGCGCAGGAGAAGCAGCACGCCAAGGGACGCAAGACCGCCCGTGAGCGCATCGAGATGCTCTTCGACGAGGGCTCCTTCGTCGAGCTCGACGAGTACGCCCGCCACCGCTCGACCGCCTTCGGCCTGGAGAAGACCCGCCCGTACGGCGACGGCGTCATCACCGGCTACGGCACGGTCGACGGCCGCCAGGTGTGCGTGTTCTCCCAGGACTTCACCGTCTTCGGTGGCTCCCTGGGCGAGGTGTACGGCGAGAAGATCGTCAAGGTCATGGACCTCGCGATCAAGACCGGCTCCCCGATCGTGGGCATCAACGAGGGCGCCGGCGCCCGGATCCAGGAGGGCGTCGTCTCCCTGGGCCTGTACGGCGAGATCTTCCGCCGCAACGTCCGCGCCTCGGGCGTGATCCCCCAGATCAGCCTGATCATGGGCAACTGCGCCGGCGGTCACGTCTACTCCCCCGCGGTCACCGACTTCACGGTGATGGTGGACGGCACCTCGGGCATGTTCATCACCGGCCCGGACGTCATCAAGACCGTCACCGGTGAGGACGTCACGATGGAGGAGCTCGGCGGCGCCCGGGCCCACAACACCAAGTCGGGTTGCAGCCACTACATGGCCTCCGACGAGGAGGACGCCATCGAGTACACCAAGGCGCTGCTGTCCTACCTGCCGAGCAACAACCTCGACGAGGCCCCGGTCTACGACGAGGTCGCCTCGCTCGAGCCGTCCGACGAGGACCTGGCGCTCGACACGATCATCCCGGACTCCCCGAACCAGCCCTACGACATGCACGACGTGTTCACCACCGTGCTCGACGACGGCGAGTTCACCGAGGTCCACCCGCTGTTCGCGCCGAACATCATCGTCGGCTTCGGCCGGGTCGAGGGCCGCAGCGTCGGCATCGTGGCCAACCAGCCGATGCAGTTCGCCGGCTGCCTCGACATCGATGCCTCCGAGAAGGCGGCCCGCTTCGTGCGGACCTGCGACGCGTTCAACATCCCGGTGCTGACCTTCGTCGACGTGCCCGGCTTCCTGCCCGGCACCGACCAGGAGTGGGACGGCATCATCCGCCGCGGCGCCAAGCTGATCTACGCGTACGCCGAGGCGACGGTCCCGATGGTCACCGTCATCACCCGCAAGGCCTACGGCGGCGCGTACGACGTCATGGGCTCCAAGCACCTCGGCGCCGACATCAACCTGTCGTGGCCGACCGGTCAGATCGCGGTCATGGGCTCACAGGGCGCCGCGAACATCATCCACCGGCGTACCCTCGCGGCCGTCGAGGCCGAGGGCGGCGACGTCGAGGCCCGCCGCGCCGAGCTCATCGACGAGTACGAGACCACGCTCGCCAACCCGTTCATCGCGGCCGAGCGCGGCTACATCGACGCCGTCATCCGTCCGCACGAGACCCGCGCCGAGGTCGTCAAGGCACTGCGCCTGCTGAAGACCAAGCGCGACACCCTCCCGCCCAAGAAGCACGGGAACATCCCGCTTTAGCCGACTGGCGGTCGTTGCGACGCAGGAGCAACGTCCGCCAGGGCCCGGCAAGGTTGAGCAAGGCCCGCGGCTGAGCTTGCGAAGCCGCGACGGCCGCGTCGAAACCAGAGGATCCAGATGACGAACGACATCACGCCGGACGAGAACGTGGAGACGCCGGAGCCGCAGGCTCCGGCGCTCCGGATCATCACGCCCGACACCACGCCGGAGGAGGTCGCCGCGATCGTGGCGGTCTTCTCCGCGCTGGGTGGCGGCGAGCCGGCGCCCGAGCCGGCGCGCTCGCTGTGGGCCTCGCCGGGTCGCAACATGCGGACCGCCCCCGGTCGTTCCCTCGCGGCGGGCCGGGGTGCCTGGCGCGCGAGCGGCCTCCCCCGCTAACACCGCGGCGATGACCGGCACGGCCGTCGAGACCCCGCGGCCGCGCCGGATACCGGTCGGATCGCGGGTCTCCCGCCGTACCCTCGCGACGATGCTGCTGTGCTTCGTCGTGTGCGCGGGGCGGAGCCTGCAGGTCTGGTCGCAGCTGCACCTGGGCGGCTTCGACATCGGCATCTTCGACCAGGGCATCCGGGCGTACGCGCACCTGCACCTCCCGGTGTCGGAGATGAAGAACGTCCACCACAACTTCCCGCCGGGCTACTCGTTGCTCGGCGACCACTTCTCCCCGATCCTGGCGCTGCTCGCGCCGCTGTACTGGATCTGGGACGACCCTCGGGTGCTGCTGCTCGCCCAGGCGGCGCTGTTCGCGGCCGGCGTGCCGCTGGTCCGGCGGATCGCCCGACGCAGCTTCGCGCACCTGCGGCTCGCGATCCCGAGCGAGCGGCTCGTCGACGTGGTCGGGCTCGTCTACGCGACCGGGTGGCCGCTGATGTCGGCCGCGGGCGCGGGCTTCCACGAGGTCTCCTTCGCCGTACCCTTCACGCTGCTGCTGCTCGATGCCGCTGCCACGCGCCGCTACCGGCTCGCCGGTCTCGCCGCGGTGCTGCTGTGCCTGTGCAAGGAGGACCTCGGGCTGATCGTGGGCGTGTTCGGCGTGGTCCTGCTGCTGCGGTCCCTGCGTGCGGGTGACCGCGCCGGCAAGGTCACCGGCGTCGCCATGCTCGTGCTCGGGCCGGTCGTCTCGGCGATCCAGATCGAGGTGCTGCTGCCGGCGATGGGCGGCGTGCGCGGCTACTACTGGGACTACGACCGACTCGGCCCCGACCCGGTCGGCGTGGTCACCAACGTCCTCGGCCACCCCTGGCTCCTGGTCACCGCGGCGACCGACCAGGGCGTCAAGCTGCAGCTGATCGGCTGGATCGTCGCCTCGCTGGCGCTGCTCCCGCTCGGCTCGCTGACGTCGCTGTGCTGGCTGCCGCTGCTCGCCGAGCGGCTGTACTCCACCAACCCGAACCACTGGACCGTCACCAACCAGTACGACGCCTTCCTCTGGCCGTTCCTGCTCGTGGCGGCCATCGAGACGTTCGCGCGGATCGCGCCGCGGCTCTCGACGGCGCGGCTGCGCGCCCTCGGCGGGCTGACGCTCGTCACCGCGCTGCTGACGTCGTCGGCGCTCGGCCTGTTCGGCTGGATGTGGCCGCCGGACCTCCAGGCGTCGCCGACGGCGCAGGCGCTCATCGACGCCGCGAACCGGATCCCGGCGGGGGCGAGCGTGGAGGCCACGAACAACGTCGCGCCCCGGCTGCTCAGCGACCACTACGTCGTCATCGCCGACGAGGTCCCGCGCTGCCTGGACTACGTGCTGCTGCCCTCGGAGCCGATCCTCACCTTCGGCTTCCTCACCCCCGAGGGGCCGGTGACGCGCGCCCGGATGCTCGAGCGGCACGGCTACGTCGTCGTCTCGGACGAGGGTGGCGCGATCCTGCTCCGGAAGACTCCGCGGGCCGACGTACCTGGGTGCCACCTGCCGGGACCGAACAGCGTCCCGGTCCGTGAGGAGGTCCCGCCGGGCCAGAGGCTGCCGCTCTTCTCCGGCGCCTTCCACGGCTGAGCCGGGTCAGAGCCGCAGGCAGAGCGGCGCCACGTTCGACTGGGCCGACGAGAGCACCACGGGCGGCACGTAGAGCGGGCGGCAGCTCTGCTTGGTGAGTGCGTGCCGTCCCCCTGCCTCCACGATGCCGTTGCCGACGCACCAGTCGGAGTACACGAACGCCTGCGGGTCCTCGGCGCTCGGCCGTGCCCCGCGGCCCACGAAGTGCAGGACGAGTGCCTCGTCGCCGTGCATCGTCGTGAGGCAGTCCTGGGGGCGGTCGGGTCCCCCGCCGAGGGGCGCCGCACGGATCGCGCGGACGATCGCGCGTGCCCGCGCACCCACGATGGAGACGTCCGCCGCCATCCTCGGGGCGCCGGGACGGGTCCGGTCGTACTCGCACACCGAGATCGACCCGACCTCGGCGGCGGCCGGGACCGGGCGACCGTTCGGCCGCTGCATCCGCGCGAGCCGGGCCGGTGCCACGCTTGCGCACCCGAGCCCGTCCACATCGACCTTCCGGGCCGAGCCGATGACCTGCGCTCCGAGGCCCGGCTCGCGCGCATCGGTCAGGACCGAGATCGACAGCCGGCCGACCTGCCTGCGCTGGAGCGTCCAGCCGCGGTAGGTCCAGGTGCCGGAGGCGGTGCCGCCGGGTTGGTCGGCCGGGCGCAGCGCGACGTGCGGCTGCCAGAGGCGGAACGCGAGCTTCCCGAACTCGGGCGGGATGTCCTTCGGCCCCGAGGACACACACAGGACCAGGTCGTCGACCGCCTCGAACCGACCCACCTCGACGTACGGCGCCGTCGTCACGCTCCCGCCCCGCACGCAGGCCTCGTTGGGCGGCAGCACCCCGTTCCGCCAGGCCCTCGGCACCGCCACCTCGACCCCGTACGACGACACCCACCGCATCGCGATCGATGAGCCGGGTGCCGTCGGTGTCACCCCGGGGGCCGACGACGGCGACGGGCCGGTCCCACAGCCGCCGAGGAGCAGCACCGCTGCCCCGCCCCACGCCGCCAGGATCCGCATGTCCACATCAGAGCAGACGTGCGCGGGCTGCGGATCGGTTCCACCCGAGACCTTGGTCCTGACCGCGCCAGGCGGCCTCAGCCCGCGACCGTCGGCGCCGATCGGCCGGGTATGAGTCGCCTGATCCGGGCGTCGGTCGTGGTCGCCGTCGCCGCCCTGCTGAGCGGTCCCGGCGGGCCCCCGGTCGGGGGCCGCGTGACCGAGTGGGACCCCGCGCCCGACGTACCGGCGCCGGTGAGCCTGGCGGTGCCGGTGGCGACCACCGCGGCCGACACGTTCGCGCTGCACAGCGACCCGGGAGCGCCGTACACGATCTACCTCGACTTCGTCGGGTTCAAGCTGTCCGGGACCCTGTGGAACACGCTCGGCAGCATCCTGACGCCGACCGTGACCGTGCCGCCGTGGGACCCGGACGGCAACGGCAGCTCCTTCGCGGCCGACGAGCTGTCGCGGGTCCAGGAGATCTGGGAGCGGATCGCGGCCGACTACGCGTCCTTCGACGTCGACGTCACGACCGAGGACCCGGGGACGGCGGCCCTGGTGAAGTCGGGCAGCACGGACCACCAGTACGGCGTCCGCGCGCTCTTCCTCGGCACCGACTCCGCGAGCAGCACCGTCTACGCCCGCGTCTGCAACAGCGCCTGCGGCGGCATCGCGTTCCAGCCCAGCTTCGGGCTCGCCGACCTGACGCCGGCGCTGATCTTCACGGCGTCGCTCGGCCCGAACGACCCGAAGTTCGTGGCCGACGCCGCCAGCCACGAGATCGGCCACACGCTCGGCCTCAGCCACGACGGGCTCTACCCCGCCGGGAGCGCCGCTCACCAGGAGTACTACCCGGGGCGGGGTGGCTGGGGCCCGATCATGGGCGACCCCTACTCCATGCCGATGAGCCAGTGGTCCAACGGGAGCTACGCCAACGCGTCCAACACCGAGGACGACGTGGCCGTCATCCGGAGCACGCTCGGGCTGCGACCCGACGAGTCCGGCGACGGCCCGGCGGCGGCCGCCGCCCTCGGCGACGGCACCGGGTACATCACCGGCCGCTCCGACGTCGACACCTACGCGCTCGGCCAGTGCTCCGGGTCGCTGCGGGTGTCGGCAGCGCCCACCGCGGTCGGCACCGACCTCGACATCGACCTGCAGCTGCTCGACGCGTCGGGCACCGTGGTCGCCGAGAACGACCCCGGGTTGCAGGTCCAGTCCTACGACACCGCCGGCGGCCTCGGTGCGGCCATCACCGCGAGCGTCTCGGCGGGCGCCTACTACGTGCGCGTCGACGGCGGCGGCGCCACCGCGAACAACCCGTACGACGACTACGGCAGCCTCGGCGCCTACCAGGTGTCGCTCTCGGGCGGTTGCGCCCCGAGCGTCGCCGCCGGCACGCCCGGCGCCCCGCGCTCCGTCGTGGCCAGCGCGGCGCGCGACCGCGCCGCGGTCACGGTGACCTGGCAACCGCCCACCGACGCCACCGGCGTGACGGGCTACCGCGTCCAGCTGGGGGGTTCCACCGTGACCGTCGGGGCCGCGGAGCGGTCGCACACCTTCACGGGTCTTGCCCTCGGCACCGACTACGTGGCGTCGGTCGCGGCGGTCAACGGCGCCGGGGTCGGCGTACCGTCCGGGGCGAGTGCGCGCACCATCGCCTCCCTCGCGACCGTGCCCGGCCACGTCCGGAACCTGGTGACCCGCTGGCACACTGGCGGCCGGTACCTCCGCGTGGGCTGGCGCGCCCCGGCGTACGACGGCGGTACGGCCGTCACCGGCTACCGGATCTCCGTCGACGGCCGGGTGATCGGGACGGTGGGCGGTGCCCGCCGCGCGGTCACCGTCCGCAACCTGCACCGCGGCCGGCACGTGGTGACCGTGCGGGCGCGGAACGCGGTCGGCACGTCGACCGCCGTCCGGAGGGCTGTCCGAGTGCGCCACTAGTCTCGAGCACATGACGCGCCCTGTGGACTCTCGGACCGATCGCTACGTCGAGGAGTACGCCGCCCACGACCCGATCAGCGCCACCTTCGCGGGCATCGCGGGTCACGAGGGCGAGCTGCCGGACCTCTCCCCCGACGGCTTCGACGCCGGCGAGGAGCTGCAGCGTCGGGCGCTCGCGGACGTGGCCGCGCTGACGCCGGTCGACGAGCGCGAGCAGGTCGCGAAGGACGCGTTCGTGGAGCGGACCGGGCTGGCCGTCGCGCGCGCCGACGCCGGCATCGAGCGCAGCGAGGTGTCGGTCATCAGCAGCGCGGCCCACGCGATCCGCGAGGTGTTCGACGTGATGGCGACCGAGACCGACGACGACTGGCAGGCGATCGGCGACCGGCTGGCCGCCGTACCGGCCGCGCTCGAGGGCTACCGCACCACCCTCGCCCGCGAAGCGGAGGCCGGCCGGGTGTCCGCGCGCCGTCAGTACGTCGAGGTCGCGGCCCAGGTGAAGGGCTGGACCGGCCAGACCGGGAAGGCCGGCGACTACTTCGCGAAGGTCGTGGCCGCGGCGCCCGACGCGCTGCGTCCGTCGCTGGAGAAGGCGGCCGCGCAGGCCTCGGCGGCGTACGCCGAGCTCGGGCGGTTCATCGAGACCGACCTGGTGCCGCGCGGCCGGGAGCACGACGGCGTCGGCCGTGAGCACTACGCGCTCGCCTCGCGCTACTTCCTCGGCGCCGAGGTGGACCTCGAGGAGACCTACGCCTGGGGCTGGCAGGAGCTCAGGCGGATCCACGATGAGGCTGTCGACATGGCGAACCTGATCGTTCCCGGCGGCTCCGTGGACGACGCGGTCGCCGCGCTCGACGCCGACCCCGCCCGCGACCTCGGCAGCCGGGAGGCCTTCCAGGCCTGGATGCAAGGGCGCGCCGACGAGATCATCGCCAGCTTCGACGGCGTGCACTTCGACATCGCCGACCCGATCAAGCGGATCGAGTGCCGCGTCGCGCCGATCAACGACGGCGGGGCCTGGTACACGCCGCCCACCGAGGACTTCTCGCGCCCCGGCACCATGTGGTTCTCCTTCACCGACGACCACAGGATCTACTCGACCTGGCGCGAGACGACGACGGTCTTCCACGAGGGCGTCCCGGGCCACCACCTGCAGTGCGCGCAGGCCGTGCACCGTGCCGACCTGCTCAACCGCTGGCAGCGGCTGATGTGCTGGGTCAGCGGCCACGGCGAGGGCTGGGCGCTCTACTCCGAGCGGCTGATGGACGAGCTCGGCTACTTCGCCGACCCGGGCGACCGGCTCGGCTTCCTCGACATGCAGGGGTTCCGCGCGGCCCGGGTGATCGTGGACATCGGCGTCCACCTCGGGCTGACGATCCCGGAGGACAACCCGTTCGGCTGGCGGCCGGGCGAGGTCTGGGACGCCGACCGGGTGCTCGAGTTCATGCGCGCGCACTCGCGGATGGACGACGGCTCGCTCCGCTTCGAGGTCAACCGCTACCTCGGCTGGCCGGGCCAGGCACCGTCGTACAAGGTGGGTGAGCGGATCTGGTTGGAGGCGCGGGCGGACGCGCAGGCCCGGCACGGGGCGGACTTCGACCTCAAGGCCTTCCACACCGCCGCGCTCGACCTCGGCTCGCTCGGGCTGGACCCGCTGAAGGCGGCGCTGGGCCGGCTGTGAGGTCGCGGTGATCGAGCTCAGCCGTGCCGATGCGCGCCGGATCGCCGTCCGGGCTCAGCTGCTGGACGCCTACCGGCCGCTGTCGCTGGTCGAGGTGGTCGACCAGCTGACGCTCGTCCAGATCGACCCGACCACGGCGATCGTGCGCAGCCCGGACCTGGTCGCGTGGTCGCGTCTGGGATCGTCGTACGACGCCTCCGACCTGGTCTTCGCCCTCGAGACCGAGCGCTCGCTGACCGAGCACGTCACCTTCATCCGGACGATGGACGACATCGGGATCCACCTGTCCGTGGCGGACGAGTGGATCCACGGGAACACCACACGCTGGATCGACGCCAACCCGCGCTATCGCGAGCGGCTGCTCGCGCACCTGCGATCGGAGGGGCCCACCGCGGCACCCGACCTGCCGAACGACCCGGAGGTGCCGTACGCGTCGACCGGCTGGAACGACGACAAGAACGCCAACCGGATGCTCGAGGTGCTCTGCCTGCGCGGCGAGGTCGCGGTGGCCGGCCGGCAGGGCCGCAGCCGGCTCTGGGACCTCGCCGAGCGGGTCTACCCGGCCGACCTGTTCCGCCCGCCGCCGGACGAGGCCCGGCGGCTGCGCGACGAGCGCCGGCTCGCCTCCCTCGGCATCGCCCGCGCCAAGCCGCTGCGCTCCCCCGGCGAGCCCTCGCCGATCGGTCCTCTCGGCGTCGAGGCCGTGGTGGAGGGGGTGCCCGGGACGTGGCGGGTCGACCCCGACGCACTGGCCTCGCTGGAGGAGCCGTTCGAGGGTCGGTGTGCCTTCCTCTCCCCCTTCGACCGGCTCGTCTACGACCGCGACCGCGCCCTCGACCTCTTCGACTTCGAGTACGTCCTGGAGATGTACAAGCCCGCCAGCCAACGCCGCTGGGGCTATTTCGCCCTCCCGATCCTGCACGGCGACCGCCTGGTCGGAAAGCTCGACGCCAAGGCCGACCGCAAGGCCGGGGTGCTCCGCGTCAACGCTATCCACGAGGACTTCCCCTGGGACCCCGCCATCGGTGACGCCGTCGAGGCGGAGCTGGACTCGCTCGCGGGGTGGCTCGGGCTGGAGGTGGGGCGCGCCGTTGGCTGAGTAGCCGCGGCCGCCAGCGGCCTCGTCGTTGGTTGAGTAGACGGTATGACGTGACCGGCTTGTCCTGAGTTGGTTGCGGGCCGGGGCCTCACTCACAAGATTCGTGGGTTACCGAGCAGGGGCTGCCTGCTCGGCCTATCCGACAATTGTGGGAGGCCCCGGTGTTTACCGAGCGTACGAGTGTTGGGCTCGACGTGCACGCACGATCCGTTGCTGCTGCAGCGATCGATGGCGTCACGGGCGAGCTGTTCCAGACCAAGCTGACCCCGGCCTATGACGACATCCGTTCATGGCTGGACCGGTTGCCTGGTCCGGTGGCGGTGGCCTACGAGGCCGGCCCGACCGGGTTCGGGCTCTACCGGCACCTGACCGGGGCCGGGATCCGGTGCGAGGTGGTCGCGCCTTCGAAGTTGCAGAAGCCGGCTGGTGATCGGGTCAAGACCGACGCCAAGGACGCAGTCCACCTCGCCCGGCTGCTGCGGATCGACGAGTACACCCCGGTCGCGATCCCGACCCCGGACCAGGAAGCGGCGCGGGATCTGGTCCGTGCCCGTGAGGACTGCCGTGGTGATCTGATGGCCGCACGTCATCGTGTCTCGAAGTTGCTGTTGCGCCACGGAATCGTCTACTACGGCGGGAAGGCATGGACCGGCAAGCACGACTAGTGGCTGCGCACACAGGCCCGGGCGCAGTTGAGGACCGGCTCGACCCGGCTGGCGTTCGACTCCGGCTACGAGACGGTGCTGTTGACCGTTGCCCGACGCGATCGCCTCGACGCTGCGATCGAGGAACTGGCCGCGGACTCGGAGTTCACCCCGGTGGTGCGGCGCCTGGGATGTCTACGAGGGATCGGCACACTGACCGGGTTCGGGCTGGCTGTCGAGGTCGGGGACTGGCACCGGTTCACCGGCCGCAGCATCGGATCGTTCGTGGGGATGGTTCCCAGCGAACACTCATCAGGTGCCACGAGGAGCCAGGGCTCGATCACCAAGACCGGCAACAACCACGCCCGTCGGCTGCTGATCGAGGCGGCCTGGCACCACCGCCCCGCTACATCGTGGGCGCCACCATGCGGGCTCGTTGGGACCTCGCACCGGCCGCGGCACGGGTCCGCGGCGATGAAGGGAACCGGCGGCTGCACCGGCGCTGGGTCGGGTTCATCGATCGCCGCAAGCGAGCCACGGTGGCCGACGTCGCGATCGCCCGCGAGCTCGCGGGCTGGTGCTGGTCCCTGGCCGTGATGGAGGACTGAGCCCCACCGACTGCTTCGCCGCCACGCCAGGGCCTGGTGGCAGCGCGTGGAGCGACCCGCGATGCGGCTATGAGCAGCCCCCCATGACAGGGGCCACGCTCGTACTTAGACAAGCGGTCCCGCTCCAGCCGAACCACCGTCCTGCGGTACCCAACCCGCGCATATCAGCATGACCGCGCGTCGCCAACGACACGCTCACCAGGCCCACCAGCAGCGAAGCAGGGGCGCCCGCCGCGAAGACACCCACGACGGGCGCCTTCACCCTGCCCTTGACAGCCAGCCCCTACATATCAGCCGCGAGCGCTAACGGCCTCGTCGTTGGTTGAGTAGCCCGAGCGAGGAACGAGCGAGGGCGTATCGAAACCAACCCAGGCTTCCTTCGGGGCTGGTGCCTGGCGGCCGCACCTTAGCCCGTCGTCCCCCACTGTCGAGGCTGCCTCCGGCATCGCTGCGCGACGCCTGCGGCGGCCTTGACAGTGGGTCCCTGACGACGGGCATGACGGCGCGGAGTCGGCACGGGCTTCGCCCGCGCCGCCGCTTCGCGGCCGCCAGAAAACATATTCTGACCTGCGAGGATGCCTGTGGAGACACTCGATAATCTGTTCGATCACTGGTATCATTGAGGTAGTTGACCAGCTTCATCTCGGGAGTCTCAATGACCGTGGAACAGGTGCTCTGCCACCCGATCCTCGCGTGCGCCCGAGACCTCGAGAAGGCGCTGAACTCGGTCGCGGAGATGCCGGCTGACTACCTGCGCACCCGCGACAAGGAGCAGGCACTCCTGACTCTGGCTCGGGTCAAGTCGGAGACCGCGGAGCTCGAGCTCCGACTGCTCGCCGCCGCTTCCGATGTGGCCGAAGAACACGCCGCCCGCGACGCCGGCACCTGGTACGCCCACGCCACCCGCATCACCGCACAGGCGGCCCGGGTCGACCTCCACCTCGCGCGAGACCTGCTGGCGCACCCGCTGACCGCAGCGGCCATGCGCGAAGGCGCCGTGAACACCGCCCAAGCACGAGTGATCATCCGGTCCATCGACAAGCTCTCCACCGAGGTCGACGACCTCACCCGCGTCCGGGCCGAGAAACACCTCATCAAGCTCGCCCAGACCTACGACCCCAAGGACCTGACTGTCCTCGGCACCAAGATCCTCGAGGTCGTCGCCCCCGACCAGGCCGAAGCCGAACTGGGCAAGGCGTTGGAACGCGAAGAGCAAGCCGCCCGCGACAAGTGCTCGGTGAAGCTCCAACGACGAGGCGACGGCACCACCAAGATCACCGCACTGGTACCCGACTCCATCGCAGAGCGACTGACGACCTACCTCGACGCCGAAGACTCACCCCGCGTCACCAAGTCCCGCAGTCGCGGTGAGGCGTTCTGCCGGCTCCTGGAGATCCTCGACCCCCAGCGGCTCCCCGACCACGGCGGCGACGCCACCACCGTCATCGTCACCATCCCCTTCGAGGCGCTCAAGAACGAGCTCGGCTCGGCCATGCTCGGCACCGCCACCATCTCCGCGAGCGAGGCCCGTCGGTTGGCCTGCACCGCCAAGATCATCCCCGTCGTCCTCGGCGGCAACTCCGAGATCCTCGACCTCGGACGTGCACGCCGGTTCCACACCCCACCGATGCGCAAGGCCATGCGCCAGCGCGACAGGCGCTGTCGGGCAGAGGGTTGCTCGATCCCGGCAGCGTGGTGTGAAGCACATCATCTGAAGCCCTGGTCCGAAGGCGGCCACACCAACTTCGCCGACGGAGTCCTGCTCTGCTCCCATCACCACCACCGAGCCCACGACACCCGCTACGAGATGACCAAGCTGACCTCGGGCGACTACAGGTTCCACCGGCGGAACTGAGCCTCGCGTAGCCTGCGTGTCGTGGCGACTCCCACCCCACCGGATGGCTCGTGTGTCGCGCCGGAGTACCTGGCCGCAGACGCGTTTACCGATGCCCACCACCCCGCCGTCCGGGCACTCAGTCGCGATCTCCGAGACGATCACCGACGTGACGAGGACTTCGCCCGCGCAGCGTTCGAGTGGGTCCGCGACAACGTCCAGCACTCCTTCGATGCCGGAGATCCGCGCGTCACGCTCGTGGCCAGCGATGTGCTGCGCGAGCGCGTCGGCCTCTGCTACGCCAAGTCCAACTTGGTGGCAGCCCTGCTTCGTGCTGAAGGCATCCCCGCCGGACTCTGCTACCAGCGCATCGGCACAGAGTCGGAGGGGTTCTTCCTCCACCGCCTCGTCGCCGTGCACCTCGCATCTGCGTGGCACCGACAGGATCCACGGGGCAACAAGCCAGGCATCGATGCTCAGTTCTCGATCACAGGCGAGCGGCTCGCCTACCAGGTCGATGAGTCGTTGGGCCAGGTCGACTACCCCGAGATCCATGCGACCGTCACGCCCGAGGTCATCCACGCCTTGGCGGAAGCAACGGACGTGCTGAACACGCCGCTCCCGACCGGGCTGTCCGACCAACACCAACGCCGCTGACACAGCGCGTGGGTGGCGGCCGCGAAGCGGCGGCGCGGGCGAAGCCCGTGCCGACTCCGCGCCGACCAGCCGCCCGGTAAGGACCCGCAGTCAAGGCCGGCCGAAGGCCGCCGCGCAGCGGTGCGAGCGCAGCGAGCAGCCTTGACGGCGGAGACCGGTCGGCTACGGTGCGGCCGCCGACACTGACTCCGAGAGCATGTCGCCACGTCTCGTGTCGCCACGTCTCGTGTCGGTTGCTGCGCAACCTCCTCGACCACCGCGCGGGCGGGCCGATCAGCGGTGGCGTCCCTGGTACTTCTCCCGCCGACGCCGCCGCACCTGGATCAGCAGGTCCACCAGCCCGCCGATCACCACGACACCCCCGAGAGCGACCGCGATCGAGAGCCACGGGAACGAGCGGTCCTCGCTGATCGTGGGGTGGGAGGCGGAGCCCGAGCCGGTCGACGCGGCAGGCCGGTCGGCGAGCGACCCGTCGACCAGACGCGAGTCCGCCTCGGGAGCGGGTACGCCGGCGACCTCGGTGTAGAGCGGTGCCGAGCTGTCGCCCGGGCGGACCTGGACGGTGAGCCGCACGGGCAGCGGCCCGGCCGACGAGCCCGACGGCACGTAGCTGAGCGCGATGTAGTGCATGCCTGCCAGGTCGGCGCCGTTGACGGCCGGGTTGACCGACTCCCGGTTGATGTAGGCGACCACCTCGGACATCACCCCGGTGCGGAACGCACGTCGGTCCCGGGTCGCGCCGAACTCCGGGTCCGTGCCGAGGTCGCCGGTGTCGGCGGTGTCCAGCAGGGGCCCGAGCAGGCGCAGCGTGACGCCCGGCGAGGCCGGGTCGACCGCGGCCGGCAGCTCGGCGTCGAGCTGCACCCGCAACGAGTCGCCCCACCCGACCGGCACCGCGAGGAAGTCGTCGTCCCCGGGCCGGAGGGTGACGGCGTACGTGCCGTCCCGCACCACCGGTGCGGCGTCGACGACGTGCGCGGGCTGCACCCCGACCGCCAGCGCCGGCGACAGCTCCGACCACTCCTCGGGGCTCGGCGTCGTCAGCAGCGAGAAGCTGCTCGCGCTGACCGGCGGTTCCTCGTAGACGCGCAGCTGCAGCGCGCGGCCCACGTCCTCCCGATCGGTCGGGACCCGGATCGTGACGTAGAGCGCCCTGTCGATCGCACAGGGGTGGTCCTCGACGGAGGTCCACGTGGAGGTAGCGGCGTACAGGACCGGCGCGGGCTCCCCCAGCGTCGGGCGGAACGCGACGGCGCTGCCGCAGTCGTCGTGCCCGGGCTCGGTCCCGACCTCGATGTCGAACCCCTCGCCGATCGAGCCGCCGCGGCCGACCATCTGGGCGCCGACGTGCAGGGTGGTGCCGGGCTTGGTCCGCTCCAGCCGGAGGTAGGTCGTCCGCGCGGCCAGCGGCGTCACGAACCGCCCGGTGCGGATCTCCGGCGCGCGGGACGGCACGGCCGCGGCCACCACCGGCGTGCCGCGCACCGGCGCCTGCCGAGCGGGCGTGGCGGAGGCAGGCGCGACGGCAGCCGCCAGCACCCCGAGAACGAGAAGAGCGATCAGGCGTGCGCCGCCCACAGGGCCGTCCATTCGTGTCCGAGCCGACGCACCAGGTCGCGCAGCAGCGGCAGGCTGACACCGACGACGTTGTGGTGGTCGCCTTCGATCCGGGTGACGAACCCGCCGCCGAGGCCGTCGACGGTGAACGCACCGGCGACGTACAGCGGCTCCCCCGTCGCGACGTACGCCGTGACCTCCGCATCGGTCACGTCGGCGAAGTGCACCGTCGTGGACGCCGTCGCGGCGACCGTGGTCCCGGTCGTGGTGTCGGTGAGGCAGTGCCCGGTCCGCAGCACCCCGCTGCGACCGCGCATCGCGTGCCAGCGCGCCACGGCCTCCTCGGCATCCGCGGGCTTGCCGAGCGCGGCGCCGTCGAGCTCGAGCACCGAGTCGCAGCCGAGCACCAGGGCGCCCGCGGGCACCTCCGGACGGCCGAGGACCGCGCCGCACTTGAGCTCGGCGAGGCGCAGCGCGAGGTCCGACGGCGGCAACCCGACGACGTGGTCCTCGTCCACCCCGGACACGATGACCACCGGGTCCAGCCCGGCGTTGCGCAAGGTGGTCAGGCGGGCAGGTGACGCGGACGCCAGGACGAACGGAAGCACGCGAGCACGCTACTCGACGGGCAGCCCGAGCCCTCGCGCGATCAGCATCCGCTGCACCTCGGAGGTGCCCTCGCCGATCTCCAGGATCTTGGCGTCGCGGTAGAAGCGCGCCACGGCGTACTCCTCCATGAAGCCGTAGCCGCCGAAGACCTGCGTGGCGATCCGGGTCGCGTCCATGGCGGCCTCGGAGGTGAACAGCTTCGCCACCGACGCGGCCTGCTTGAAGTCCTTCATCGACGGTCCACGGCCGCCGAGCATGGCGTCCTTCATCGCGGCCGCGCGGTAGGTGAGCATCCGCGAGGCGTGCAGCTTGACCTCGAGGTCGGCGATCTGGAACGCGACGCCCTGCTTGCGCCCGATCGGGCCGCCCATCGTCTGCCGCTCGAGCGCGTACGTGACGCACAGGTCGACGCACGCCTGGATCAGGCCGACCGCGAGCGCCGCGATGGCGACCCGCCCGTCGTCGAGCGTGGCGAGGAACTGCGCGTAGCCACGGCCCCTCTCCCCGAGCAGGTTGCCGGCCGGCACGTGGCAGTCGACGAAGGTCAGCGGGTGGGTGTCGGAGATGTGCCAGCCGAGCTTGTCGTACGCCGGCTCCGCGGTGAACCCGGGCGTCCCGGTCGGGATGACGATCGTGGAGATCTCCGGCGACCCGTCCCCGCGGACGCCGGTCCGCGCGGTCACCGTCACGAGCTTGGTGATCGACGAGCCGGAGTTGGTGATGAACTGCTTCGCGCCGTTGACGACCCAGTCGCCGCTGGCCGGGTCCGTGTCGGCCTTCGTCTTCGTCGCGCCGGCGTCGGAGCCCGCGCCCGGCTCGGTGAGCCCGAAGCCGGCGAGCATCTGCCCGCTGACGAGGTCGGGCAGCCACTCGGCCTTCTGCGCGTCGGTGCCGTAGGTGAGGATCGGGTTGATGCCGAGGCCCACGCCGGCCTCGAGGGTGATGCCCATCGACTGGTCGACCCGGCCGAGCTCCTCGATGGCCAGGCAGAGCGACGTGAACGGGCCGTCCTCGGGGTCGATCCCGGCGCCGCCGTACTCCTCAGGAGCGGTGAGCCCGAAGAGCCCCAGGTCCCCCATCTTCTGCACGACGTCGGTCGGGAAGTGGTGCGCCTTGTCCCACTCCGCGACGTGGGGCGCGATCTCCGCCTCGGCGAAGCTGCGCACCGTCTGCCGGAACTCCTCGTGCTCCCGCGTCAGCTCAAAGCTCATGGGGAGCATGCTAGCGCCGGAGGTTAATGATTGTTAACCCCTCGGATGCGGCGGTTCCCGGCTACCCTCCCCGCATGCGCCTTCGCCTCGTCGTCCCCGCCCTCGCGTGCGCGGTGGCGCTGACCGGCTGCGGCGCCACCACCTGGCGGGTCGCGAGCACCTCGTCCCTCGACTCCTCACGCCCGGCCCCCGCCGGGTCGCTCACCACGGCCCAGGCGCGGCGGGCGCTGATCTCCGCCCAGGACCTCGGCCCTGGCTTCACGGTCGACCACAGCAGGAGCGGCGGGGACGACGGCAGCCTCGGCTGCCTCGACCACATCGAGAAGCTGCTCGAGGAGCAGCACCCGAGTGCCGGCGTGCACCGTCCCGGCACCGAGGCCGACGCGTCGTACGCCGCCCGCTCCGAGATCGGCCTCCCCTTCGTGCTGAGCGCCGTCTTCTCGATGGGATCCGGCGCCGACGTCACCCGGGCGCTGCAGGTGGTCGAGTCCGGCCTCACCAGGTGCCGCAGGGTCGACACCACGAGCAAGGACGGCACCCACGTCGACCTCACCGTCACCACCGACCACGCGCCCAGCTCCGGCGCGACCGCACAGGTCAACCTGACCGCGACGGGCCACATGTCGATGCCGGTCGGCACCGGCTCCTCGATCACGGTCCCGTTCTTCCTGCGGATGAGCATGGCCCAGGTCGGCAGCAACCTGACGATGACCGCCTACGGCTCGATGGTGGGCCCCGCCGAGGGCGCCTCCGACTCCGAGGCCCTCGACGGCTACGGGATCGCGCGCCTCCGCGCGGTCATGGCCGGTACGCCGATCCCTCCCGCACCCGACCTCGGCCTGCGGATCATCAGCAAGGCGAGCCTGCTCAGGTTCCTCACCGGCGGCACCACCTCCGTCTGACCCGTACGCCGGCACGGGCCTACCCTTGGCCCATGTTCAAGATCATGCTGGCGCTGCACCTGCTCACCGCGATCTTCGCGATCGGTCCGCTCGTCGGCGCGGTCACGACGGCGTCGCGCGGCCTGCGCAAGGCGGACGCGGGTGCCACCGAGTCCGCGGCCCGCACCCTGACCATCTACTCCTACGCCTCCGTCGCGGTGGTGGTCTTCGGCTTCGGGCTGATGTCCGCGAAGGCGCCGTGGGACAAGAGCAAGCACGTCGCCGAGATCGGCGACGCCTGGATCCTCATCTCGATCGCCCTCTGGGCGATCTCGCTCGGCCTGGTGCTCGGCCTCATCGTCCCGGCGCTCAACAAGGCGACCGCGACCCTCCGTGAGGGCGGAGCGGTCGACGCGCTGGTGGGCAAGGTGGCCGCGTTCGGCGGGATCACCGGCCTCATCTACGCGGTCATCGTCTTCCTGATGGTCTACAAGCCCGGCTCCTGAGCACCGCGGCGCCGCGCGCTCCGGTGTGACGTGGCGTACAGCCCAGCAACGGAGACACCGCGCCGCCCCGGAAGCGCGGCACCCTAGACTGCCCAGCGGTCCGCAAGGACTTGAGACGACGAGGAGAGTTGCGTGCCCGAGATCAAGCCGTTGCAGAAGGTGCTCATCGCGAACCGTGGTGAGATCGCCGTCCGAGTGATCCGTGCGGCCAAGGACGCCGGCATCAAGTCCGTGGCCGTGTACGCCGAGCCGGACCGCGACGCCCTGTTCGTCCGGATGGCCGACGAGGCCTACTCGCTCAACGGCTCCACCCCGGCCGACTCCTACCTGGTGATCGACAAGATCATCGACGTCGCCAAGCGCTCCGGCGCCGACAGCGTGCACCCCGGCTACGGCTTCCTCGCCGAGAACGCCCACTTCGCCCAGGCCGTCCTCGACGCCGGGCTGATCTGGATCGGCCCCTCGCCGGAGGCGATCGACGGCCTCGGCGACAAGGCCAAGGCCAAGCAGATCGCCCTCGCGGCCGGCGCCCCGCTGGCCCCGGGCCTGAAGGACGCGGTCAAGGACGCCGACGAGATCATCGCGTTCGCCAAGGAGCACGGCCTCCCGGTCGCCATCAAGGCGGTCTTCGGCGGTGGCGGTCGCGGCCTGAAGGTCGCCCGCACGCTGGAGGAGATCCCCGAGCTGTTCGAGTCCGCGACCCGCGAGGCGATCTCCGCCTTCGGCCGCGGCGAGTGCCTCGTCGAGAAGTTCCTCGACAAGCCGCGCCACGTCGAGACCCAGTGCCTGGCCGACCAGCACGGCAACGTCGTGGTGGTCTCCACCCGCGACTGCTCGCTGCAGCGCCGCCACCAGAAGCTGGTCGAGGAGGCGCCCGCGCCGTTCCTCACCGACGAGCAGAACCAGCGTCTCTACGAGTCGTCCAAGGCGATCCTCCGCGAGGCCGGGTACGTCGGCGCCGGCACGTGTGAGTTCCTCGTCGCCAACGACGGCACGATCTCCTTCCTCGAGGTCAACACCCGCCTCCAGGTCGAGCACTGCGTCTCCGAGGAGGTCACCGGCATCGACCTGGTCCGCGAGATGTTCCGCATCGCCGCGGGCGAGGAGCTCGGCTACGACGACCCCGAGATCCGCGGCCACTCGATCGAGTTCCGGATCAACGCCGAGGACGGCGGCAACAACTTCATGCCCGCCCCTGGCACGCTGACCAAGTGGAACCCGCCGCAGGGCCCGGGCATCCGCGTCGACGGCGGCTACGAGAACGGCCAGACCATCCCGGGCGCGTTCGACTCGCTCATCGCGAAGCTGATCGTCACCGGTCGCGACCGCACCCAGGCCATCGAGCGCTCGCGCCGCGCGATCGCCGAGTTCGAGGTCGACGGCATGCCGACCGCCCTCACCTTCGACGAGGTCATCGTCAACGACCCCGCCTGGGTCGGTGCCTCGAACCCGACCGGCGAGGGCTCCTTCGACGTCTACACCACGTGGATCGAGACCGACTTCAACAACACCATCGAGCCCTACCAGGGCAGCGCCGGTGAGCCGGAGGAGGAGGGCGAGCGGCAGACCGTCGTGGTCGAGGTCGGCGGCAAGCGGGTCGAGGTCGTCCTGCCCGCCGGTGTCGGCGCGCTCGGCGGTGGCGGTGCCGCGGCCGGTCCGAAGAAGCCCGCCCGCAAGGCCGGCAAGAAGGCCGGCGCCGCCGCGTCCGGCGACTCGGTCACCAGCCCGATGCAGGGCACCATCGTCAAGGTCGCCGTCGAGGAGGGCCAGGAGGTCGCCGAGGGCGACGTCGTGGTCGTCATGGAGGCCATGAAGATGGAGCAGCCCCTCAAGGCCCACAAGTCCGGTGTCGTCACCGGCCTCAAGGCCGAGGTCGGCGCCACCGTCACCAACGGCGAGGTCATCTGCGAGCTCAAGTAGCTCCGAGCATCGACAGCCGAGGGGCGTTCCGTCGTACGACGGGGCGCCCCTCGCCGATTTCGGGGTGTCACCACCTTTCCCGGCACCCCGTACCGTGCGGGACCCTGCACGCATGAGAATCCGCTTCCGTCGTACGGCGCTCGCGCTGGCCGCTGCGCTCGCCCTCACCGCTGGGACGAGCGCGGCCGCCGGTGCTGCCACCTGGTCTCACGGCGACCAAGCCGGTGACGTGACCTACGGATCTCCGCCGGACTTCACCCAGGTTCACGCGCCCGACGACACGCGCGACGACATCGTGGCCCTCCAGGTGGCCCACCAGCCGCGCAACGTGACGATCACGCTGACGCTGCGCGGACTGCCGCCCCGGGGACACGTCTTGCAGACCTACCTCCAGACGCCGCACCGTCGCTACGAGACGTTCCCGCAGGGCAGCAGCACCGTCGTCCTGCGCACCGACGGACCCCGCGGTGATTGTCACGTCCCGCACGACACGATCGACAGCACGCATTTCAGGATCCGGCTGACCATCCCGCGTTCCTGCCTCGGCAGGCCCCGCTGGGTGAGGGTCTCGGCCCTGCTCACGGAGGAACGACAGGTGGACGGCACCGACCGGATCTACAGCGACGACGCCATCCGCTCGGACGCCTGGCCCCACCCGCTCGGCATCTCGCCCCGGGTCCGGGTCGGCTGACGACCGCACCGTCATAGGGTCGCGGCGTGAGCCCCGACCTCCGCGACCCCGCCCACCGGGTCAGCCCGCGCGCCCGCACCCTCTGGATCGTCGAGGGCGCGGTCGTCGGCCTGGCGGTCACCGTCGCGGCGATCGTGGCGGTGGCGATCTGGCTCGACCAGCCGTGGGGCTGGGCGCTCGTCGCCGTTGCCGCGCTGCTCGGCGCCGTGCAGGCCGTCGGCATCCCCGTCTGGCGCTACCGGGTGCACCGCTGGGAGGCCACGGAGACCGCCGTCTACACCCAGCGCGGCTGGTGGGCGCGCGAGCGACGCATCGCGCCGATGTCGCGGGTGCAGACCGTCGACCTCGCCCAGGGACCGCTCGCCCGGCTGTTCGGGCTGGCGACGGTGACCGTCACGACCGCCTCGGCCGCCGGCGCGCTGCGGATCGAGGGGCTGGACCGGGACGTGGCGCTGCGGCTGGTCGACGACCTGACCCGGAAGGCCGACCTGGTCGAGGGCGACGCGACGTGACCGCGCAGACCGTCGGGGAGCCCGCCTGGGAGCGCCTCGATCCGCGGATGCTGCTGGTCCACCCGATCAAGGAGCTCGGCCGGTTCGTGCCGGTCCTGCTCGGCCTGCTCGTCACCGGCCGGCTGACCGACGGGCCGTGGGCACTGCTGGGTGTGGGGCTCCCGGTGTCCCTGGGCGTCGTGCGCTACCTCACCACCCGCTACCGGGTCACCGCCGACCGCGTCGAGCTCAGCCACGGGCTCCTCGCCCGCCACCGGCTGTCGACCCCGATCGACCGGGTCCGCACCGTCGACCTGACGGCCACCCCGATCCACCGGGTGCTCGGCCTCGCCACCCTCGTCGTCGGCACCGGCAGCGTCGCGTCCGGGGAGGACAACCGGATCAAGCTCGACTCGCTCCCCCGCGGCCAGGCCGCGGACCTGCGCCGACGCCTGCTCGAGGCGCCGCACACCGGTGACCCGTCCGAGCGGCCGACCTGGAACGCGCTGGCCCAGCCGTTCGTGCCCACCGAGATCGTGGTGGCCCGCTTCGAGCCGCGCTGGCTCTGGTACGCGCCGTTCACCAGCACGGTGCTCGTGGCCATCGGCGCGCTGTTCGGTGCGGTGTCGCCGTACCTGGGCCACGTCCACCTCAGCCAAGACCAGCTCGAGCGGGTCAGGCCGCTGCTGATCACCATGGCCGTGGCTGCGCCCCTCCTCCTGCTCCTGCTGTACGTCGTCGCGTACCTGGTCACCAACGGCGGGTTCCTGCTGACTCGGCGCGCGGAGACCTGGCACGTCAGCCGCGGCATGGTCACCCACCGCGAGACCAGCATCGACGCCGACCGGCTCGCGGGCGTCGGCATCGGCGAGGCCCTCCCGCTCCGGCTCGCGCGCGGCGGCCGCCTCAAGGCGATCGTCACGGGGCTGCGCCGCAGCCAGGAGAGCTCGACGACGCTGCTGCCCCCGACACCTCGAAGCACCACGCTCGCCGCCGCCACGGCGGTCGTGGGTTCCGGGGTACCGGTCACGGGCCCGTTGATCGGGCACGGCCCCCGTGCGACCACCCGTCGCTACACCCGCGCGCTGATGGCGGCCAGCCCGGTCGTGCTCGGCACCACGATCGCGGTCGTCGCCGGCGCACCGGCGGCGCTCGGCACCCTCGGCGTCGCGGCCGTGCTCGTCGCCCTCGGCCTCGCCGCCGACCGCGCCCGCGGCCTCGGCCACGCCCACCTCGAGAACCACGTGGTGATGCGGTCGGGGTCGCTCACCCGGCGCCGCGAGATCCTCGGCGACAGCCACGTGATCGGCTGGAACCTGCGCGCCACCTGGTTCCAGCGGCGCGTCGGCCTCGTCACCGTCGCCGCGACCACGGCGGGCGGAGGCGGCCGGATCGAGGTCAGGGACGTGCCCGTCACCGACGCCGTCACCCTCGCCCGCGCGGCGACCCCGGGACTGCTCGAGGAGTTCCTGGCCGGCTGACCGGCGCGGGCGGCGTACGCCTCAGGCGGCTTCGCAGGCCTTGAGGACCTCGCCGCTGCACACGTCGCCGCCGGCGCCGCCGTCGATCCGGTCACGGCCACGCCCGCCGACGAGGATGTCGTTGCCGGCACGGCCGAGGATCGTGTCGTTGCCGGCCTCGCCGGAGATGAGGTTGACGCCGGACGTGCCGGCGAGGAAGTCGTCGTGCGCCGTGCCGGAGACGGCCGAGATGTGGTCGAAGGTGAGGTGGTGGCCGTTCCAGCTCGCGGTCCCGGCGGCGAGGTCGACCCGCACGCCGGACTTGAACTGGTGGAAGGTCAGGGCGTTCCCGCCCGTGCCGCCGTGAAGGTTCGAGCCGTAGTTCACCGAGCGCATCGCGAACGTGTCGTTGCCCGCGCCGCCGTACGCGATCGGGTGCGAGCGCCCCACGTAGAACAGGTCGTTTCCGCCGTCCCCGTAGCCGGTGCCGGTGTTGCGCAGCCGCATGGTGTCGTTGCCCGGACCGCCGTGGCCGACGCCGCCCCACACCACGACGACGTCGTCGCCCGCGCCGCCGTACACCTGGCCGGCGTTGTCGAACAGGACGTCGTTCCCGCCGCCACCGCTGAGGTAGTCGTTGCCGCCCTCGCCCTCGAACCAGTCGGTCTCGTCGCCGCCGATCATCCGGTCGGCGAACCGGGTGCCGCGGATGCGCTCGACTCCCGTGTAGGTGTCGTGGCCGTCTCCGTCGACGGTGCCGGCGGCCCCGTCCACGGTGATGCCGGCCGACGCACCGAGGTAGGTGAGCACGTCGCCGGTGCCGCCACCGCCGATGACCTGGTCGTCGCCCGCGTCCGCGACGAGGTAGTCGTTGCCGGTGCCACCGTCGATCAGGTCGTTGCCGAGGCTGCCGTCGATGGCGTCGTCACCCGCCCCACCGCAGATGATGTCGTTGCCGGTCCCGCCGAGGTAGGTGTCGTTGCCCGGGCCCAGCCACACGACGTCACCGAGTGGGTTGTGCGTGCCGGTCACGGTCGAGGTGGTGTCGTTGCCGTCGGTCCCCACGATGTTCGCGACCTTGCCGTGGCAGTACTCGGTGGTCGCGGCGTGGGCCGCGGGGGCCGGCACGGTGGCGAGGAAGGGAACGGCGAGCAGCAGTGCGATCGAGGGGCGCATGTCCTCGTCAACGAGTCGACCGCGCCGACGTCACCCGCGGTTGCGTCACACCAGGTGGAAGAGGGTCGACTTCAGGCCCATCATCGACCGGAACACGTCTCCCGACACCGTCCTCGAGGTCGTGGCCCCCACGATCCTCAGCGACGTGACGCGCCCGCCCCAGGAACCCTTGCCGTCGCGGGCGATGGTGTCGATCCCGACGAACGCGCCGATGTCGATCTTGTAGTACCGCTGGACGGCAGCCCGGATCGCCGACCCCTGCAGGGTGACGTCCCAGCTGCCGGCGCCCGGATAGCCGGGGTAGCTGTCGTAGGGGTCCTGCTGCGCGACCAGGTAGGGCGTGCCCCCGTCCACGGTCCAGCCTCCGTCGCTCGCCGAGAACTGCGTGAACGCGGGCGCGCCGCCGTAGGTGAGCACACGCCCGGCGGTCGCCCGCACGGCGGCATCGGAGTCGGGGTACTCCGCATCGGCGCCGCCGTACACCTGGTCGCGGGTGTCGTCGTACACCTGGAAACCCGTGTGCAGCGACTCGCCCCGCTCGAACGCTGCGTACGTGCGCGCCGCGACCGCCTGGGCCTGCACCGCCGCGGGCTGCCACTTCGCCGGCATCTCCCGAGGTACGACGCCGCGCAGGTAGGTCTCCAGCGACACCACGTTCACCGTGTCGCGGCTCGAGCCACCCACGGAGCGGAGCGCACCGCGGTACGTCCGCGACGACCCACCGGGCAGGTACAGCCGCATCGGGGCACCGCCCGCGCTGAACTCCGCCGCCCCCGGCAAGGTCGTGACCGTGTGCCACGAGCCGGTCAGCACCATCAGACGGCTGGACCTCCCGCCGTTGGCAGGAATGATCTTCCAGCGCTTCGCCCCGCTCCGGGCGAGCCTGCGGGTGCGGTTCGAGGACAGCGCGCGCATCGTCAGCCCGGGGCGCGCACCGACCACCACGTCCGTGGTGGTGTCCGCGGTGATCAGCACGGAGATGGCCCCCGTCGCCGTGCCCCACGACGTGTTCGGGTAGTAGAACGCCAGGATCTGGTCGTAGCGCAGACCCTTCTTGGCGGCCCCCTGCGCGCCGTACTGGGACATCCCGTGACCGTGGCCGTTGCCGCGCCCCTCCAGCGTGATCGAGGTCGCGGCGTACGCCGAGGGGCTCGCCACCGAGGCCCCCAACGCGGTCACGACGGTCAGGGCGAGGGCGGTGACGGTCCGACGCATCCGTCGAGGATAGAAGGCGAATTCAACCCCCAGGGCCGGTCACTCTAGGATTTGTGCCCATGAGCGACACCCAGGAGACACCGGCACCGGAGACCACGGCGGCGACCAGGCCCGCCGTGTCGGTACCCGAGAAGCCGGCCCTGGAGGGTCTGGAGGAGAAGTGGGCGGCCCGCTGGAAGGCGGACGCGACGTACCGGTTCGACCGGACCCAGCCCCGGGAGAACGTCTACGCCATCGACACGCCCCCGCCGACGGTCTCCGGCTCGCTCCACGTCGGCCACGTCTTCTCCTACACCCACACCGACGTCATCGCGCGCTACCAGCGGATGACCGGCAAGTCGGTCTTCTACCCGATGGGCTGGGACGACAACGGCCTGCCCACCGAGCGCCGCGTCCAGAATTACTTCGGCGTGCGCTGCGACCCATCGCTGCCCTACGACGCGTCCTTCGAGCCTCCGGAGAAGCCGGACCCCAAGAAGCAGATCCCGATCTCCCGGCCGAACTTCATCGAGCTGTGCGAGCGCCTCGTCGAGCAGGACGAGAAGGTCTTCGAGGAGCTGTGGCGCACGCTCGGCCTCTCGGTCGACTGGGACACGACGTACACGACCATCGGCAAGCACGCCCAGGCCGTGTCGCAGCGCGCCTTCCTGCGCAACCTCGCGCGCAGCGAGGCCTACCTGCAGGAGGCGCCGACCCTGTGGGACGTCACCTTCCAGACCGCGGTCGCGCAGGCCGAGCTCGAGGCGCGTGACTACCCGGGTGCCTACCACCGCGTCGGCTACCACAGGATCATGCCCGACGGCACTGAGGGTGAAAGGGTGTACGTCGAGACGACGCGACCCGAGCTGATCGCGAGCGCCGTCGCGCTGATCGCGCACCCGGACGACGAGCGCTACCAGGAGCTCTTCGGCACCACCGTCACCTCGCCCGTCTTCGGCGTGGAGATCCCCGTGCTCGCGCACCCCGCCGCCGAGAAGGACAAGGGCGCCGGCATCGCGATGTGCTGCACCTTCGGTGACCTCACCGACGTGCAGTGGTGGCGCGAGCTGCAGCTCCCGGTCCGCACGGTCATCGGCCGCGACGGCCGCTTCCTGCGCGACACCCCGGAGTGGCTGAGCTCGGAGCAGGCGTCGGCGGCGTACGAGGACCTCAAGGGGCTGACCGTCCACTCCGCCCGCGAGGCGACCGTGGCCAAGCTGCGCGAGACCGGCGACCTGGACGGCGACCCGAAGCCGACCCAGCGGATGGCGAACTTCTACGAGAAGGGCGACAAGCCGCTCGAGATCGTCTCGACCCGCCAGTGGTACCTGAAGAACGGCGGCCGCGACGCGGCCACCCGCGACGCGATGCTCGCCCGCGGCGCCGAGATCGACTGGATCCCGGCCCACATGAAGCACCGCTTCGACAACTGGGTCGGCGGCCTGAACGGTGACTGGCTGATCAGCCGCCAGCGCTTCTTCGGCATCCCGTTCCCGGTCTGGTACCCCCTCGACGCCGACGGCGAGCCGGACTACACCCGGCTGCTGCTGCCGACCGAGGAGCAGCTCCCCGTGGACCCGTCGACGACCGCGCCGAGCGGCTACACCGAGGAGCAGCGCGGCAAGCCGGGCGGCTTCATCGGCGACCCCGACGTCATGGACACCTGGGCGACCTCCTCGCTCACCCCGCACATCGCCGGCGGCTGGTCGACCGACGAGGACCTCTGGCAGCGCGTCTTCCCGATGGACCTGTGCACCCACGCGCACGACATCATCCGCACCTGGCTGTTCTCGCGCGTCGTCCGCGCGCACTTCGAGAACCACGCCGTCCCGTGGTCGCACGCGATGATCTCCGGGTTCATCGTGGACCCCGATCGCAAGAAGATGTCGAAGTCCAAGGGCAACGTCGTCGTCCCGAACGAGATCCTCGACAAGTACGGCGCCGACGCCGTCCGCTGGCGTGCGGCGATCGCCCGCCCGGGCCTGGACTCGCCCTTCGACGAGACCCAGATGAAGGTCGGCCGCCGGCTGGCCATGAAGGTCCTCAACGCGTCGAACTTCGTGCTCGGCCGGGTGGGCGCCTCGGCGTACTCCCCCGCCACGGTCAGCGAGCCCGTCGATGTCGCGCTCATCGGCCGCCTGGCCGGCGTGATCCGCAAGGCGACCGACGCCTTCGACGCCTACGACTACACGACCGCGCTCGAGGTCACCGAGAAGTTCTTCTGGGAGTTCTGCGACGACTACGTCGAGCTGGTGAAGGAGCGGGCGTACGACGCCGAGGGCGGCCTCGCCTCCGAGTCGGCCCGCGCGACCCTGGCCTTCGCGCTGCAGGTCCAGCTCCGGCTGCTCGCGCCCTTCCTGCCGTACGTGACCGAGGAGGTGTGGTCCTGGTGGCAGCCGGGGTCGGTCCACCTCGCGTCGTGGCCGGTGGTGTCCGAGCTGGGCTCGGCCGCCGCCGCGGACGGGCACGCGATCGACGCCGTGGCCGCGGCCCTGTCCGGCATCCGCGGTGCCAAGTCGCAGGCCAAGGTCAAGATGCGCGCCCCGCTCGCCAAGGTCGAGATCACGGGTCCCGCGAAGCTGGTCAAGGACGCCGAGTCCGCGGCCGAGGACCTGCGCCGCGCCGGCAACGTGGTCGGTGACCTGGTCTTCACGGTCGCCGAGGACGCCACCGAGCTGAGCGTCGTGGCCGAGGTCGCCGACGAGGCCTGACCGGGTCGGCCGGTGGCGCTACCGACCGGTCACCGTGCGCTGACCACCGGCTCCGGCATCGGGACCGTGGCGGCCGGAGCGACGTTCCGGCGTGACGCCCAGGCGTGGTACAGGACCGCGGGCACGACCAGGCCGACGATCCAGGAGACGTCGGCTCCCCCGAGCTTGTCGGTCAGCGGGCCGGTGTAGAGCGTCTGCGCGAGGAACGGGACCTGCGCGAGGATGCCGACGACGTACGTCGTGATCGCGACGACGTTGAACCGGCCGTAGCGGCCGTTCGGGTCGTAGAGAGCCGGGATGTCCACCTGCTCCTTGGAGATCAGGTAGTAGTCGGTCAGGTTGATCGCGCTCCACGGCGTGAACACCATGAGCAGCAGCAGGACGAAGTTCTTGAAGTTCGCCAGGAAGTCGTGCGTGGCCCACAGGGCGATGCCCATCGACACCGCCAGGACGGCGAGCACGAACACCGCACGCATCCGGCTGCCGACCTGCTGCCGGCCGGTGAAGCCGGTGACGATCGTGCTGGCGCACATGAAGCTGCCGTAGGCGTTCAGGCAGGTCACGGTCAGCTTGCCGACGACGATCAGCAGGTAGATGAGCGCGCCGAGGACCGCGGGACCTGCCAGGCCACCGAGCCAGCCGACCTGGCTGCCCAGGAAGGCGTCGCCGGCCACGGCCGCGACGAGCACGCCGAAGGTCATCGAGATCTGCGAGCCGAGCACGGTGCCGGCGAAGGTGCTCCAGAAGACGGAGCGGGCCGGGGTGTCGGCCGGGAGGTAGCGCGAGTAGTCGGCGACGTACGGCCCGAAGGTCAGCTGCCAGCCGGCGCCCAGGGAGACGGCCAGCAGGAAGGGCACGAAGGCGAAGTGCGGGTGGGCGACGGCCGCGCCGACGTCGTGGGTGGCGAAGAGCCGGATCGCGAGGAAGCCGAAGCCGAGGATCCCGAGCACCGACGCGACCCGGCCGACCTGGTGGATCAGGTCGTGGCCCAGGATCGCGATGACGGCGACGAGCGCGATGAACACGACGATGCCGATCGCGGGCGTGTGGACGTGCAGGAAGGCGTTGATGGCCTGCCCGGACAGCACCGTGCCGGTGGCGGTGAAGCCGAGGTACATCAGGATCACGAGCACGAGGGGTACGACGGCGCCGTACACCCCGAACTGGGCGCGGCTCGAGATCATCTGCGGCAGGCCGAGCCGCGGCCCCTGCGCCGAGTGCAGGGCCATCACGGCGCCGCCCACGCAGTTGCCCACCAACAGGCCGAGGATGGCCCACCAGGCGTCCGCGCCGAAGACCACGGCGAGGGCGCCGTCGACCACCGCGGTGATCTGCAGGTTGGCACCCATCCACAGCGTGAACTGGTTGCGCGGCGAGCCGTGCCGCTCCGCGGCAGGGATCGCCTCGATGGTGCGCCGCTCGACGCTCGACGCCTTCGTCATGATGACCTCCGGTTCAGCGGCCGACGCACTCGGCCGCGGTCACCATTGAAGGTGTGAGCGCGGCCACCCGGAAAGCACCGGAGCCCGCCTTCCGTCTCGGATGCGAGACTTCCAGCGGGCTCCAGGAAGAGCTCCGAAGGCGCTAGGCCGATTTCTTCTTGGGCTTCCTCAGGACCAGGGTCGGCTCGGCCTCCTCGTCGACCACCTCACGGGTGACGATGACCTTCTCGACGTCGCCGCGGGAGGGCACGTCGTACATCGAGTAGAGCAGGGTCTCCTCGATGATGGCGCGCAGGCCGCGGGCACCGGTCTTGCGCTCCAGGGCCTTCTCGGCGATCGCGTCGATGGCGTCCTCGCTGAACTCCAGCTCGACACCGTCGAGCTCGAAGAGCTTCTGGTACTGCTTCACCAGCGCGTTGCGCGGCTCGGTGAGGATCTCGACCAGCGCGGGGCGGTCGAGCTTGTTGACGCTCGCGATCATCGGCAGCCGGCCGATGAACTCCGGGATCAGGCCGAACTTGGTGAGGTCCTCGGGGCGCACCTGCGCCAGCAGGTCCTCGGCGTCCTTCTCGGCCTGGCTGTTGACCTCGGCGGTGAAGCCCAGCGTCTTCTTGCCGACCCGCTGCTCGATGATGTGCTCCAGACCGGCGAAGGCACCGCCGACGACGAACAGGATGTTCGTGGTGTCGATCTGGATGAACTCCTGGTGGGGGTGCTTGCGGCCGCCCTGCGGCGGGACCGAGGCGGTGGTGCCCTCGATGATCTTCAGCAGCGCCTGCTGGACGCCCTCACCGGACACGTCGCGCGTGATCGAGGGGTTCTCCGCCTTGCGGGCCACCTTGTCGATCTCGTCGATGTAGATGATGCCGGTCTCGGCCTTCTTGACGTCGTAGTCGGCGGCCTGGATCAGCTTGAGCAGGATGTTCTCGACGTCCTCGCCGACGTAGCCGGCCTCGGTGAGCGCGGTGGCGTCCGCGATCGCGAACGGCACGTTGAGCATCCGGGCCAGGGTCTGGGCGAGGTAGGTCTTGCCGCAGCCGGTCGGGCCGATGACGAGGATGTTGGACTTGGCGACCTCGACGGTCTCGTCCTTGGAGTGCTTGCCGCTGACCGGCGAGACGCCGGCCTGGACCCGCTTGTAGTGGTTGTAGACCGCGACCGCGAGGGTCTTCTTCGCCTGCTCCTGGCCGATGACGTAGGAGTTGAGGAACTCGAAGATCTCCTTGGGCTTCGGCAGCTCGGCGAGCTCGACGTCGGAGCCCTCGGCGAGCTCCTCCTCGATGATCTCGTTGCAGAGATCGATGCACTCGTCGCAGATGTAGACGCCGGGGCCGGCGATCAGCTTCTTGACCTGCTTCTGGCTCTTTCCGCAGAAAGAGCACTTGAGCAGGTCGCCTCCGTCACCGATGCGAGCCACGGGCGGTCCTCCTTGGGTGTGAACTCCCCGACGGTACCCCGTGCCGCTCCCGGAGGGGAGCGTGACACGGGGGTACGTCGGGACGCTCGTCGTGTTCTGATCGGCCGGTCAGGGACCGGCGTGTGGAGTTCTGGTCAGGTGAGTGCGGGGGTCTGCTTGCGCGACTCGACCACCGAGTCGATGAGCCCGTACTCGAGGGCCTGCTGCGAGGTGAGGATCTTGTCGCGCTCGATGTCGCGGCTGACCTCCTCGACCGTCTTGCCGGAGTGGTCGCTGATCATCTTCTCGAGCAGCTCGCGCATCCGGAGGATCTCGTTGGCCTGGATCTCGATGTCCGAGGTCTGGCCGAAGGTGCCCTCGGTGTAGGGCTGGTGGATCAGGATCCGGCTGTTGGGCAGCGCCATCCGCTTGCCGCGGGTGCCGGCCGCGAGCAGGATCGCCGCCGCGGAGGCCGCCTGCCCGATGCACACGGTGGAGACGTCCGGCTTGATGAACTGCATCGTGTCGTAGATGGCCGTCAGCGCGGTGAACGAGCCGCCCGGGCTGTTGATGTAGATGCTGATGTCCTGGTCGGGGTTCATCGACTCCAGGCACATCAGCTGGGCGATGACGGCGTTCGCGACGTCGTCGGAGATCGGGGTGCCGAGGTAGATGATCCGGTCCTCGAACAGCTTGGCGTAGGGGTCGATCCGGCGGAAGCCGTACGACGTACGCTCCTCCCACTGCGGGATGTAGTAGTTCATCGTCAGTCCTTCTTGTGGGCCGGGCGGCCCTCGCTGGTGGCTTCCTTGGCGCTCTTGATGACCTGGTCGACCAGGCCGTAATCGAGTGCCTCCTGGGCGGTGAACCAGCGGTCGCGGTCGGCGTCCTCGATGACCTGCTCGATGGGCTGGCCGGTGTGCTCGGAGATGAGCTCGAGCAGCACCTTCTTGATGTGCAGCGACTGCTGGGCCTGGATCTTGATGTCGGACGCCGAGCCGCCCATGCCGGAGGACGGCTGGTGCATCATGATCCGCGCGTGCGGCAGCGCGTAGCGCTTGCCCTTGGCACCCGCGCAGAGCAGGAACTGGCCCATCGAGGCGGCCAGGCCCATGCCCACGGTCGCGACGTCGTTGGGGATGTAGTTCATGGTGTCGTAGATCGCCATGCCGGCGTCGACGGAGCCACCGGGGCTGTTGATGTGCAGGAAGATGTCGGCCTCGGGGTCCTCGGCCGAGAGCAGCAGCAGCTGGGCGCAGATCGCGTTGGCGTTCTGGTCGCGCACCTCCGAGCCGAGGAACACGATCCGCTCCCGCAGCAGCCGGCTGTAGATGTTGTCGTCGAGGAAGCTCATGCCCGCCGCCCCATTCATCTGGGGTGCGGTGGTCTCGGGATTCAGGCTCACGCAGGTGAGGCTAGCCGTCGAGGAGGCCCGAGCCACGCGTTCTCGCCCTCTGTTCGCCGACAGCAGATTCGGTACGGCGGCCCCACGGCCGCAGTCACGGTCGCGGGCGCCCCGCGGGTCAGCCGAAGGAGAGGATGACCGCGCCCGGCACCAGGACGACGACCCCGGAGACCGCGACGAGCCAGCCGGCCACGTCGGTACGACGGACCCGAAACGCCGCCACGCCGGTGACCAGCCCGATGAGTCCCGGCGCGCCCACCACCACGGCGACGGCGTAGGCGAGGATGTTCCACGGGTCGTCGGGCGTGCTGACCGCCGCCACCAGCGCGAGCGCGCCCACGCCGGTCTCGACGATGCCGAACAGGGTCGAGAAGACGGCAACGGTCTGGATGATCAGGCGGGTGCGGGCGTCGGGGCGGGCCGTGTCGGTGCTCATGCCACCAGCGTCGTGAGCGACGCGGCGGCGTGCCTGCGCAGCGGTACTCAGCCCGCCTGGCTCATCGGAGCCAGCGCAGCAGGGCGGCGGCGACCTCGGGGTGGTTGAGCACGGAGAAGTGGTCGCTGCGACCGACGTGGAGCACCTCGCCCTCGGGGAAGAGGTCGCGGGTCCGGTCCTGGCCCGCGGCCGAGCGCGGCGTCACCAGCAGATCGCCGATGGCCCGGGCCATCGGGTGCCGTGGCGACCAGGTGAGGCTGGCCGTCACCAGCCGGTAGCGCGCGTGCGGGAGCGCGGGGACGTCCTCGCCCAGCCCCTCGATCAGGTCGTGGATGCCGGCGGCCTGCCGGTCGATGATCCGCCCGAACGCGGCCACCTCGGGCACCCGCGACGACATCCGGCTGGCGTGGTCGGCGATCACGGCGAACCAGGAGCCGAGGTGCGGGGTGCTCAGGGTGATCACGTCGGTGACCTTGCGGGTCCAGGGCGCCGGGGCGTCGCCGTCCGCCACGACGGCGGAGGCCGCACGGATGATGAGCCCGCCGAGCGAGTGGCCGACCAGGACGATCCGGTCCACCTCCGTCGGCCAGACGTCGACGACCTGCTGCATCAGCGAGGCGAGGGCCACCCCGTTGTGCCGCAGCGGGAGGCCGGTGTTGGCCCGGAGGAACACGGGCGTCCACCCGTGCGGGATGAGGGTCTCGGCGTACGTCGTCCCGGTGCGGTCGCGGTGGTAGCTCCAGTACGACTCGTTCTCGCAGAGCCCGTGCAGGAACACCACAAGCTTCCCGGTGGCGCTCGGGAAGGCGCGGCGGACGTCGGCCGGGAGGTGGAGGTCCACGTCGCGGCCCTCGTGGCGGACCGCGAGCGGGATGGCGAGCTGGGGACGCTCGCGCAGGATCTCGTCGCCGATCAGTCCGTTGGCGGCGGCGTTCACGAAGCGACCGCGCGGGGTGTCCTCGAGCTGCGGACCGAGCCCGGCCGCCGCGGCCCGGTCGAGACCGACGCTGGCGCCCTTGAGGGTGAGCCCGATGCTCCCGTAGACCGCGCCGGCGATGCCGAGGTGCAGGACCTCGACGGGCAGCGCCGCCGGTCCGACGAGGCGCCCCACGATGCCGTGCACCCGGCGCGCGATGGCGGTGTGGGTGTCCCGGGCCGTGTCCACGATGACGTCGTTGGCCGCCTGGGCGCCCAGGGACAGCGCGTCGAGGACGGTGGGGCCGGTCGGGGTGGTCATGGCAGGAGGGTAGTCGATTCAGTGCACACTCGTACACTCATAGCCCGCCGAGAAGGCCGACGGCCCCCCACCCCGGAGGATGAGGGACCGTCGTACGGAATCGGAGGGATCTCGATACACGCCTCGCTGCCTCGTTCCTCGGCAGCGGCGCTACTCGATCTCCCGTCCTGGGCCGCGGGTTCACAAGCTCACCCGCGGGGACGTGATCAGGCCTCGGCCGGAGCCTCGGCAGCCTCGGTCTCCTCGGCAGCCGCCTCGGTCTCCTCGACCTCGGCGGCCGGGTCGGCGTAGGTACCGTCCGGCAGGAGGGTCTTCAGCTCGACCACGTTGCCGGAGGCGTCCTTGACGACCGCGCCCTCGACCAGCTGGGCCAGGGCCTTGCCGCGGCGGATCTCGGCGACCAGCTCGGGCACGTGGTTGTGCTCGAGCATGTGGTTGACGAACTCCTGCGGGTCCTGGCCGGACTGCTGGGCGCGGCGGATCATGTGCTGGGTGAGCTCGTTCTGGTCGACGCCCAGCTCCTCCTTCTCCGCGATGTCGTCGAGGATGAACTGCGCGGCGATCGAGTCGCGGACCCGGCGCTCGAGGTCGGCCTCGAACTCCTCCTGGGTCTGGCCCTCGTCCTCGAGGTACTTCTCGAGGGTCATGCCGCCGTACGCGAGCTGCTGCTCGACGGACTGACGACGCGAGTTGAGCTCCTCGGTGACGAGGGACTCGGGCAGCGGGATCTCGACCTTCTCCAGCAGCGCCTCGAGGACGGCGTCGCGCGCCGCGGCCGCCTGCTCGAGCCGCTGACCGCGGGTGAGGCGCTCGCGGACGTCGTCCTTGAGCTCGGCCAGGGTGTCGAACTCGGAGGCGTCCTGGGCGAAGTCGTCGTCGAGCTCGGGGAGCTCCTGCTCCTGGACCTGGGTGACGGTGACCGCGACCTCGACGTCCTGGCCGACGGCGTCGCCGTTGACCAGCTGCGAGGTGAAGGTCGTGGACTCGCCGGCGGACAGGCCGACGAGGGCCTCGTCGAGACCGTCGATCATGCCGCCGTTGCCGACCTTGTAGGAGAAGCCGCTGATCTCGGCGCCCTCGACCGGCTCGCCGTCCTGGGTGGCGGCCAGGTCGATGACGACGAAGTCGCCGTCCTGCGCGGGACGCTCGACGTCGGCCAGGGTGCCGAAGCGCTCGCGGAGCGCCTGGACCTGCTCCTCGACGTCCTCGTCGGAGACCTCGATGTCCTCGACGGAGGCCTCGAGGCCGTCGTACGCCGGGACCTCGAACGCGGGCAGCACGTCGAGCTCGGCGGTGAAGGCCAGGCCCTCGGCGTCGTCGAGCTTGGTGACCTCGATCTCCGGCTGCGCGAGCGGGGTGATCTTGTTCTCCTGCAGCGCCTCGGTGTAGGCCTTCGGCAGCACGTCGTTGACGGCCTCGTCGAGCACGACGCCGCGGCCGACCTGGCGGTCGATGACCTGCGGCGGGACCTTGCCGCGGCGGAAGCCGGGGACGTTGATCTGCTTCGCGATCTTCTGGTACGCCGCGTCGAGGCTCGGCTTGAGCTCCTCGAAGGGCACCTCGACGGTCAGCTTGGCCCGGGTCGGGCTCAAGGTCTCGACGGCGCTCTTCACAGGTGTTCTCCTACTGGTCGGTGGGTGGGGCGGTCAGGTGCTCACGCCCCGGTGATTCAGACTGGCCCACACTACCCGCGGAGGGGGCGGCCGAACGATTCAGCGCGATGCCGTGGACACCGCGTAGTGCGTCTGCTCGGAGGGCTCGGGCTTGCCGCAGCTGACCATCGGCTCGAGGTCGGTGCGGGCGCGGACGTCCAGCGTCAGCGGCGAGGGGCCGTCGAGCCGCACCCGCCACTCCCCCGCGGCCACCGGGTCGACACCGCGCACGGTCCAGTCGGCGGGCACCGTGTGCTCGTCGAGCGCGTGCGCGAGCGCCGCCTGGACGTGTCCCGGGTGGCCGGCGACGCCGCGCAGCAGGTCGGGCAGCACCCGGCCCGCGTCGGTGGCCGCGACCAGGTCCGCGACCACGTCGGTCCCGACCCGGCCGTACACCAGGGTCGCGCCGCCCGCCGGCACCGCGACGACCACGGGGGCGAACCGGTGGCCGCCGGTGTGGCTGCAGCCCCACACGTGACCGGGGCGCAGCGCCGCGAGCGCCGCCGCGATCGGCCGCGCGAACAGGGCGCAGCAGACGTCCCGCTTGGCGTGGGTGCAGACGAGGTACGTCGGCTCCTCGGCCGGCGTCCCCACCGACCCGTCGAGGGCTAGGTCGAGCAGGTCGGCGTCGTCGCCGAACCGCCCCCACGACAGGGTGGTCGACCCGGCCGGTCGCACCGCCCACGACCGTCCGCCGGCGACCGCCTCGCGGTTGGCGCCGTCCGGACGGCGTACCGCCAGCAGCCGGAGGTCGGCGGCGTCCGCGCGCCGCTGCAGCTCGGCCGCCACGGCGTGGTCGAGGTCGGAGTCGGCGAGGCCCTTCCGCCCCCAGGCCCCGGGCTGCTCGACGAGGAGGAGGCCGCGCTCGGTGAAGGCGGTGCCGACCATCGACTCCTCGCGGGCGGCCGCGAGGACCGAGCAGTGCTCCACGGCGAGGATCCTGCCAGGGTCAGTCGTGGAGCTTCTGGGCCAGGGGGAAGAGCCGGCGGAACGCGGTCGGGAGCGAGGTCACCACGACCAGCGCGATGAACCCGCTGATCATCTTGTCCGCACCCGAGGTGAGCAGGTTCGAGAAGCCGACCGCCTCGAGCAGGCCGTTGCCGAGCTCCAGGAAGGTCTGGGTGATCGTGTCCTGGCCGGCGCCGACCGAGCCGCCGAACACGAACACCAGGATGGGCACGGCGATCAGCGAGCAGACCAGCGCCACGAGCAGGTTGAGCAGGAAGAACCGCGGCAGGTCCCGGCCGAGACGGCGTGCGCCGTACCCCCACACCAGGGCACCCGCGACGTTGACGACCGCGAACGGGAAGGAGTCCCAGCCGCTGATCAGCGCGCCGGCGACGTTCGTGGATCCGCCGACCAGGGCGCCCAGCCACGGGCCGAGCGCCAGCGCGGCGACGGCCGTGCCGACCATGTCCAGGTAGATCGGCAGGTGCAGCCAGTCGACGACCGCGCGCCCGAGCAGGTTGAGGCCCAGGCACCCGATCAGCACCACGACGGTCGCCGTGACCGACGGTCGCGCGGCCTCGGGCACCACCGGGTCGGGGCACGGCTGCTCCGGCTGCTGCGCGCACTCCTCGACCCAGGCGTCGACGTCGCACGGGTGCGCGCCCAGCACCGCGGCGATCTCCCGGACGAGCTCCAGGTTGATCCGCGCCCGGCCAGGCCGGAAGGCGTCGTACACGGTGCTCTTCGCGACGCGCGCGGCGTGCGGCGTGGCACCCGCGAGCTCGCGGGCAGCGGCGACGCGCTCCGCGATCTCGCCGTACGACGGGTTCCCGACCCCTGCCCGCCGCTCCTGGAGCCGCGCCACCAGCGCGTCCCAGCGCCGCCTCTCGACCGGCTTCGCATCTGCCGACGTCATCGATCGCCCTCCCGTGCCACCTGCCCGAGACGACGGCGCTCAGCCTAGTGGCCGCCGTCCGGAGCCGTCCGGACTTCGTCCGGGAACACGCGTGCGCTCGCACCGGACGCCCCGGGAACGCTGGAATCGGGTGCACGGCGCCCGCCTGCATGTGGGGGGCAGGTGGGCGCCAGGGACCACGGGCTGCACGGGTGCGTGCCGAGTGGGGATCGCGTCGGCGCGTGTGGAAGGATGAGCACGCGATCCGGCGACGGATCCTCCGGGGATGTAGCTCAATGGTAGAGCCTCAGTCTTCCAAACTGATGACGCGGGTTCGATTCCCGTCATCCCCTCCAGAGACCGCAAATGACATGCGATGTCGCAGGTCAGAGGCGGTTTCGCGGGGCGTAGCGTAGTGGCTAGCGCGCCTGCTTTGGGAGCAGGAGACCGCAGGTTCGAGTCCTGTCGCCCCGACCCGCAGGACCCGTCACGGGCGGCGGTGGACCACCAGCAGCGCCCGGTCGTCCTCGGGCGAGCCGACCGCGGCGACGAGGCGCGCGGCGAGGCCGTCCCAGGAGCGGCGCAGCAGCGACTCCGCCTCGCCGAGCATCGCGTCGATACCGAGCTCGATGTCGCGGCGCGGCTCCTCGACCATGCCGTCGGTGTAGAGCACGAGCGAGTCGCCGGGCCCGAGGCGGCCGTGGCAGGCGTCGTACGAGACGTCCTCGAGGACGCCCAGCACAGGGCCCTCGGTGCGCAGGATCTGCCAGCGCCCCGAACCGGCGTGCCGCTGGGCGGCCGGCGGGTGGCCGGCGCCTCGGACCTCGAAGGCGCCGGTCTCCAGGTCGAGCGAGAGGTGGACCGCGGTGGCGAACCCCTCCTCCCAGACGCGCTGGAGCAGGTAGTCGTTGGCCGCGCCGAGGAACTCGGCGGCGGGCATCGCACCGAGCAGGCCGCCCATCGCGCCGGAGAGCTGCAGCGCCCGGGTGCCGGCCGCCTCGCCCTTGCCGGACACGTCGACCACCGCCAGCTCGAGCCGGTGCCCGTGGTCGCGGCGGGTCGCGACCACGAAGTCGCCGGCGAACGGCGATCCGCCCGCCGACGACAGCGCCGAGTCGACCAGCCACTGGTCGGGCAGCGGCGGGATCTCGCCCTGCGCCAGGATCCGGTCCCTCAGGTCGACCAACATCGACTCCCCCCTCAGCCGCGCGACTCCGAGACGTCCGGGTCCGCGCGCGACGAGGAACACCGTGACGGTGAGCAGGAACATGACCGGGATGCCGACCGTGGTGCGGGTCGTGAAGGTGATCTGCAGGGACGCGGAGGCGACCGCGACGGCGAGCGTGCAGAGCTGGACGACGGCGTACCACTGCAGGGTCCGGTTGCTCAGGAACAGGACGGCCAGCACGATCGGCGCGAACACCAGGTTGATCGGGACCTTCTCCGGCCGCAGCACGATCGCGCCCGCGGCGGCGGCGGACGCGAGGCAGAGCACGACGAGGATGCCGCGCTCGCTGACGAACCAGCGCCGGCCCTCACCGATCACCGCACGGCCCTCGAGCGGAAGGCCGGCTGACAGCGGCTGCACCAGAAGACGTTGCGCCCCGAGAGCACCTCGGTGCTGACCTTGCGGCCGCAGACCAGGCACGGCTGTCCGGTACGCCGGTAGACGTACACCTCGCCGCCGTGGTCGTCGACCCGCGGCGGCCGACCCATCGCCTCGGGGGTGTGCTCGGGGCGGACGGTGTCGATCCGCCCGGTCTGCACGCCCTCGGCCATCAGCACGACGAGGTCGTCCCACATCGCCTGCCACTGCCCGGAGCGCAGCGTGCGCCCCGGACGCAGCGGGTGGATGCGGTGGCGGAAGAGCACCTCAGCACGGTAGACGTTCCCGACCCCCGCGAGGACCGTTTGGTCCATGAGCAGGACACCGATGGGAGCACTGCTGCGGCTGATCCGGGCCCAGGCCGCCGTCGGGTCGGCGTCGGCGCGCAGCGGGTCCGGCCCCGACCGCGCGATCACCGCGTCGCGCTCGGCCGCGGTCACGAGGGCACAGGTGGTGGCTCCGCGCAGGTCGGCGTACGCCGTCTCCGACTGCAGCCGCAGCCGCACCTGGCCCACCGGCGCGGGCACCACGGGCGCGTCGTCGTGGACGTCGAGCTTGCCGTAGAGGCCGAGGTGGACGTGGATGAAGCGGTCACCGTCGAAGCGGGCGAAGAGCTGCTTGCCCCACGCATCGGCGTCCAGTAGCACGCCACCGTCGAGCTGAGCCGCGGAGTCGGCGAAGCGCCCCTGCGGGCTGGAGACCCTGACCGGACGTCCCCCGAACACGTCCGTGAGCTGCAGGGCCAGGCGGTGGAGGGTGTGCCCCTCAGGCATCGACCGCCGACGGCGGGAGCGGGGGGAGCTCACCGGTCGTCTCGTAGTCGGAGAGCATGGCGATCCGCCGGGCGTGCCGCTCCTCGCCGGTGAACGGCGTGGTCAGGAAGACCTCGACCAGGCGGGTCATCACCTCGAGGGTGTGCATCCGGCCGCCGACGGCGACGACCCAGGCGTCGTTGTGCTCACGCGCCAGCGCAGCGGTCTCCTCCGACCACGCCAGAGCCGCACGGATGCCCGTGACCTTGTTCGCGGCGATCTGCTCGCCGTTGCCCGAGCCGCCGATGACCACGCCGAGGCTGTCCAACCCCTTGGCCCGGTCGGCCGCGACGCCCTCGGCCGCACGCAGGCAGAAGACCGGGTAGTCGTCGAGCGCGTCGTAGACGAACGGGCCGTGGTCGACCGGCTCGTAGCCGTGCTCGGTCAGCCAGGACGTGAGGTGCGACTTGAGCTCGAGTCCGGCGTGGTCGCAGCCGAGGTGGACGCGCATGAGCACATCTTCCCCTACGCGAGTGGGCGACCCTGCGTGAGGTCGGCAGCGCGGCGCCGCGCGACCGAGGCCGGGTCCGTGCCGGAGCGCCAGCGACGGGGCGGACCCGGCGAGGGAAGCATCAGCGGCGACGCGCTCGACCCATCAAGGGTCGGCAGCGCGGCGCCGCGCGACCGAGGCCGGGTCCGTGCCGGAGCGCCAGCGACGGGGCGGACCCGGCGAGGGAAGCATCAGCGGCGACGCGCTCGACCCATCAAGCGTTGTGGAGGCGGCGGGCCGCCTCGGCGATCGAGCCGCTGATCGACGGGTAGACGGTGAAGGTGTTGGCGAACTCGTCGGCGGTGAGGCGCTCCTTGACCGCGAGCGTGATCGGGTGGATCAGCTCCGAGGCGCGCGGGCCGACGACGACGCCGCCGAGCAGCCGGCTCGAGCCGGGGCTGATGAACAGCTTCACGAATCCGTCGGTGATGCCCTGCATCTTGGCGCGCGCGTTCGTGGCGAGCGGTTGCAGGACGACCTCGGCGAAGGCCTCCCCTGCGTCGACCTGCTTCTGGGTCACCCCGACGGTCGCGATCTCGGGCGAGGTGAAGACGTTCGACGACACGTCGCGCAGGTCCAGCGGAGCGACGGCGTCGCCGAGGAAGTGCCACATCGCGATCCGGCCCTGCATGGCGGCCACGGACGCGAGCATGAAGACGCCGGTGCAGTCGCCGGCGGCGTACACACCGCGGGCGGAGGTGCGCGAGACCTTGTCGACCTCGACGAACCCGCCGTCGTCGAGGTGCACGCCGGCCTCCTCGAGCCCGAGTCCCGTGGTGTTGGGCACGGATCCGAGCGCGAGGATGCAGTGCGACCCGGTGACCTCACGCCCGTCGGCGAGCGTCACCGTCACGACGTCGCCGTCGCGGGCCACCGACTGCATCCGGGACTGGCCGAGCACGGTCATGCCGCGACGGGTGGCCACGTCCTCCAGGACCTGGGCGGCGTCCTGGTCCTCGCCGGGCAGGATGCGCTCACGCGACGACACGAGGGTCACGGGGATGCCGAGCGCTTGGTAGGCGCTCGCGAACTCAGCACCCGTGACACCGGAGCCGACCACGATCATGTGCTCGGGCAGGTCGGCCAGGTCGTAGACCTGCTCCCAGGTCAGGATCCGCTCGCCGTCGGGCTGGGCGGTCGGCAGCGTCCGGGGCGCGGCACCGGTGGCGACGAGGATCGCGTCGGCGTCGTACGACGTCTGGGTGCCGTCCGGGCTCGTCGCGATCACCCGTGACGGACCGTCCAGCCGTCCCGTGCCGTGGACGACCGTCACGCCCTCGCGGGCGAGCCGGGCCTCGATGTCGACCGACTGCGCCCGGGCGAGGCTCTTCACGCGCTGGTTGACGCGGGCGAGGTCGACGCGGGGCGGCTCGACCATGATCCCGAGCTCGCGCGCGTGGCTCAGGTCGGTCATCACCTCGGCGGTCGCGATGAGCGTCTTGCTGGGCACGCAGTCGGTGAGCACGGCCGAGCCGCCGATGCCGTCGCTGTCGACGACGGTGACCTGTGCACCGAGCTGTGCGGCGACCAGCGCCGACTCGTAGCCGCCGGGACCCCCACCGATGATGACCACGCGCTCCATGGCGGTCATTCTTGCAGCGGCGGGGAGCCGTAGCATGCGCGCATGCGCACGACCCGCCTCCTCGCACCCGCCGCTGCCGCCCTGCTCATCGCCGCGACGACGGCGTGCGCGCCGACCAAGGAGGTCGCGACCGACAGCTCCAGCGCGTCGGCCGCCGAGTGCACCCCCGACCAGCTCCACCTGCTCCACTCCGGCGTCCTGACCGTCGGCACCGACTCGCCGGCGTACGACCCCTGGTTCTCGGGCAACGACCCGACCAACGGGAAGGGCTACGAGTCGGCCGTCGCGTACGCCGTCGCGAAGCAGCTCGGCTTCACCAAGGACCAGGTGAAGTGGGTGACCGTCCCCTTCAACAACTCCTACAAGCCGGGCCCGAAGAGCTTCGACTTCGACATCAACCAGATCTCGATCAGCCCGGCCCGGGCCAAGGTCGTCGACTTCTCCGACGGCTACTACTCCGCCGCCCAGGCCGTGGTCGTGCTCAAGAACGGCCCCGCCGCCGGCGCAACCTCGCTGGCCGACCTGGCGAAGTTCAAGGTCGGTGCGCAGACCGGCACCACCTCGCTGACCGCGATCCGCGACGTCATCAAGCCGACCACTGCTCCGCTGGTCTTCCAGAACACCAATGCCGCCAAGCAGGCGCTGCTCAACGGCCAGGTGGACGCGATCGTCGCCGACCTGCCGACGGCGTTCTACATCAGCGCGGCGGAGATCCCGGGCAGCGAGCTGCTCGGCCAGTTCTCCTACGACGGCGGTACGCCGGAGGAGTTCGGGATGCTCTTCCAGAAGGGCAACCCGCTCGTCTCGTGCGTGAACTGGGCACTCGGCCAGCTGAAGCAGAACGGCACGCTCGCCGCCATCGAGAAGAAGTGGCTGTCGGACGTCGTCAGCGTGCCCGTCCTGAAGTGAGCGCGACCGCCCCGGCCGAGTGGCGGCCGAGCGAGCACGAGCTCGCCCGACGTCGTACGCGTGCGGCGATGCGGCGCCGCCGTCTGGTCATCGCCTCGCTGACGACGGTCGTCGTCCTCGGCGGCACCATCACGGCGATCGTCGTGTCGCCGGGTTGGCCGACGGTGCGCGACACCTTCTTCAACGCCCACCACGCCCGGGCGGCGCTGCCCAGCATCGTCAAGGGGTTCTGGATCAACGTCCGGATGTTCCTCATCGCGGAGCCGCTCATCCTGGTGCTCGGGCTGGCGATCGCCCTCGCCCGGCAGTCACGGTCCGCGTGGCTGGTCCCGCTGCGCGGCGTCGCCGTCGTCTACACCGACGTCGTCCGCGGCATCCCCACGCTGGTCCTGCTCTTCCTGTTCGCGTTCGGCATGCCGGCGCTCGGGCTCTCCGGCGTACCGAGCAGCCTGTTCTTCTGGTCGACGGTCGCCCTGGTGATCTCCTACTCGGCCTACGTCGCCGAGGTGTTCCGGTCCGGCATCGAGTCGGTGCACCCGTCCCAGGTCGCGAGCGCCGAGGCGCTCGCGCTGACCCGGAGCCAGACCATGCGGTACGTCGTCGTGCCGCAGGCGGTACGACGGGTGATCCCGCCGCTGCTCAACGACTTCGTGTCGTTGCAGAAGGACACCGCACTGGTCGCCTCGGTCGGCGTCTCCGAGGCGCTGCTCTCCGCCTCGGACTACGGCAACTACAACTTCAACTTCACCCCGATCGTGGTCGTGGCCGCCTTTTTCGTCGCCATGACCGTGCCGCTGGCACGCCTCTGCGACGCGCTCGCGCGCCGCCTGGCCCGGCGCGAGCGGGCAGGAGCCCTCTGATGGCCGCGCTGCTCGACGTGCGCAACGTGCGCAAGACCTACCCCCGGCACGGTGGGAGCCCGCGGGTCGTCCTGGACGACGTCTCGCTGTCGGTCTCCCCTGGCGACGTCGTGTGCCTGATCGGCTCCTCCGGCTCCGGCAAGTCGACCTTGCTGCGCTGCCTGGACCTGCTCGAGCCGATCGACGACGGGATCATCGAGTTCCAGGGCCGCGAGATCTCCGACCCGCTCGTCGATCCGCAGGACGTGCGTCGCCACATCGGCATGGTCTTCCAGGCCTACAACCTGTTCCCGCACCTGAGCGTCCTCGACAACTGCACGCTCGCCCCGCGCAAGGTGCACCGCCGAGCGGTCGCCGAGGCGCGGGTCAAGGCCACCGGGCTGCTCGAGCGGTTCGGCCTCGCCGAGCACGTCGCGAAGCACCCCGACCAGCTCTCCGGCGGCCAGCAGCAGCGGGCCGCGCTGGTGCGCGCGCTGTGCACCGATCCCGCCCTCCTGCTGCTCGACGAGATCACCGCCGCCCTCGACCCGGAGCTGGTCGGCGAGGTGCTCGACATCGTGCGCAGCCTCGCCGACGCCGGTACGACGATGGTGCTCGCCACCCACGAGATGAGCTTCGCCCGCGAGGTCGCCACGACCGTCTGCTTCCTCGACAACGGACGGATCCTCGAGGCCGGGCCGCCGGAGCAGGTGCTCGGGGACCCGGAGCAGGCGCGGACGCGCGAGTTCCTGCGCCGCGTGCTCCCCTGACCGCCGGTCAGCCGGCCCGGGCGACGGAGAGGTCGACCACGAGGATGTCGTGGTCGGACGCGGCCGGGACCACCTGCTCGTCGCGGAACCGCACCACGTCCCCGGTCGGCGCCCAGACGTAGTCGATCGACCTGCGGTCGCCGGTCACCGGGTCGTCCTCGGTCCCGACCCGGCCGAGGGCCGCGTGGTTCGAGGTCATGAAGCCGCCGAGCTCGTCGGACATGAAGCCCCGCCAGGCAGGCTCGTACTGGGCGCCGGCGTTGAAGTCGCCGCCGACGACGGGCAGGTAGCCCGCAGCCGCGTCGGACAACGCCTGCCGCCGGACGCGCGCGTAGTGCGCCTCGGCCGCGTCGAGCGTCGGCGTACCGTAGCGGGGCTGGATCCGGAACGGATCGGGAGCACCGCGGTAGCTGCCCTCGCGCGGCCACCACATCACCTCCGGCACGACGTGGGTGGTGGAGAACGCGAACCGTCGTCCCGACCGGCGGTCCCGGACCCGGACCGTCTGGATGTACCGGGCGTGGATCCGCTCGCCGTCGGCCCGCGTCACCGCACCCGATCCGAGCCGGTAGCGCACGCCTCGCACGTCGAAGCGGCGCCCCGAGCGCAGCAGCACGTCGGACTCCTGGTGCTCGTCGTTGCGGCCGTACCAGAGCCGGTAGTGCTCCCGGCGCGCCCACCGGCGGATCACCCGGTCCCGCCACTGCACCTCCTGGACCAGCAGCACGTCCGGAGCGAGGCGCGCGGCCCGGTCCATCTCGGCGACCCACTGGCGACGACTCACCGCGAAGTCGGTGTTGAAGGAGATGACGCGCAGGCCCACGCGCGTCGGGCTGGCCCGCGCCGCGTGCGCGACGAAGCCGCCGCGCGCCACGGCCGGCGCCGAGACGACGACGGAGAGCGCGACCACGAGTGCGGTCGTGAGCCGGAGGGACAGGGCGGCGATGCGCGTGCGAGGCATGGGGCGTGCGCTCGTTCCTTGGGGTCGTCCTGAGGTACGACGCCAGCCTGGCCGCCCCCGGTGACGACCAGGGCCCGGCCCTCCCACGTCCGGGTGGAGCGAAGGCCAACAAAAGTGGACGAGGGGCCAGGACCCGTGGTCCTGACCCCTCGCCGTGCTTCGACAGGTCTCGATACGTCCGGCCGTAGCGTCGCAGGCTCAGCCGCGCGGACACTCGACCTCTTCGGCCGACGCAGGCACCTCGCAAGCTGGGTGCCTGCTGCCCTCAGAGGTTGATCATGTGACGCCGGCGATCCTGCGAACTGGGGCAAAGGTCTGGATATTGAGCTTGACCTGGGCAAACGTCGTCCAACAACTTTCGATGCCATGCACCGCTTTCCGTCGCCTTGGTACATCAGTGGTACATCGCCCAACCCAGCCGCAACCAGTTTGGACAGAGCCCCGTGGGGTGGTGGGCTTTGAGGTGATCCTCGGTGCCCTACTCGCCGCTCTCGATGGCGGCGTGCTCACCAGTATCCACGGGGTCGTTGAGCAGCGCCATGGACTCTTCTGAGAGGTAGCGGCGGTCGCCGGCGATCCACTCGTCATGCATGTCGATCAGGACCGCGCCGACGAGCCGGATCACGGCCGCGGCATTGGGGAAGATCCCGACCACGCGGGAGCGGCGCTTGATCTCCTTGTTGACCCGCTCGAGCGGGTTGGTCGACCAGACCTTGCGCCAGTGGGCCTTCGGGAACGCCGTGAACGCGAGCACCTCGGCCTTGGCCTCGTCCATCAGCGGACCGACCTTGGGGAAGGACGCGGCGAGTTGGTCACGGACCTCGTCCCACGCGGCGGCGACGGCCTCGGGGTCGGGCTGGGCGAAGATCGTGCGGAACACCGCAGCGACCATGTCGGCGTGGGTCTTGGGGACGTGGGCCAACAGGTTGCGGGCGAAGTGGACTCGGCACCGCTGGTGTCCAGAGCCCTGGAAGGACCGCTTCAACGCCGCCACCAGCCCGGAGTGCTGGTCGCTGATGACCAGCTTCACACCGTGCAGGCCGCGCTGCTTGAGGCTGAGCAGGAACGCGCGCCAGAACGTCTCGTCCTCACTGTCACCCACGTCCAGGCCCAGGATCTCCCGGGATCCGTCGGCAGCGATCCCGGTCGCGACCACGACGGCCATCGAGACGACCTGGCCGCCCTTGCCCGGCTTGTTGCGCACATGGAGGTAGGTCGCATCCAGGTAGACGTACGGGAACGCGGTGTGGTCCAGGGGCCGGGTGCGGAACGCCCCGACCGACTCATCGAGCTGCTCGCAGATCCGAGAGACCTCGGACTTCGACACGCCCGTGCCGCCCATCGCGTCGACCAGGTCGTCGACGCTTCTGGTCGAGATGCCGTGGACGTATGCCTCCATCACCACCGCGTACAGCGCCTGGTCGATCCGGCGGCGGGGTTCGAGGATGGAGGGGAAGTACGAGCCCTTGCGGAGCTTGGGGATGCGCAGCTCGACGTCGCCGGCCTTGGTGGTCAGCATCCGGGACCGGTGACCGTTGCGCTCAGCGGTGCGGTCCTCGGTGCGCTCATAGGGTGCGGCGCCGATGCGTTCGGTCGCTTCGAGCTCGATCAGTTCCTGCAGCGCGACACGGACCGAGTCGCGGATCAGATCCACGCCATCACCGGCACGGAACGCCTCGAGCAGCTCGGACAGGGCAGACTGGGGCAAGGCCATCGGTGGTTCTCCTTCAGTGCGTGACTTGGTCGTTTCACACCGAAGATCCCGCCGATGGCCGTCTACGTCTCCACGCCCCGCCGCCGGCCCTCAAACCCACCACTCCCCGGGACTCTCCTACCAGTTTGCGCAGTATTACGACATCTAGCACCTTCCAACGTCTTCCAACGTCAGGGGGGCTGCTGCACGATCAGATGTCACCTGATCGTGCAGCAGTCCCCTCACACGAGATGTGGACCGAGAAACGGGGGGCAGGACACGCCGAATTGCCGCGCGACCAAGGGTCGGCGGCGTGGGGGCTGGTGCTGTTGGCGCCCGCACAAGAAGGCGGACCGCGCTCCATCGTCGTAGTGGTGTTTGTTGACGAGAGGGCGTGCCCGTCGTAGCAATGAACCGCAGCAGGGAGCTCCGGCGACGCGCTCGCATCTGCCGTTGCCGAGATGCCAAGCCACGCGGCAAGGACTCCCAAGAGGACGATGAGGAGGCGCCTCATTCGGGGAGAGCCTTGACGGGGTTCGGCAACTCAATCACTGGTGGCCCTGATCCGTATCGCCGAGATCCGACCCACGCATGGTGAGGCGCAGTTGCCCATTGGGCATCATGCCCTGCACCCGTGCGGCGAGCCTCGCTCCCAGAGGCGGGAACCGCTCCTCGTTCATGTCAGCCGGATCGTCCGACAGAAACCGGATGTCGACAGTTCCGAACGCCTCGGCCTCCTCGAGAGCGAGCTCGATGCCCCAGGGGTTATGAGCGACGACGACCCCATGAACGATGCGTCCAGGGGCCAGCGGGCCGTCGGCGCCCTCGATCCCGCTCATTCGAACGGTATCCATGTGCGGCTCAGAGTGAGCTCGTTGAAGCGGGGAATCATGCTCTGAGGGATCTGGTACTCGAAACTTCCAGGTCCACCCTCCGCGTAGTTGTACTTGAACTTGCTGAACTCGCTCTCGAAGTCTGGATGCATATCGAAGCGGGTGTATCCGTTCTCGTAGCTGCCAACGTTTGGATGTGCCAAGGTGCGCGCGGCGGCCTCATCGCCGACGTATGCGCTCTGGTCTCCCGCTGCGAATCGCGCCGGGTCAAGCCCATGCTCAAGTTCGGAGCTCCCAGCGCCGAGTCGCGGCGTGCGGAAAACTGACGTCCCGGTTTCTGCGGCAACACGCCAACACTCAAGCGTCGATAGATCCCTGCCGATTGCCTGAGCTCGCTCGCTGGTCGTACCCGTAGCCCGTGCGACCCGGACGAGCCCAGCAGGGGTGGTGGAGGTGGTCGTAGACCTAGGCGTCGGCCCGGCCGGGCGCGCCAAAGCGCCGTGCGACGAACGGTCGACGGCATGGGAGGTGGTGTCGGTGTAGCAGGACGGCGGAGGACCACGCTCGGCGGTGGCGCTGTGGGTCGCGGCGTGCCTGTGGTGCCCGTCGTAGTTGTGCGTGTGGACAGCGGGACACGAGGCAGCATGGACCGGACCAGCGCTGGCGACGCCGAGCCACGCAGCGATCAACGCGATGAGCAGCGAGAAGAGTGGCCTCATGGCATCGTCCCCTCGTCGCACTGCTCCATAATCACGAGCGCCCTGGCAGCCGTCTCAACGACGAGCGGCCAGCGCGGGTCGCTCACATACACGTCGTCGGGTTCACCCCGAAGTTCGTCCAGCATGGGGCCAAGCGCCCTATCCAACTCACGGAAGATCTGGACCTCCTGCGCGTGAAGGACCCCCGGCACGGCGCCTTGCGGCGCCGGAAGAACCATGCAGTCGTCGTAGAGGATGTGCACGTTGAGGGCCAGGTCGTCGTAGTAGTTGACGCCTTCTTCATACCGTCCCCACCGGGTGCGCTGATGGTGGAGATCGGAGAGCGCGCGGACCGCTTCGACCACTTGGAGCCGCATCTCTGGATACGTGATCAGGTTGCTCACGGCGCGTTCCAGGATGTCCAGTTGAGCCAGTCGGAGAGCGGGATGTGCGCGTCGGGGTTCTGCTTGAGGCTGCCGACGATGGGCTTGCCGTCGGGGCCGAGGATCCTGCCGCCGCTGCGCACAATGACGTGGTCGACCTGCTGCGAGGGGAACGACGAGTTCGGAACACCCCTATCGATGCGGATGCCATTGGCTTTCGGGGCCGCAGGATCGAACCAGCGGGTTCCACCGAGATCGCGATTCGCTAGCCCTGGACCCCACTCCCCAGGGACCTTGGCCGCACCCTGCTCAAGCGGCGTTAGTGCCTTTGCGGCAACGTCCGATGGCGTGAACACCGAGAGAGCGCCGTCAAGATGCCGAGCGGGCACCGGTGTCGTACCCATAGCCTGCGCGACCGGCACGAAGGCGGTCGAGTCGTTGTAGGTGATCTCAACGCGGGGTGTGGGTCGGCTTGGGCGCGCCGAACCGCCGCGCAACGCGGCCTCGCCGGCGTCCTCGAAGGTGGTGACTGCGCGCCCGCTGATCGGTGGGCCTCGCTCGGACGGCGATTGGACCGAGGTGGCAGTGGGGTGATGGCCGTCGTAGATGTATGCCTGCACCTCCGCGGTCGGAGCGCCAGATTCCGGCGGTGCCTGGACGACCACGAGCCATCCCAGGATGAATGTTCCGAGCGCTGCCAGAAGGCGGCGCATCACAAACCTCCGTGTTCGTGTGGCGACAACCGGAACTCATCGAACCCGGCCTGCACAACTTCCTCAAGTGAAGCGGGCTCCGTCTGCCAGTCGTCGCCATCCAGTCTCAGGATGTCGCTCTTTTCGAGGTCCGTCGGGTCCGTGTAACCGGTCATGCACTCTAGGCACTCAACGATGATCGCGCCGTCGCTACGACGCGAGAACACGAGTTCTCCGTTCTGACAGATTCGGCAAATTCCGGCGGCTCTGATCATGTTCATCCCAAGGGGACCGGGTAGGCGGTGATCAACTCGTTGGTCCCTCCACGAGTGATGATCTCGATGGTGCGGTGCGGGACTTCAGCCATCTCCCAAGCGTTCGCGCCTCCTGCGTAACCGACATTGCGGCCCATCGGGACGCGGTAAATGTCGACGCCTCCCTCGCTGATCGGGGCGATCCCTCTCGACTGGGCGATAGACCACGCCTCGTTCGTCAGAGCCTGCGAGTCCCCCAGGAACACGCCGTGAGCCATCTTCGAGACGTTCTCAGCTTCGTGGAGGGCCACATGCGCTGCGCGCGTCTCGCCGGCCTTCGACACCAGCGACCAATCGAGCGGAACGGTTTCTGCGGCAACACCGGTAGCCACCACGGTTACGACCCCCGGGGCCGCTTCTCCTAGCCGCTGACCTGCGGCGATGTGTTGCGGCGGCCCGACGGCGACGGTGACGGGTACGTCGGAAGCCCCGACGCGAGTTTCAGCCCCGGCCTGGGTTGCGGCGGACGCGGTAGCGGCAAGACCGATGACGGCCAGGACCGCGAAGATGGCGGCTAGGAAAGACAAGGCCCAGCGCGGTGTCGTCCGCTGCCGGGTCGCCGTGGTCATGGGGTCAGTCTTCCAGCGCCGGCCGCTGGTCAGCGGTAGCGACGTGGCGGGTCACCGTTCAAGGCATCACCCAGGTCGCCCAACGCCCGAACCACCGGCGCCCACTCGCCTGAGTCGAGCAACTCGTTGTTGCGGGCCATGCCGGCCAGGTGCGCGATCACGTTCGCGCACGCCCGCGGCGACTGGGCGACGTTGAGCATGCACCGGTTGATGTCGTGGCCCTTGTCGACGACCGTGGTGGTCTCGTGCCGTTCGACCACGACCCGGTCCACGACCTTCACGATCGTCGCCTCGGGCTTCCGCGCCCGACGCTGCTCGTAGGCGGCCTTCCGGCACGCCGGCGTGCAGTACAACCGGGTTCGGCCCGTCGACTTGGTCGGCGGCAGCGGGCCGCCGCAGTGCTGACACTCATCGATCGATCCGTAGCTCCGCACGATCGCCATGACGCCCTCCCGGACAACGCCTGCCGGGCCCGTTCCCGGCCCTGCCCAGTGTGCGCTCGACCGCCGACGTTTCGTCACCGACGAAGCCCGGATCTCGAAGTGCCGAAGTACGTAGGACCTCATGCACTTCCGACCTCCGCTGGTTTCGCCGGGCACGCAACAAGCCCGCTCACCAACTGGTGAGCGGGCCCAGGTTCCGGAAGTGCATGAGGTGCTACCGACTTAGCCTGCTCGCTCAGGACGATGCCGCTGGCGCTCAGGACGTTCGTCTTCGGGGCGCTCTGGCGGGGTCTGGGCAGGTTCCCTCTTGCGTCACCGACGAAAGTCGCCTCCTCGATCTGCACACCGTGTGCGAGTGAAGAAGAGAGAGGAAATCAGGGTGGATGAGGGCGGGGAAGAGGACGAGGAGCGCGGCGGGGACGAAGGACGGGAAGAGCAGGCGGAAGGGCGAAAGAGCGGCTAGGAAGAAGAGTGGTCGGGGTGGGTGGAAGAGGCCCAGGTGAGCGTCTGCTGAGCGGCATCGACGCGGTGGGCCAGCTCGACGGCGGCACCAGATGCGGCCGCGAGCCAGTGCCCACAGATGGCGCCGGCGGCGGCTGGGTCGCCGACGTTGGGTCCGTCCACGATGGCGACTTCGTCGTGCTCGACGAACTCGTCGACCAGGTCCTCGAGTTGCCGCAGCAGTTGCGGCAGCCGGCCCGACATGAGGCTCAACTCGGCCAAGAGCGAGTAGACGTCGACGACGCCCAGGACCGCGCCGGGCATCGTGTGGTGGTTCAGCGCACGGATGCTCTCCGCGGCGCTCTGGGCGGCCGTCAGAGCCTCCTCGCGGGTCACTGGTCGGCTCCAGTCGATCCAGCCTGGCCGCGGTTCTCTAGATCAATTTCGGAGTCGATAGCAGCAAGCAACTGGGCTGGGGACACCATCCGCAACCCGTCCGACGTCGCCCCTGACGGCACCAACGACGGGCCCTCACCACGAGCAGCTCGTGGTGAGTTCGACGCTCCGGGGAACGTCGCGGCGTGAACGGCCTGCAACGCCCTGATGCTGACTTGGGTGTAGATCTGGGTCGTGGATAGTTCGGCGTGGCCGAGCATCGCCTGGATGTAGCGGATGTCGGCCCCACCTTCGAGCATCAACGTCGCCAGGGTGTGCCGGAACAGGTGGCAGGCGCCCTCCTTGTCCGTCCCGGACGCCTTCACGTAGTCCCTGACGAGTTGCGTCAAGCGGTCGACGCTGAACGGTGTCCCGTCGACGGTGAGGAAGAGCGTGCCGTCGTCGGGCTCGGCCACCCAGCCGGGTCGCACCTCGCGGACATAGCGCTCGATCCAGGCGATCGCCCGTGGGCCGATCGGGACCATCCGGTCCTTGCGACCCTTGCCCTGACGCACCATCAGGGTGTGGCGTTCGACGTCGAGGTCCCGAACGTTCAACCTCGCCAACTCGGCCCTGCGGATGCCGGTGCCGTAGAACGTCTCGATCATCGCCCGGTCCCGCACTCCGGTCGGTTTCGACAGGTCGGGCTGGGCGAGGACCGCCTCGGCCTCCTCCACCGACAACGCGGCCTTCGGCAAGCGCTTCTCGACCTTCGGCAGCTCCAACTCCGACGCCGGGTTGGACCCGACGTGGTCGTTCCTGACGGCCCACTTGAAGAACGCCCGGATCGGCAACAACGCAGCGTTCTGCGACCGGAACGACAGCGGCTCCCCGTCAGGCTTCCTGTAGTGGAACAGGTACCGCTGATAGCGCACCAGCATCGGACGGGTGACCTGCACCGGCCGCGTCACGCCACGATCCGCCAACCACCCCGACAGCTGCGCCAGCCGTTGACGCCGGTTCCGGATCGTGGCCTCGGAGTAGCCACGGCTGCCCAGGTCGGTCAGGAACTCCTCGACCAGCGCCGGGAAGCCGTGCCGGTCGGTCGGGTCTCCGGGGATCTTCTGCGGGACGTGCACACCACGCTTACCCATCGCCCGACACCCACTTCAGGCCGGGCTCCAAGTCGTCCTCGGGCAGCTCCGACCGGGGGCCGACCGACCCCCGACCAGGCCCCGACCAGGGGCCGACCAGCGGGCTGTTTGCCCCGACCGGTTTCAGGTCGTAGCCATGAATCGGGTCCTCGGGGCCGACCGAGTCAGGGTCGTAGGCGTTCTCAGCCAGTGCCCGCGGGTCCGTCAGGCCGGCCAGGAACCGGCCGCTGGGGTCATAGCTGTTCTCGGCGCTGCCGGTCGTAGTGAGGGCCACTGGTGGCTTCCAGGTTAGTTCGTAGCCGAACGCACCGGACTCAAGTCGGTGCACGATCACGAGCTCCAGGTCGACCAGCCGGGCCAGGTGGACCTTGAGCTGGGTGTCGCCCCAGCCGGCGCCCTGCGCGGCCAGGTGCTCGCGCAACTGGCGCCTCGTGAACCTGACGAGGTCCAGCGGGATCGCCAGCCGGCGCGCCTCGCTCGTCGCGTACCCGTGGACGGCGGTCAGCAGTCGGCGGGTCTGCGGCGCGAGCTCGTCCAGGCTCTGCCCCAAGACCGCGTGGGCGAGCCGGTGGGCGACCTCGATGTCACCGATCGTGGTCTCCACGTAGGACACGACACGGCCGTTGATCGTCGCGGTCTTCCGCTCCCGCTGATGCTGATGCAGCAACGTCACCGCGGCGATCAGGCCCAAGTACTTCCCGTGATCGCGACGGGTCCTCGTGCGACTGTCGGCGAACGTGAGCCGGTCCGCGTACGGGTTCACGACCGCGAGTGGCTCCAGCAGCCGTTGTGCGTCCCGGTGAACCCCGACGATGGCGTCGCGCTCGGTGCGCGCAGCGAGCCCCTCGAGTGTCTGCGCACGGCGTTGCGCGGCATGGATCGCGCGGGTCTGGTCGCGGTCCTCATCGACCGTCAGCACCAGGCACCGGTTGAGCAACTCCTCGTCGACGTCGATCGCCGTCGTGGTCAGCACGATCGCGGTCGGGCCGGTGACCTTGTAGGTGTGCGTCACCAACCGGCCCGATGCGGTGTCCTTTCCCGTCGACGCGATGCTCAGCTCGCCCTCCGACTGCAGGAGCTTGAGTGCGTAGGCGGCTCGGCTTGCGCCTTCCTCTTCGGCGATCGACAGGACCTTGTGGGCCAGGTCGGACTCGCCCAGGTAGAACAGCGACTGCCCGGTCATCGCACTGAAGGACACGCGGTCCTCGTCGGGCACGAACCCCAGCACGCTCTCCATCACCGCGCTCTTGCCCGCGGCCGACGTGCTCTGGACGATCACGGCGAGTGGGCTGGGCAGGAGCCGGCTGACGGCGGCGAGGTAGCCGACCAGACAGTTGGTCGCCTCGCCCACCATGCCCACGCGGGCGAAGTCGGCCTCGATCCGATCGATCAGCTTCGGATCCCGCAACAGCTCCAGTGCCGCCTCACGCTGCGCCGACGTCAAACGGATCTCGGGCTTCGCCGGTTGCTGGGCGGCCGCGATCACTTCCTCGGCCTTGCTCTCGCACGCCAGCAGCACCCGGCCCAGGTCGGCCTTGATCACCTCGCCCTCGAACCGGAGTTCCTGCGCGGCCGCCGCGACGAACGCCGCACGAGCGCGTGCCGAATACAGGTCCAGGGTGTCGACATGGAAACCCGCGGGCGCGTCCTGTGCTGCTCGCGGCCGGTCGGTCCTGGTGACCAGCAGGTTGACCCGAAGGACGTCGAAGCTGGTGACCTTCTCCAGCCCCCTCACCCGCCACCGCCGCGTGCCGAGTTCGATCACCAACTCCCGGCCGACCACCGCGCCCTGGCCGTCGGCCGGCTCCTCCTCAGCGTCCGGCTCGACAGCGGGCGGCGCTGCGGGAACGGCGACCGGCTCGGGCTGGACTGGCTCGACGACGTGCGCGGGCGAGTCCAGTCCGGGCGGCACGACAGCAGCCGGCGGCTGGGAAGGAGCAGGACGGGCGGTGTCGAGCCACGTCGCCTTGCGCAGGAACCGACCCAGCACCTCGCTCGGGTCGTCGGCCTCCATCGCGATCTGGTTGACGTCGGTCCCGCGCGGCAGCTGCACCCGGAACGTCTCCACCCCGGACTCAGACAACTGCTCGGCCAGCGCCGTGGCGCCGCGGTCGCCTGCCTCGTCGGCATCGAACGCGATCAACACCCGCCCGATCCCATGCTTCTCGATCGCGTGTTGGTGGTCGGACGTCCAGCCGTCGGTGCCATAGGTCGCCGTGACGTGCCGGAACCCCGCGCACCACAACGTCAGCGCGTCGATCAACGACTCGCACACGATCAACTCATCGGTGTCCGGGAAGGCGGCGATGTTGAAGACGCCGCGGTGCGGGCCAGGCAGGTAGAGATGCTTCGGCGTCCCGCTGCGCAGGTCGTCACGGATCTTGCGGCCGTAGACCTCCCCAACATCACCCGCCTCGTCGACGACGGGGATGACGAGGGATCCGCGGAAGTGCTCATGCCCTGTGGACCGCAGGATCCCGAGCGCCTGAAGACGGGAGCGGATCCGCTTCCCCTCGGCGGTCTGGTTGCCGGGGATGCGGTAGCCGAGCGTCCGGTCCCCGAAGCCCAACCGGAAGCCCTCGACCGCCTCGGGGTGGTTGATCTTCCGGCGGGCCAGGAAGTCGCGGGCCTCGTCGTGACCAGCGAGGGTCTCGGCGTAGTAGCCGACCACCGTGTTCAACAGTTCCTGATCCGCCGCGTCGACCTCGACCAACGACGGCAGCTTCGGCCTCGTCGACTTCGCCGCCGGCCCCGCGCCCTTCCACGGCCGCGTCTTCGACAACACCGACAGCGCCGGCGATGCCTCGCGCAGCAACTCCACCGCGTGCCGAAAGCTCACGCCCTGGGCGGTCATCACCCAGTCGATCGGACCACCACCCCGGCCACATGCACCCAGGCAGTGCCACAGATTCTTGCCCGGCGTGACGACCAGCGACGGGGACGAGTCGTCGTGGAACGGACACGCCCCCACCAGATCGCTGCCCTGCTTGCGCAGCACCACGCCACAGCCCTCGACCAGCCGCTGCACGCTGACCTCGGCCTTCAACCGGGCCAACTCGGCGTCGGGGATGCGTGCCACGCCGGACCTCCTGAAAGATTTCTGACTTACACTCGCAGGCAACACGATATGCCAGATAGTGCATTCTTGTGCAAGGCGACAGGCCAGCGGAGGCAACCATGACCGTCATCGACGCAGCAGAATGGGCATCACCCCACCCGAGCGGAGGCCACCTGATGCCCAGCCCCTTCCACGGCGAGCGCCTCAGGGCGCTGCGCACCGAAGCCGGCTGGTCCCAAGCAGAGCTGGCCGAGAAGATCGGCTCCGACGCCCGCCAGGTCTCCCGCTACGAGAACAACAAGGTCGCGCCCGGCCTCGAGGCCGTCATCCGCATGGCCCAGACCTTCAACGTCTCGGTCGACTACCTCCTCATCGACGACGCCGAACGCCGGCCCCTTAACGCGCCCAGCAGCCACGTCGACGCCCGCCTGGCCGACCTTGACCAACTCACCGACGACGAACGCGCCACCATCACCAACGTCATCGACGCCCTCGTCACCAAAGCCAAGCTCCGGCTCATCACCGGCGGCGCTGGCTGAATCAGCGGCCGACTGACCGCCACCAGGTCTCGTCGACCTCGGCCGCCTCGACTGCGTCCATGAACGAGTGGACGTGGTCGACGAACGACGCGGGAAGTCGTACGTGGTGGACGGTCACGTAGTGCACGAGGCCCTCGGGCCACAGGTAGGTGCCGTCGGTGAGTTCGAGCGAACCGACCTTCTCGCCGCAGATGCGGCAGATCGCATTGCCAAGGTAGGCGCGGGCGACGAATCCGCGGGCAAGGTGATCGGCGACCAACTCGCGCTCCTGCTCGTCCCACGATTCGTCAACGAGCGCGGCAGGACTCGGGAGACCGGTTCCATCGTCTCCCCAGTAGCCGATGCGCTTGAGCAACACGTCAGCCGCCTGGCGTGAAGGTGCGCCACGAGCCGCCCGGATCAAACGTGATCCCACCGCGACTGCTGACGTAGATGTCGGTGGTTGGGGCTCTAACGACGACGCCCAGATCGTTGGCGAGGTCTTGGGCGAAGGTGCCTGAGGGGCAGCCGGTGCTGCAGGACAGCAGGCGAACGTCCTGGCCTCCCCATCCCGGACGGGCTCGGATCGCGTCGGCCAGCTCGCCCGGAGACATGCCGGAGACGTCGGACGGCGTGCCGTGTCCGACGACATCGAAGAAGCCGTCTTCCGACTTGACGCGCAGCGAGTTGCGGATCGCGGTGTCGCCGAGGCCCTCCTCAGTGACAATCCTGCCGCTAAGGGGTGCGCCTTCTGCGGCCGGTGCCGTTCCGCGACTTCGCAATCCAAGCGATCGGACCTTGGCGATGAGTCGCGAGCCCAGAGAGGCCTCTGATACCTCGGGCGCTTCTCCCAAGCCCCGACCTCGCGTGAGGATCGCAAGGGCAAGGATCGGCCCGACCTTGGCGAGACCGGCGGCCAAGTCATTCGCGCCCTGGGTCTCCTCTTCGACCGTGCGGTATGTCGCATAGGACTCGCCGTTGACCGTCCGTGGCATTCCGAGCGCTGCGAACGAGAAGGCGGTCGCTTTGGCTGTGTGCACGAGACCGGAGGCAAGGTCGCCGATTCCCGATACCAGCGAACGAGTGAGGTCGCCGGCGCCATCGTCGTTTACCGGAATCGGCACCGGAACAGGAACCGCTTGGCATTCAGCGTCGCAGTAAGGAATGTCATCGGGGGGTGGCGGCCTCATCAGGCCCGAGGGATCACTAGTCGCAATCGGGTTGTTCCCGCTGTAGCTGTAGGGGTTAGCCGAGAGTGGGTCGCCGGGGGTGAGGATCGGGTCGGGGGTGGTGAGTTGGTTGAGGTCGGGGGTGTATTCGCGTTGGTCGAGGCGGATGTCGCCGGTGACGTCTTCGACCTTGTTCAAGTAGCCGTGGTCGCCCGGTGCCTTGAGCGGCGCGTCTTGGGTCCTGTCGCCGTAGGGGTAGTAGTTGACCGGCGTGACGGCGCTGTTGGTGCCATTGGGGTCGTGGACGGCGGTCAGCCTCAGCGAGTTCTGGCCGTCGGCGAAGAGCACATTCCAGATTGGGTTGGTGGGGTCGCCGCCTCGGACGTACGCGAGGGGCGTTCCTGCCGGGGTCGCGAATCGCCGGGTGCTCGAGACGCCGAGGAGATCGGTATTGATCTCGGTGCCGTCGGCGAGGTAGACGGTCTGACCCTTGACGACGTCAACCAGGCTGTTTTGGCTGATGAACCGGGTGCCGTCGGCGTTGTAGCTGTTGGTGACGGTCTTGTAGGCGCCGACCGAGGGGGTGGTCTTGGTGAGGTGTCCTTCGTGGTCGTAGGTGTAGTCGAAAGCAGTGGAGCCGTTGTCGCCGACGGCGCTGGTCAGGCGGTTGAGGCCCCACCGGTTGATGCGACCGTTTGCGTCGTAGGAGACGTCGCCGAGGTTGGGCAGTTCCCTGGGCCAGTTGAGGTTCGCGCCCACGTCGGTGTTGGCGGTGGTGGCGGTGGTCTGGTGCGGCTGCCCGGGTGCGCTGGAGGTCCCGGCGTTGCCGTTCTCGTAGCTGACCGTCAGGGGGTCGTTGCTGTTGTCGACCTTGTGCAGGTTGTCGGTGACGCTGGTGAGACGGTCCCCGGTGAACCCGTAGGAGAGGTCGTAGTCGGGGTCGAGTAGGGCGTCGCCCGGGTTGGTGGGCGCGGACTGCGCATCGGCACACTGGTCGTCACCTGGTGCCCCGGTGGCTGCTCGTTGCAGGCGCTGTGCGGGGTCATAGGCGTAGCAGAACTGCTTGACGATGGGCGTTACCGTCTGTCCGGGGCCAGCCTTGGTGGTGTTCGTGACGAGGGTGGGGTTGCCGGTGTCGTCGTAGGTGTAGCCCAGCTTCAGTGCGTCGTAGGTGGTGGTGAGGTTGTTCGCGTCTGGGGTGGCGATCGCCGCTGTTGTGGTGTCGAGACGTCCGGTGGTGGGTTGCCAGGTGTAGGTGCGCTGGATGCCGTCGGTCTGGTTGCTGCGGCCGGTGGGGTCGCCGGCGAACCGGCCGGTGTCGAGCGTGTTGGTCTGGCCGATGTTGTTGTAGGTCTCGTCGGCCAGGTGGACGTGGGCGCCGGTTGTGGTGCCGTCGCCGGTGGTGATCGAGGCGACCCGTCCTCCCGTGGTGTAGCTGGTCTTGACCGTCTGTGGGGCGAGTCCGGGGACGGCGGGGTAGTTCTGGGTGAGGGATTGGCCGGCCTGGTTGTAGGAGGTGGTCCATTCCCAGGTGGTGGTGTCGTCGGGGTTGTTGGCCAGCGGGTTGAAGGTCCAGTTCGGGATGGTTTCGGTGGCGTCGGTGACGTTGCCGCGGTTGTCGTAGGCCTTGACCTTGGTGACGTGGGTGCCGCCGTGTCCGCCGAGGACGTTGGCGATGTTGCTGATCGGAACGGTTACGGAGGTCTGTCGGCCGAGGCTGTTGGCGACGGTGTGGTCGTCGTATCCCCAGCTGGCTAGCGTGACGGGTTGGTCACTGTCGGAGTGGACGTCGGTGTAGTCGAGACGTTGGGTGGGGCGTTCGATGGCGTCGTACTGGGTGGTGATGACCGACGCCGGGTTCGGAATGGTCGGGTTGTACGGCGCGGTGAGGTCGATCGTCGAGGACTGCGGTCCGGTCGGTCCGGTGGTGACGGTCGTCGGTTGACCGGCGGCGTCGTACTGGGTGGTCGTGGTGCCCGTGTCGGGGTCGTAGGCCCAGATGCGGCGGCCGGTGAGGTCGTAGCCGTAGGCCCAGGTGTAGGTGGCGCTCGAGCCGTTGTTGGCGCCACCGGTGGTGGCGACGGCCTTGGTCATCGAGGTCAGGTCACCGACCGGGTCGTATCCGTAGCTGGACTGGTCCAGCGTGGCGTCGCCAGATTGCCCGATCGATCCCGGGGCGTGGGTGGAGTGGAGCTCGACCTGACTGGTGTTGCCCTGGCCGTCGAGCCTGGTGACGGTGACGCCACCGGTCGCGGGCTGCGCGATGACCGCGTCACCCAGGTAGGTGGTTGAGGTGGAGCTGACGGTCGTGCCGTTGGACTTGTTCGTGACCTTGGTCGGCCGACCGAGGGCGTCGTAAGTCGTCGTGGCATAGCGGACCACCTGGGACGGGTCGGCGTTGAGCAGTCCCGTCCCGGGCGCGTTGTCGTTGGGAACTGCGGGTGCCGCGATCGACGCGAGGCCGCGGGCGTCGTAGCCGGTGAAGGCGACGATGCGCTTGCTGGTGCTGTCGGGTTGGGGTGTCTGGGTTTCGACGACGTGGCCCCAACCGTCGTAGTAGCTGTAGGAGTCGTCGTAGACCGGGCTGGGACCGGTGTCGTCGCGCAGGGTGCGGGCGCGCACCCTGGCGGGCTGTCCGGAGCCACCGAAGAGCGTGTAGTCGAAGGTGAGGTTGGCCGGGTCTGCTGCGGCTTGGCCGGGTTCGCGGACCTGGGTGAGCTCGCCGAGCGGGTCGTAGGTGAGCAGTGTGTTGCCGCCATTGGGGTCGGTGACCTGGGTCGGCTGGCCGCGCAGCTTGTCATAGACGGCGGTGGTCACGAGGTCGTCACCGGCGGGGTTGATATCGGCTTCGGTGGCCTTGATCGACGTGATCGGTGCGCCGGCATTGCCACCGGAGTTGTACGTAGTCGTGGACACGACGCCGCGGCCGGTCGTGATCCCATCACCCGACTTGACGTACGCGGGGGCGGTCTGTGAGGTGACCCGGCCGTAGGCGTCGTAGCTGGCAGTGGTGCGGATCAGACCCTGGTCGCCGCTGGCCCCGGTAGAGACGTCCACGGTCGTCGGGAGACCCTTGCTGATGGCCGAGGCCTGGCCGTCGTAGTAGACCTGCTGCTGGCGCAGGAGCTTGCTGCTGTCAGGATCCGTGCCACCGGGGGCACAGAGCTGGGACCAGGCCCACGTGCGGGTGCGTGAAGGGCCGCGGATGAACGCGGTGTTGTTGGTGGCGGACTGGTACTGGGTGCACGTGTCGTCGTTCGGGTTGTTCGGGTCGCCGGTATCCAGTGCGGACAGCAGCCGGCCTGTATTGATGGACAGGCCAGCGGTCTGGTCGTAGGTGTAGCTGACGGTACGGCTGCGGGATGTGGTCTTAACGGTGCCGTCGGCGTTGAACAGTCCGGTGACTTGCTTGGTGGAGTCCGGGATCGGCAGTCGGGCGCTGCGGATGTCTTCGCCGTTGGGGCCGCGGTTGTCGATCGTGTAGACCGCGTCCGGCTTCCAGGCGTTGTAGGTCCGCGAGATCACCGCTCCAGCCGAGGGCTGGCCATCGGGAACCAGGAACGCATCCTCGGCCACTTGGCCGTTCAACCACGGCTTGTCCAGCTGGTCGTTGCTGCTGGTGCTCGCGCCCGTGTCGCCCATCTCGAGGGTCGAGACACGCTCAGTTCGATGGTCCGGCGGCGTCTTGTCATTGGCCAGAGTGCCGTCGAGGCCACGGAACCGTGCGACGCGTTCTTGGGACAGCACCGTGCCGTCAGTATCGAGCCGACGAACGATCGTGACCGGGTAGCCACGCCAATCCGACCACGTTTCGTCCGAGGCCGGCTTGGACGGTGAGGCACTGAACCGCCACCCTGGTTTGCCAAGGTACTCGTAGGTGTAGGTCTGTGGCTTGCCGAGCACCGTGGTCGATCCCGAGGCGCCGTAGCCCAGTGCGGTGTCGCTGAGCACGAGCTTGGTGACGACGTACTTGTGGAACCACGTCCACTTCAGCTGCTTGGTGCCCGAGGTGTCATCGTTGAGCCACTGGGTCTGGAAGCACTCCTCCTCGCTTTGCCAGACCTTCAACGGGGGGATGGTGGGATCGACGTTGTCGACGTAGTTGCTCGTGCACGCCTTGTCATTCGCGTGGCCGTAGGTGACGTCGGTGCGTCCGCCGGTCTCGTTGGTCACGGACGCGATGCGGAACTTGAAGTACTTGTTGGTCTGGCCCGGATTGACCCGGTTCTGCAGCGAGACGCCGGTGAAGGTCACGTCCGGTGACGCGAGGGATCCGCCAGAGTTGTAGCCGGTGTGGCTGATCGACTTCAGCCACAGGTCCCGCACGGAGGGGCTGGTCGTGGTGTCAGGGTCGGGGAAGCCATGGTTGAACGACCACGTGTCCGCGATTGTGGTTCCGACCTTGCTGGTCGCGGTGTTGTACATCCACAGGCTGAAGAACGACGGTGCCGCCTGGCACTGCTGGGTTTGTGCGCACACCAGGTCGAGGGGTACGTCGGGATAGATCGATGCGGTGGCGCTCGCCCCGCCAGGCGCGTACGCGCCACTGCAGTCAGTGTTGGCGTCGGTGTCGGTGTTGCGGGTGCAACGTCGCGACCGCGTGACCGACAGAGTCTCTTGCGCGGTGTCGGTGGCCTGGTCGTAGCCGTAGGCGACAGAGGTCAGCTCCGCGGACATGTCGTAGGTGGTGTTGGTCGTGCCCCACCGCGCGTAGTAGTTGTTGTCGGTGGTGTAGAAGTACGTGGTCTTGTTGCCCGAGGGATCAACGACCCTATCGAGCATCCATTTCCAGCCCTGCTGGCACCACGCCGCGGACGTGGTGGCCGAATAGCACGGCTCACCCGCATTGTCACCGAACACCGGGACGGTTAGAACCGCGTCGGTGCCGACGTGGCCCCAACCGAACCAGTACTGGGTGCCGTCCGGTGTGATGACCTCAAAGCCCTCGTCGTCGTTGTCGCCATTCGACGGCCCGTTGGTGGGATCGCCCCGGAACCGGGAGATCTTCCAGCCCGGGTCGTTGATCAGCCGGAACTGGTTCGGAGCCGACGGCAGCGCGACCATCCGCTCGTTGCGGCCGTTCAGCGACAGGGTCAGGTCCTCGACAAGGTTTCCGTTTTCGGTGTGCCAGCACAGGTCGAACTTCCCCGCGCGGCCGTCGTCATCACAGGAGTAGTACGGGCGGGTGATCGAACCTGGGTCCAGTTCCCAGCCCAGCCCCATCTGGCTTGCCTGACCGTTCGCAGCCGACGTCATCCCGTCCACCGCGCCCGAGGAATAGGCCAACGACACATCCGGCGTCGCGCCACCGTTCGCCGGGGGCAACTTCAGCCCGTAGCCGTAGGAGAACTCCCCCGACCCGGTTCCAACCTGCCAGTTGCCGGCAACCGAAACCGGAGTCGCGCCGTACCCGCCCGGGCCGGATGACACCGCGTACACAGTCGGGCTTCCCGACGTGGTCGCCGCAAGCGGAACGACCGCATCACCGGCACCACCTGACAGGGGCGGGTTCGTGTTCGCCGGGCTGTCCGCTCCCGTGACGTCGCTGGAGTCCAGTGTCGTGAACCTCAGAGCCTGTGAGCCCTCGTCATTGACCACGTCAACCGGCGTCGGAGTAGAACACGCCGGGTCGCTCGGATCGGTGAGGTAGCAAGCGGGGTAAGCGCGCACCAGGAGACGCTCGGACCAATCACCACCGAAGAGCTCCGAGAAGTTCGCATACGACACCTGGACGTCGACGCCACCCACCGAAGACACCGGAGAGTTCGCCAGATCCGCGGGGTCATCCGACGACAGCGCAACATCAGCACCCGCCGGCGTGCTGACCTGCAACACCATCAACTCAGCAAGAGCAACATCCTGCCGGTTGCCATCAACACTCACCACGATCTGCGGGTCACCCGCCGCGGACGAGTCCGTCGACGACGGAGAACTCGTCGAACTTGGCGAAATCGACGGGTTCTCTGCCGGCGTTGTCGCGGCACTGGAAGGTTGATCGCTCGCCGTGCCCGCTGCTGTTCCATTGTCGGTAGCCGCCGCTCGCGGAGCCAGACGGGACGCACTCGGAGACGAGGGGGCTCCAGCCGAGTCGGTCGGCGAGGGCTCGCTCGTCGATGACGGCGACGAGTCTGCCGCAGACGACGAACCGTCCTGTCCCAAGCCGGCAGTCACGTCGTCAGGGACCCGGACCTTGACCGGCTCGTCAGCGACCGGGGTCCACGTTGGAGCAGCGTCGACCTCATCGACATGGTCAGCTGGAAGGTCCGCCGGGGCTGGAGTCTGTAACGGGCTCGTCGTCGCAGCCGGATCATGAGGAGAGCTCGCGTGACCCAACGGATGACTCGGTGACGGCGCAACGTTCCGCCCCGCGTGCGAAGGAACCGCCAGCGCGGGCGCCGACGCACCGACCGTCGCAAACCCACTGACAACCAGCACCATCGACGTCATGCCGACAAACCGTGACCGAGACATCGTCAGCCTTCCCAGACCGCACACCCGAGCAGATGCACGGAACCTAACCGACACCGGCGACGCACGGAGGGGAATGCTTGAATTCGAGTCGAATATAGGTGTGCGGCGTATCAGAAGGCCGTGTTTCTACAGATCACCGTCATGCTCGGCGCCGGCCTCGGTCTACGCCAGATCTTCGGCCTCGCGGCCGAGGACATCGATCTGGTCAACGACATCGTGCGGGTGCGTCGGCAGGTCAAGCTGGTCGGCAAACGATTCACGTTCGCACCGCCGAAGGCACGCAAGGACGACGATGCTCCGCGAGAGACCCCCGTCCAACGATGTTCGGGATGAACTCGCAGCGCACCTGTGCAGGTTCCCGGCGAAGGCGGTCACGTTGCCGTGGCGTCATCCCGCGGACGGCATCCCGGTCACGGTCCACCTGATCGTCACCAACCGGAACGACGCCGCTGCGAGCCGCCTGGTCTTCAACCCGCGCACCTGGAGCACCGCCCGGCGACGCGCCGGGCTCAAGATCGGCGGCGAGATCGAGACGGGGATGCACGGCCTCAGGCACTGGTACGCATCGACCCTGCTCGCCGGTGGAGCTTCTCCCGTCGAGGTATCGGCGTACCTCGGGCACTCGGATGTGGGGTTCACCCTGCGGGCCTACGGCCACCTCATGCCGTCAAGCGCGGAGCGTGCCCGCGAAGCGATCGCTGCCGCTATGGCGAACGTTCGGAGGGCAGCGAAAGACGTCGGAAATGGCGAGGCCGCCGATGACCGCGTTACCAAGAGCGGTACATCGGCGGCCTCGAAACCGCTGTTTGCGCAGGTCAGCGACCTGAAGGCACTACAGGTTGATCATGTGGCCCGCGATGCCGTGGATGGCCTCCTTGACCGCCTCGGACAGGGTCGGGTGGGCGAAGACGTTGCGGCCCACCTCGTCCGCGGTGAGGTCCCACTTCTGGGCCAGCGTCAGCACCGGCAGCAGCTCGGTGGCGTCCGGGCCGATCATGTGCGCGCCGATGATCTCGTTGTGCTCGGCGTCGGCCACGACCTTGACGAAGCCGACGGCCTCGCCGAGACCCATCGCCTTGCCGTTCGCGGTGAACGGGAAGGTGGCCGTCTTGACGTCGTACCCCTTGTCCTTGGCCTGCTGCTCGCTGTAGCCGAAGGAGCCGATCTGCGGGTTGCAGTACGTCGCGCGCGGCACGAAGTCGTACTCGACCGGCATCGTCTCGGCGCCGGCGATGGTCTCCGCGGCGACGATGCCCATCGCCTCGGCGACGTGGGCGAGCATCATCTTGCCGGTGCAGTCACCGATGGCGTAGACGCCCTCGACGTTGGTGCGGCAGAACTCGTCGATCGCGATCGCACCGCGGTCGGTCAGCGCGACGCCGGTCGCCTCCAGGCCGTAGCCGGTCGTGCGCGGCGCGAAGCCGAAGGCGGCCAGGAACTTGTCGGCCTCGAGCACGGTCTCCTCGCCACCGGCGGCCGGGGCGATCCGGACCTTGACGCCGGAGCCGGTGTCCTCGACGCCCTTGACCGCGGTCGAGGTCAGCACCTTGACGCCGAGCTTCTTGTAGTGGCGCGCGAGCTCCTTGGAGACGTCGGCGTCCTCGGTGGGGACCATCCGGTCGAGGAACTCGACGATGGTCACGTCCACACCGAAGTTCTTCATGACGTAGGCGAACTCGACGCCGATCGCGCCGGAGCCGCCGATGATCATCGAGCTCGGGACGTTCTCGTCGAGGATCTGCTCCTCGTAGGTGACGATGTTCTGCCCGTTGGGCTCCACACCCGGGACCGACCGGACCGTCGCGCCCGTCGCGATGATCAGGTTGTCGCAGGTGTGCTCGACGGTCGAGCCGTCGTTCAGCGCCACCGAGACGGTCTTCGGGCCGGTGAGCGTGCCCCACCCGTCGACCTCGGTGATCTTGTTCTTCTTCATCAGGAAGTGGACGCCCTTGACGATGCCGGCGCTCACCTGACGGGAGCGCGCGTGCGTCGGGCCGTAGGCCATCGTCGCGTCTCCCTCGATGCCGAACTTGGCCTTCTCGTGGGTCAGCGTGTGCGCGAGCTCGGCGTTCTTGAGCAGCGCCTTGGACGGGATGCAGCCGACGTTGAGGCACACACCGCCCCAGTACTTCTTCTCGATGACGGCAACGGACTTGCCGAGCTGGGCCGCGCGGATGGCGGCGACGTACCCACCAGGGCCGGCGCCGAGAACGAGGACATCGAAGTGGGTCACGGGAGCCAGCCTAGTGTCCCGCGCGCGTGGGTCTCGAAGCGCGGTCGTACGTGCCAGTAGCCTGTCCGGCGTGACCGCGTACGCCGCCTACGGGACGAACCTCGATCCGGCCCGGATGGGCGAGCGTTGCCCGCACTCCCCGCTCCAGACGACGGGCTGGCTGACCGGCTGGCGGCTGACCTTCGGCGGCGAGGAGCACGGCTGGGACGGCGCGCTCGCGACGATCGTCCCCGACGTCCTGGAGCAGGTCTTCGTCGCCGTGTACGACGTGAGCCCGCTGGACGTCGCCTCGCTGGACCAGTGGGAGTCGGCCGACTCGGGGCTCTACCGCAAGACGAAGGTGCGGGTGTCGACGATGGTCGGCGAGATCGTGGCGTGGACCTACGTGCTGGACGCCTACGAGGGCGGGCTGCCGTCGGCGTCGTACCTGGGAGTGCTGGCGAACGCCGCCGAGGCCGCCGACGCGCCGGTCGACTACGTCGCCGCGCTGCGCAACCGGTCCTGCCGCTCCACCGGCCTCTAGGCTCTCGCCGTGACCTCGCCGTACGACGCCGCCACCGAAGCCGCCGCCCGTCTCGCCGAGCTGACCGGCGTCCCGCGCCACGACATCGCCCTCGTCCTCGGCTCCGGCTGGCTGCCGGCCGCGGAGATGCTGGGCGAGGCCGCCGTCGAGATCGAGGTGACCGAGCTGCCGGGCTTCAGCGGCGCCGCCGTCGCCGGCCACTCCGGCAAGCTGCGCTCGATCGCGCTCCCCGACGGCACCCGGCTGCTGGTCTTCCTCAGCCGCACCCACTACTACGAGGGCAAGGGCGTCGCCGCGGTCGTGCACGGCGTACGCACCGCGGCCGCCGCCGGCTGCCGCGCCATCGTGCTCACCAACGGCTGCGGCGGCCTGAAGCCGACGTGGACGCCCGGCACACCGGTGCTGATCAGCGACCACATCAACCTGACCGGCCGGTCCCCCATCGAGGGCGCGCGCTTCGTGGACCTCACCGACCTCTACTCCTCGCGGCTGCGCGAGGTCTGCCGGTCGGTCGACCCCACGCTCGACGAGGGCGTCTACGTGCAGTTCCCCGGACCGCACTACGAGACGCCGGCCGAGGTGCGGATGGCCGGCATCATCGGCGGTCACCTCGTCGGCATGTCCACCACGCTCGAGGCGATCGCCGCCCGCGAGGCCGGCATGGAGGTGCTCGGCATCTCGCTGGTCACCAACCTCGCCGCCGGCATCTCCGACCAGCCGCTGGACCACGCCGAGGTCCTGGAGGCCGGCCGCGCGGCCGCCACCCGGATGGGCGAGCTGCTCACCCGGGTCGTGCCGCTGATCTGAGCCTCCTCCGCAGCCCGGCCTCGCAGCCGGCCATCATCCGGTGGTGGTTCCAGGTCAGGATCGGACGACCGACGTACGACGCGAGGGCGAGGAGCCCGCTGACGGCGACCTCCTGCTCGAAGCTCATCCGCGTGCCCCCCGGCGCCTCGGTCAGGCGCCACCGCACCCAGCCGTCGAGGTCTCCGCTCACCGCGACCTCGAGGACCGGCGGCTGCCGGCTCACCGCGTCGAGCACCAGGTCCAGGTCGTAGGGCAGGGCGGAGCGGCAGATGACCCGCGCGGTCGTGGGACCCAGCGAGGCCACGGCCCGCACCTGCGGCCACCACTCGGGGTAGTGCTCGAGGTCGACCAGGGTCCCCGCGACCGCGCCGAGCGGTGCGGGGACGGTCCAGTCCGCGCTGAAGGAGTACGTCGCCCGCACGGCCCCATCATGCCGGTGCGCCCCACGGCGCCAGGAGATGAGAACAACGTGAATCGGGCCTGCCGCGTTTAGCATGAAGGACGTGTTCGGACGGTTCTGGGCAGCACTGCTGACGCCCACCTGGCTCTCTCGGCTCATCCTCATCGAGGGTGTGGCCTCCGTGGGGAGCGCCCTCTCCCCGACCATCGAGGCGCGCAGCGAGGTCGTGAACTCGCTGGTGCCGGGCGTGTTCCCGGCGGCAGCGACGACCGGCACGGCCGCCATCGGCATCATGCTGATCCTGCTCGCGCGCGGCCTGCGCCGCGCCAAGCACCGCGCGTGGCTCGTGGCGCTCGTCCTCACCCTGCTGGCCGCGGCGACCCACCTGCTCAAGGGCCTCGACGTCGAGGAGTCGGTCATGTGCACCGCCATGGCGGTGCTGCTGTTCCTCGGCCGTCACGAGTTCACCGCGCGTCCCGACGCCCGCTCGCTCAAGGCCGTGCTGTCGGTGATCGTCGTCGGCCCGCTGATCGCTGCCGGCCTGGGCTGGATCTGGCTCACCGTGGACGGCGACGGCGAGGAGCGCGGCACGACCGCCCTGGACCGCGTCGTCCAGGCGTTCCTGGGGCTGATCGGCATCCCCGGACCGATCCACTTCAACAACGCCCGGCACCAGGAGATGGCCACCACCGCGCTGGCCGTCCTCGGCGCGGCCGTGCTCGTCGTCGCACTGATGGCGCTGCTGCGCCCGCCCGCCGGCCCGGCCCCGATCTCCGGTGCCGACGAGGAGCGGATGCGGGCCCTCCTGGAGCGCTGGGGCAGCCAGGACTCGCTCGGCTACTTCACGCTGCGCGACGACCGGGCCGCCATCTTCGGGCCCGGGGGCGCCGCCATCTCCTACCGCGTGCTCGGCGGCGTGAGCCTGGCCGGAGGCGACCCGATCGGGAACCCCGACGCCTGGGACGGCGCGATCAGCGCGTGGCTGGACGAGGCACGCGCCAACGGCTGGACCCCGGCCGTCATCGGTGCCGGCGAGGCCGCGGCCCGCGCCTACCAGCGCGCCGGTCTCGACGTGCTCGAGCTCGGCGACGAGGCGATCCTGCACGCTCCCCGGTTCACCCTCGACGGCCGCGAGATGCGCGGGGTGCGCCAGGCGGTGTCCCGCTGCGAGCGCAACGGCCTCTCGACGGAGGTACGCCGGATGCGCGACCTCCCGGCGGAGGAGATCCAGCACCTGCGCGACCTCGCCGAGGAGTGGCGCGAGGGCGCCGTCGAACGCGGCTTCTCGATGGCGCTGAACCGCTTCGGCGAGCCGCAGGACGGCGACGCGGTCGTGGTCCTGGCGCGCGCGGAGGACACGCCCGTCGGCCTGCTGCACTTCGTGCCGTGGGGCAAGGACGGGCTCTCGCTGGAGCTGATGCGCCGCAACCGCACCTCCCCCAACGGCGTCATCGAGACGATGGTCGCCGGCCTGATGGCCGAGGCGCCCGCGCTCGGCGTGGAGCGGGTCTCCCTGAACTTCGCGGTCTTCCGCGGCGTCCTCGCCCGCGGCGAGCAGCTCGGGGCCGGCCCCACCGCGCGGCTGGGCCGGGCGCTGCTGATGGGCGCGTCGAAGTTCTGGCAGATCGACTCGCTGTACCGCTCCAACGACAAGTACCGGCCGGAGTGGGTGCCGCGCTACCTCGTCTACCCGAAGGCCAGCGACCTGGCCGGCGTGGTCAGCGCGGTGCTGCAGGCCGAGGCCTTCGTGCCCACGCCGATGTGGAACAACCGCAAGGGCGAGGTTGACCTGGAGTGCACTCCAGGAGCGACACTCGGGGCGTGACCGGTCTCCCCATCGCCGCCGCCGCCGAGCGGCTCGGCCTCACCGTCGACACCCTGCGCTACTACGAGAAGGACGAGCTGCTGCTGCGCGCCGTCCCCCGCTCGGGGAGCGGGCACCGTCGGTACGACGAGCTCGACCTGCGCTGGATCGAGCTGATCACCCGCCTGCGATCGACCGGCATGCCCATCCGCGACGTACGCCGCTACGCCGCTCTCGTGCGCGCCGGCGCGGGCAACGAGGCCGAGCGGCTGGCCCTCCTGGAGGCCCACCGCGAGCACGTGCTCGCGCAGCTGGCGGAGGTCACCGCCCACCTCGCGGCGATCGACTACAAGATCGGCCTCTACACCGACACCCTGCTCGAGCGGAGCGCTTGACCTGGAGTGCGCTCCAGGGAGTTGGCTGGTGCCATGACCACCATTCCCCGCACCACCCTCGGCACCACGGCCCCGCTCACCGTCTCCGCCCTCGGCCTCGGCTGCATGGGCATGTCGGAGTTCTACGGCACCTCCGACGAGCAGGGTGGCATCGACACCATCCACCGCGCCCTCGACCTCGGCGTGACCTTCCTCGACACCGCCGACATGTACGGGCCGTTCACGAACGAGCAGCTCGTCGGCCGGGCGATCGCCGGCCGTCGTGACGAGGTCCAGCTCGCCACCAAGTTCGGCAACGAGCGACTGCCCGACGGCACCCGGGTCGGCATCAACGGCAGCCCGGAGTACGTCCGTGCCGCCTGCGACGCCTCGCTGCAGCGGCTCGGCGTCGACCACATCGACCTCTACTACCAGCACCGCGTCGACCGGTCGGTGCCGATCGAGGAGACCGTCGGCGCGATGAAGGAGCTCGTCGAGGCGGGCAAGGTCCGCTTCCTCGGCCTCTCCGAGGCGTCGGCCGAGACGATCCGGCGGGCGCACGCCGTGCACCCGATCACCGCGCTGCAGAGCGAGTACTCGCTGTTCAGCCGCGACATCGAGGACGCGGTCCTGCCGACGATCCGCGAGCTCGGCATCGGGCTGGTCCCCTACTCCCCGCTGGGTCGCGGCATGCTCACCGGCAAGCAGGAGTGGGCCGGGCTCGAGCAGGGCGACGGTCGCGGATCGGCGTACTTCCCGCGATTCATGGGCGACAACCTCACCACGAACCTGGAGCTGGTCGACCGCATCCGGGCGCTGGCCGAGGCGAAGGGCTGCACGCCCGGGCAGCTCGCGCTGGCCTGGGTGCTCGCGCAGGGCGGCAACGACCTCGGCGTCGCGCCCATCCCCGGCACCCGGCGCGTGCGCTACCTCGAGGAGAACATCGGGGCCCTCGACGTCGCCCTCACCGCCGACGACCTGGCCGCGCTCGACCGCGCCGTGCCGCGCGGGGCGGTCGCCGGGGACCGGTACGGCGACATGAGCCACATCGACGCCTGAGCCAGGCAGGCAGCGAGGGACGAGCTGGCTGCCGTGGGCGAAGGGGTCGAGTGCGCGCAGCGGCGAGCCTGCGAGCCGCTGACCGCGTGTATCGAGACACGGACAGCCGTAGGCTCGCGCCTGTGAGCGACGACCTCCTTGCCCAGGCCCGCGCGTGGATCGCGGAGGACCCGGACCCGGCCACCCGGGCGGAGCTCGAGGAGGTCGTCGCGTCCGGCGACGTGGCCGACCTCGCCGACCGTTTCCAGGGCCCCCTGGAGTTCGGCACGGCGGGGCTGCGCGGCCGGCTCGGCGCCGGGCCGCACCGGATGAACCGGGTCGTCGTGACCCGCGCCGCGGCGGGGTTGGCGGCGTACCTCCTGAGCGAGGGCGCCGCCCCCGGCTCCGCCGTCGTCATCGGGTACGACGCCCGCCACAACTCCGACGTCTTCGCGCACGACACCGCGGAGGTGGTGGCGGGCGCGGGTCTGCGGCCGCTGCTGATGCCGCGGGCCCTGCCCACGCCGCTGCTGGCGTTCGCGATCCGCGACCTGGGCTGCGTTGCGGGCGTGATGGTGACGGCCAGCCACAACCCGCCGCAGGACAACGGCTACAAGGTCTACCTGGGCGACGGCTCGCAGATCGTGCCGCCGGCGGACACGGGCATCTCCGAGCGGATCGCCGCGGTGGGCCCGCTCACCTCGATCCCGAGGGTGCCGGTAGGCGTCGAGGCGGTGCTCGGCGAGGACGTCGTCGAGCGCTACCTGGACGCCGTCGCCTCCGTCGCCCCGGGCGGTACGCCGGACCTGCGCGTCGTCTACACCCCGATGCACGGCGTCGGCGGGGCGCTCATGACGGCAGCCCTCGCGCGGGCCGGGTTCGGCGACGTGGCGGAGGTGTCCGCACAGGCCGAGCCCGACCCGGACTTCCCGACCGTTGCCTTCCCGAACCCCGAGGAGCCGGGGGCGATGGACCTCGCGCTCGCGCTGGCGGCCGAGCGCGACGCCGATCTGGTGATCGCCAACGACCCCGACGCCGACCGGTGCGCGGTCGCGGTGCCGCTGCCGCTGCCGCTGCCGGAGGGAGGCTGGCGGATGCTGCGCGGCGACGAGGTCGGCGCGCTGCTCGGCGAGCACCTGCTGCGCAGCGGCCGCACCGGCGTCTACGCCACCTCGATCGTGTCCTCGTCGCTGCTGCTGGCCCAGGCGTCGGCGTACGGGCAACCGGCGCAGGAGACGCTGACCGGCTTCAAGTGGATCGGCCGCATCCCGGGTCTGGCGTTCGGCTACGAGGAGGCGCTCGGCTACTGCGTCGACCCCATCCACGTCGCCGACAAGGACGGCATCTCGGCCGCGCTGCTCGTCTGCTCGATGGCGGCCGCCGCGAAGGCAGGGGGACGCACGCTGCTCGAGGAGCTCGACGCGATCGCGCGGCGGCACGGCCTGCACGCCACCGACCAGCTCTCGGTGCGGGTCACCGACCTGGCCGAGATCGGAGCCGCGATGAACCGGCTGCGGACCACTCCCCCGACGGCGCTCGGCGGCCGGGCGGTGGAGGTGGCCGAGGACCTGTCGACGGGCAGCGCGGACCTGCCGCCGACCGACGGCCTGCGCTACCGGCTCGCCGACGGTGGCCGGGTGATCGTCCGCCCGAGCGGCACCGAGCCGAAGCTCAAGTGCTACCTCGAGGTCGTGGTCCCTGTCGGCGAGGACGGCGACGTCGCCGCTGCCCGCGCCACCGCCGCCGACCAGCTCGCCGCGCTCAAGCGGGACGTGGCCGCGGCGGCCGGCATCGAGCTGTAACACGCTGTTCGGCGAACTACCCGCGCCGCTTGGTCGCTACCGACCCGGCCGGCCCGGCCGCCAGCGACCACAACGGGCTGCCAGCTAGGCGAACGCCGTGTTACAGCGCAGGCAGGGCCGCCGGCATCACGCTGCCGACCAGCCACCACGCCACCCCGAGCCCGGCCCCCAGCCCGAGCACCCGCAGCGGCCCCCACGGCAGCCCGAACATCGCGACCAGGCAGGCGGCGGTGATCGCGAACGCCTCGCCGCTCGCCGCGGACAGGATCGGCAGCTCGAGGTGGACGGGGCCACCGGTGACGGTCCGGGTCCGGGTGAAGAGCGTGTGGAGCGCGAAGAAGACCGCCAGGTTGGCGATCACGCCCACGACGGCGGCCGTGATCGCGGTCAGCGCGGCCGTGAGGTGACGGTTGGCGCGGAGCCGCTCGACGTACGGCGCCCCACCGAGCACCAGCACGAAGCACGGCACGAAGGTGACCCAGGTGACCGTGAGCGACCCGAGGATCGCCGCGACCCACGGGTCGAGCGACCCCGGTGACCGGTAGGCGCCGAGGAACGCCACGAACTGCACGACCATGATCAGCGGGCCGGGCGTGGACTCCGCCAGGCCCAGGCCACGCACCATCTCCGAGGGCGCCAGCCAGCCGTAGACGTGGACGGCCTGCTGGGCGACGTACGACAGGACGGCGTAGGCGCCGCCGAAGGTGATCAGCGCCGTACCGGAGAAGAACAGGCCCTCGTCGACGATCGTCGCGTGCCGGCCGAGGACGACCGCGAGCACGGCCACCGGCGTCAACCAGATGACCGATCCGCCCACGAGCAGCGCGAGGGTACGCCGCGGCGACGGCCGGGCGTGGTGCAGCAGCTCGTCGCTCACCAGGGGTTCGGGGCCGTCGCTCGCACCGTGGGCCTTCGGCTCCCCGAGGACGCGGATCCGCAGCCCGGCCAGCCACCCGATCACCCCGGACCCGAGCACGACCACCGGGAACGGCACCCGGAGCACCGCCAGGCAGACGAACGCGAGGACCGCCAGGACCACCAGCAGCCGGTGCCGCAACGCCCGCGACCCGACCCGCACGACCGCCTGCAGGACGATCGCGATCACCGCCGGCCCGATGCCTGCGAACACCGCACTCACGAAGCCGACGTCACCGAAGCCGACGTAGATCGCCGAGAGCGCCAGCAGCGCCACGACGCCCGGGAGCACGAAGAGGGTGCCCGCGACGAGGCCCCCGAGCGTCCCGTTGAGCAGCCAGCCCGTGTAGATCGCGAGCTGCTGGGCCTCGGGCCCCGGCAGCAGCATGCAGTAGTTGAGCGCGTGCAGGAACCGCTGCTGCCCGATCCAGCGCTTCTCGTCGACCAGCTTGTGCTGCATGACGGCGATCTGACCGGCCGGCCCGCCGAAGGTCTGGGCCGCGATCGAGGCCCAGGCCCGAGTGGCCTCGCGCAGCGGGATCACGTCTCGGTCACGGCCCACATCGGAAGGCTAGTGGGGAGGACCCCCGACCCTATGCTGGGTCCATGTCTGTCCGCGCCCCCAGCCTCGCCGAGGTGACGTCGAGCGAGGCGTCGCTCAAGCGCTTCCTGCACGGTCTTCCCGGGGTCGACCAGGTCGGCGCCGAGGCGCGCGCGGCCGGGCTCGGCACCCGCTCCATCAAGACCACCGCGAAGGCCTACGCCATCGACCTCGCGATCTCGATGGTCGACCTCACCACCCTCGAGGGCCAGGACACCCCGGGCAAGGTGAAGGCGCTCGCGTCGAAGGCGCTGCACCCCGACCCGGCCGACCCGACCTGCCCGATGGTCGCGGCCGTCTGCGTGTACGGCGACCTCGTCGCCACCGCCAAGGAGGTCGTCGGCGACAAGGTCAACGTGGCCGCCGTCGCCACGGCCTTCCCGAGCGGCCGGGCGTCGATGGCGGTCAAGCTCGGCGACACCCGCGACGCCGTCGCCGCGGGCGCCGACGAGATCGACATGGTCATCGACCGGGGCGCCTTCCTGGCCGGCCGCTACCAGCAGGTCTTCGACGAGATCGTCGCGACCAAGGAGGCCTGCGGCGAGGCCCACCTCAAGGTGATCTTCGAGACCGGCGAGCTGCAGACCCTCGACAACGTACGACGCGCCTCGTGGCTGGCCATGCTCGCCGGCGCGGACTTCATCAAGACCTCCACCGGCAAGGTGCAGCCGGCCGCCACGCTGCCGGTGACCCTGGTGATGCTCGAGGCCGTCCGCGACTTCCGCGAGGCGACCGGCACCCAGGTCGGCGTGAAGCCGGCGGGCGGCATCCGCACCACGAAGGACGCGATCAAGTACCTGGTCATGGTCAACGAGGTCACCGGCCCCGACTGGCTGACCCCGCACTGGTTCCGGTTCGGCGCCTCGACCCTGCTCAACGACCTGCTCATGCAGCGCACGAAGCTCACCACCGGCCGCTACAGCGGTCCCGACTACTTCACCCTGGACTGATCATGGTTTCGACAGGCTCAACCACCGGATTCTCGTACGCACCTGCGCCCGAGTCGCGCAGCATCGTCGACATCAAGGCGTCCTACGGCCTGTTCATCGACGGCGAGTTCGTCGACGGCCGCGGACACGCCTTCAAGACCCTCAACCCGGCGACCGAGGAGACCCTCGCCGAGGTCGCCGAGGCCTCCGACGCCGACGTCGACCTCGCGGTGAAGGCGGCCCGTCGCGCCTTCCGCGGCTGGAGCCGGATGCCCGGCGCCGAGCGCGCGAAGTACCTCTACCGGATCGCCCGGATCATCCAGGAGCGCTCCCGCGAGCTGGCCGTGCTGGAGTCGATCGACAACGGCAAGCCGATCAAGGAGAGCCGCGACGTCGACGTACCCCTCGTCGCCGCGCACTTCTTCTACTACGCCGGCTGGGCCGACAAGCTGCGGTACGCCGGGCTCGGTCCGGACCCGCAGCCGCTCGGGGTCGCCGGCCAGGTGATCCCGTGGAACTTCCCGCTGCTCATGCTGGCGTGGAAGGTCGCACCCGCGCTGGCATGCGGCAACACGGTGGTGCTCAAGCCCGCGGAGACCACTCCCCTGACGGCGCTGCTGTTCGCCGAGATCTGCCAGCAGGCCGACCTGCCGCCGGGTGTCGTCAACATCGTCACCGGTGCCGGCGCCACCGGCCAGGCCGTCGTCTCGCACCCCGACGTCGACAAGGTCGCCTTCACCGGCTCGACCGAGGTCGGCAAGGCGATCGCGCGGGCGGTGGCGGGCAGCCACAAGAAGGTCACCCTCGAGCTCGGCGGCAAGGCCGCGAACATCGTCTTCGAGGACGCCCCGATCGACCAGGCGGTCGAGGGCATCGTCGGCGGCATCTTCTTCAACCAGGGCCACGTCTGCTGCGCCGGGTCGCGACTGCTCGTGCAGGAGTCGGTGGCCGAGGAGCTCCTGGCCAGCCTGAAGCGACGGATGGAAACCCTCCGGCTCGGCGACCCGCTCGACAAGAACACCGACATCGGCGCCATCAACTCCGCCGAGCAGCTCGGCAGGATCCGCGAGCTCGCGGGCATCGGCGACGACGAGGGCGCCGAGCGCTGGTCGCCGCCGTGCGACCTGCCCAGCTCGGGCTTCTGGTTCCCGCCCACCATCTTCACCGGCGTCTCCCAGGCCCACCGGATCGCCCGCGAGGAGATCTTCGGCCCGGTCCTCTCTGTGCTGACCTTCCGCACGCCGAGCGAGGCGGTCGAGAAGGCCAACAACACGCCGTACGGCCTGTCCGCGGGCGTCTGGACCGAGAAGGGCTCGCGGATCCTGCACATGGCGAGCGAGCTGCGGGCCGGCGTGGTGTGGGCCAACACGTTCAACAAGTTCGACCCGACCAGCCCGTTCGGTGGCTATAAGGAGTCCGGCTACGGCCGCGAGGGCGGTCGGCAGGGCCTGGCCGCGTACCTGAAGGGAGCGTCGCTCTGATGGCGCGCGTGGACGTCCGCAAGACCTACAAGCTCTACATCGGCGGCGCCTTCCCGCGCTCGGAGTCGGGCCACACCTTCGAGGTCACCGACGCGAAGGGCCGGTTCCTCGCCAACGCCAGCAAGGCCTCGCGCAAGGACGCGCGCGACGCGGTCGTGGCGGCACGTGCGGCGTTCCCGAAGTGGTCCGCGCGCACCGCGTACAACCGCGGACAGGTGGTCTACCGGATCGCCGAGGTCCTCGAGTCGCGCGCCGACCAGTTCGTCGCCGAGCTGGTCCGCACCGAGGGCGTCACCCCGGCCAAGGCGCGCACGTACGTCGCCGCCGCCGTCGACCGTCTCGTCTGGTACGCCGGCTGGGCGGACAAGATCGGCCAGGTCATCGGCAGCCAGAACCCCGTCGCCGGACCGTTCTTCAACATCTCCACCCCCGAGCCGACCGGCGTCGTCGCGGTGCTCGCGCCGAAGGGCGCGCTGCTCGGCCTCGTCAGCGTGCTGGCTCCGGTCATCGTCACGGGCAACACCGCCGTCGTGCTGGCCAGCCAGGCCCACCCGCTCACCGCGATCACCCTGGCCGAGGTCCTCGACGCCTCCGACGTCCCCGGCGGCGTCGTCAACATCCTCACCGGCGCGGTCGCCGACGTGGCGCCGTGGCTCGCCTCGCACATGGACGTCAACGCGATCGACCTCACCGGCGTCACCGACCCTGAGCTGGCCGCGTCGCTCGAGGTCGCCGCGGCCGACAACCTCAAGCGCGTACGCCGCGCCCCCGACGACGCTCCGGACTGGCTGGCCGAGCCCGGGCTCGACCGGCTGACGGACTTCCTGGAGCTGAAGACCGTCTGGCACCCGATCGGTGTCTGAGTCCAACGCTCCGCGAGGCACGAGCGGGGCGCGTCGGACGAAGAGGTCGAGTGACCGCGCGGGTGAGCGTGCGAACCCGCGACCTGTCGTATCGAGACCTGAGGCTCGACCGGCCCGGGTCGTCGTGCTGGCCGGGCCCTCCGGCGCCGGGAAGTCCCGGCTCGCCGAGCGGCTCCGACGTACCCACGGCTGGCCGACGCTGCGGCTCGACGACTTCTACAAGGACGGCGACGACCCGTCGCTCCCCCGGATCGAGGCTGGTCCCAACCACGGCCTCGTCGACTGGGACGACCCGGACAGCTGGCACTGCGAGGCGGCCGTGGCCGCACTCCTCGAGCTGTGCCGCACCGGCCGCACCGACACCCCGGTCTACTCGATCCCGCAGAGCCGCACCACCGGGCACCAGGTCCTCGACCTCGCCGGCGCCCCGGTCTTCTGCGCGGAGGGCATCTTCGCCGACCAGGTCGTGGCTGCCTGCCGGCAGGCAGGGGTGATCGCGGCGGCGTACTGCATCACCCAGCACCCGCTGATCACCTTCACCCGCCGGCTGTCGCGCGACCTGCGGGAGCGGCGCAAGCCCCCGCTCGTGCTGGTACGCCGAGGCCTCGCGCTGGCGCGTGCCCAGCGCCGGATCGTGCGCCGGGCCGAGGCCGCCGGCTGCCGCGTGGCGACCGGCGACCGGGCCTACGTGGAGCTGGCGTCGCTCAGCAGTGGTCGGCGTACCACGGCTTGATGACCTCGTTGATGATCCGCAACCGCTGGTCGAACGGCAGGAACGCCGACTTCATCGCGTTGAGCGTGAACCACTCGACGTCGCGCAGGCCGTAGCCGAAGGCCTCGCTGAGCAGCCCGAACTCGCGACTCATCGAGGTGCCGCTCATCAGCCGGTTGTCGGTGTTGACGGTGACCCGGAAGCGCAGGTCGGCGAGCAGCCGGAGGGGGTGCTCGGCGATCGAGGCCGCCGCACCCGTCTGCACGTTGGAGGACGGGCACATCTCGAGCGGGATCCGCTTGTCCCGGACGTACGCCGCCAGCCGACCCAGCTCCGGACCGTCCTCGCCGCCCGGGCCGATGTCGTCGACGATCCGCACACCGTGACCGAGCCGGTCGGCGCCGCACCACTGCACGGCCTCCCAGATCGAGGGCAGCCCGAAGGCCTCGCCGGCGTGGATGGTGATGTGGCCGTTCTCCCGGCGCACGTGCTCGAAGGCGTCGAGGAACCGGGACGGCGGGTAGCCGGCCTCCGGCCCGGCGATGTCGAAGCCCGCGACACCGAGGTCGCGCCACTCGATGGCCAGCTCGGCGATCTCCATGGCGCGGGCGGCCTGCCGCATGGCGGTGCAGAGCTGGCGGACCACGATCCGTCCGCCGGCCGCCTCCATGCCCTGGTCGAACCCGATCCGCACCGCCTCGACCACGTCGCCGAGGCTGAGGCCGTCGGCCAGGTGCAGCTCGGGCGCGTAGCGGATCTCGGCGTACACGACGCCGTCCGCGGCGAGGTCCTCGACGGCCTCCCGCGCCACCCGGGTCAGCGCGTCCTTGGTCTGCATGACGGCGAGGGTGTGCGCGAAGGTGTCGAGGTAGCGCACCAGCGACCCGCTGTCGGCGGCGTCGCGGAACCAGCGGCCCAGCTCCTCGGGATCGGTCGTCGGCAGCTCGTGGCCCACCTGCGCGGCCAGCTCGACGATCGTCGCGGGCCGCAGCCCGCCGTCGAGGTGGTCGTGGAGGAGGACCTTCGGCGCGGACACCAGCAGCTCGTCGGTCACGGAGCGGGTAGGTTCCATGGCGGCATTGTTCCATTGGGCCACGGCCCACAGGCGCACGGAGGAGACGGTTTCGATGCGGGTTTTCACCACGTTCGACGAGCTCGAGCAGGCCGCGGGCGAGGAGCTCGGCGCCAGCGAGTGGGTCACCATCGACCAGCGACGGGTCAACCAGTTCGCGGACGCCACCGGCGACCACCAGTGGATCCACGTCGACCTCGAGCGCGCCAAGGAGGGCCCCTTCGGCGGCACCATCGCGCACGGGTACCTGACCCTGTCGCTCGTGCCGTGGCTCGGCAGCCAGGTCTTCAGCCTCCAGACGCCGGGCGCCAAGCTCAACTACGGCGTCAACAAGGTCCGCTTCCCCCACCCGGTCCTGGTCGGCTCGCGGGTCCGGGTCCACGTCAAGATCGCCACCGTCACCGACATCCCCAAGGGCAAGCAGCTCACCGTCCAGCACACCATCGAGATCGACGGCGTCGACAAGCCCGCCATGATCGCCGAAACCGTGGTCCTGCTGCTCCCCTGAGCCGCGTTGTCCGTCGTACCTGATCGTTTGGCCCCTTTTCGTCCACGAATAGGGCCAAAAGATCAGGTACGACGCGACCTCAGGAGATCCGGTCGAGGATCAGCGGCGTCGGCGTGTACGCCGTCCCCGCGGGTGAGACCTCGTAGCCGCCCTCGAGCGCCCCGAGGGCCCGGTCGAAGCGCTCGGGGGTGTCGGTGAGCAGGGTGAACAGCGGCTCGCCGGCCCGGACCTCGTCCCCCGGGCGGGCGTGCCAGACCACGCCGGCTCCGGCCTGCACCGGGTCCTCCTTGCGCTCGCGGCCCGCGCCGAGCCGCCAGGCCGCGACCCCGACCGCCATCGCGTCCAGGCGGGTGAGCACGCCGTCGGACGGCGCGGAGACCACGTGCGACTCCCGGGCGACCGGGAGGGTCGCCGACGGGTCGCCGCCCTGGGCCGAGATCATCCGCCGCCAGGCGTCCATCGCCGACCCGTCCGCAAGCTTCGCGGCAGGATCCACGTCGTCGACACCGGCGGCGAGAAGCATCTCCCGCGCCAGCGCGACCGTCAGCTCGACCACGTCGGCCGGCCCGCCCCCGGCGAGCACCTCAACCGACTCGGCGACCTCGATCGCGTTGCCCGCGGTGAATCCCAGCGGCGTCTCCATGTCGGTGAGCAGAGCGACGGTGCGCACGCCCGCGTCGGTCCCCAGCGCGACCATGACCTCGGCGAGCTCCCGGGCGCGGTCCAGCGACTTCATGAACGCGCCGCTGCCCACCTTCACGTCGAGCACCAGCGCGCCGGTGCCCTCGGCGATCTTCTTGCTCATGATCGAGGACGCGATGAGCGGGATGGCCTCGACGGTGCCCGTGACGTCGCGCAGGGCGTACAGCTTGCGGTCGGCCGGCGCGAGCCCGTCACCGGCCGCGCAGATGACCGCACCCACCGACTCGAGCTGCTCGAGCATCTCCGCGTTCGACAGCAGCGCCCGCCAGCCCGGGATCGACTCGAGCTTGTCGAGCGTGCCGCCGGTGTGCCCGAGCCCGCGCCCGGACAGCTGCGGCACCGCGACCCCGCAGGCCGCCACCAGCGGCGCCAGGGGCAGCGTGATCTTGTCGCCCACCCCGCCGGTCGAGTGCTTGTCCGCCGTCGGCCGCGACAGCGAGGAGAAGTCCATCCGCTCCCCCGACGCGATCATCGCGGCGGTCCAGTCGGCGATCTCGCGGCGGTCCATGCCGTTGAGCAGCACCGCCATCGCCAGCGCGGACATCTGCTCGTCGGCGACCACACCCCGCGTGTAGGCGTCGATCACCCAGTCGATCTGGCTGGTGGTCAGGGTCCCGTGGTCGCGCTTGGCGGTGATGACCTCGATGGCGTCGTGGGGTGCCGCGGTCATGACGCGAACCTCACCGGCACCCGGTGGTAGCCACGCAGCACGAAGGTCCCCCGCGACTCGGGCTCGCCGGCCAGCTCCAAGGACGGCGCCGCCGCGAAGAGAGCCGCGACCGACTCGGCCAGCTCCATCCGTGCCAGCGGCGCACCGAGGCAGAAGTGGACGCCCACCCCGAAGGCGACGTGCGGGTTCACCGCCCGCTCGACCTCGAAGGCGTCCGGGGCGTCGAACACCTCCGGGTCCCGGTTGGCTGATCCCAGCAGCACGGCGATCTTCTGGCCCGTCTCCACGGTCACTCCTCCCACCTCCACGTCATCGGTCGCGGTGCGCTCGAACAGCTGCAGCGCCGCGTCGAAGCGCAGCATCTCCTCCACCGTCAGCGGTACGTCGGCGGCCGGCCGCAGCCCGCGCCGCAGCATCGCGACCAGCCCGTTGCCGAACACGTTCACCGACGCCTCGTGCCCGGCGTTGAGCAGCAGCACGGCGGCCGCGACGACCTCGTCGTCGCTCAGCTCGGTGCCGACGAGGTCGGTGATCAGGTCGTCGGCCGGGGCACGACGCCGGACATCGGCCAGGTCGCGCACGAGTGCCGCGAAGTCGGTGGCCGCCGCCACGGCAGCGTCCACGACCTCGGCCGACGGCGCCGGCTCGTACATCCGCACGATCGCCTGCGACCACGTCCGCAGCGAGCCGACGTACGACGCCGGTACGCCGAGGAGCTCGGCGATGACGAGCACGGGCAGCGGCTCGGCGTACTCACCGATGACGTCGAGACCGGCCGGGTCGACCGACGCCAGCAGCGACGCCGCGAGCTCGCGGACCCGCGGCCGCAACCGCTCGATGTGCCCGCGGTTGAACGAGGCCGCGACGGGCCGGCGCAGCCGGGTGTGGGTCGGCGGCTCGTTCTCCATCATCTGGTTGCGGTGCAGCAGGTTGAACGGCTCGAGGTACGCCGCCGGCTCCCGGTCGCGCCAGATCCGGCCCAGTCGGCGGTCGCGCTGCACCGCGCTGACCGCCGCGTGCGAGAACGCCAGCCACATGCCGCTCGGCTCGTGCCAGGCCACGGCGTGACGGGCGCGCTCCTCGGCGAAGAACGGGTACGGGTCCGCGATGACGTCGGCGGCGGTCAGGTCAAGCGAGGTCGTCGGCGCCGAAGGCATCGGGCAGCACCTCCTGCATGGTCCTCACCCCGGAGCCGGTCCACAGCAGCAGCTCCGGACCGCCGTTCTCCCACAGCAGCTGGCGACACCGGCCGCACGGCATCAGCAGCTCACCCTTGCCGTTGACGCAGACGAAGTGCGTCAGCCGGCCGCCCCCGGTCCGGTGCAGCTGCGAGACCAGGCCGCACTCGGCGCAGAGCGCCACGCCGTACGCGGCGTTCTCGACGTTGCAGCCGCTCACGACGCGCCCGTCGTCGACGCGGGCCGCCGCTCCGACGGGGAAGGAGGAGTACGGCGCGTACGCGCACTCCGACGCCGCCACCGCCTCGGCCCGCAGCGCGGCCCACTCGGCGTCACCGAAGGAGGTCATCCGGCCGATCCCTTGCGGTACGGCTGGCCGTCCGCCGCCGGCATCCGCAGGCTCTGCGAGGCGACCGACAGCACCAGCAGCGTCACCAGGTACGGCGTCATGCCGCCCAGGTCGTGCGGGATCGAGTCGGTCAGCAGGAACCAGAGCAGCACCACGACACCGATCACGCCGTTGACGATCGCGGCGCGGACCTGCCGGCGCCACAGCCGCCACAGCGTGAGCAGCAGCAGGCCGATGGCCAGCAGGAGCAGCAACGCGTGCAGCGACGAGGCGCTGCGCAGACGGAGGGCGTCGGCGTACCCGAAGAGCGCGGAGGCGCCGAGCGCGCCGAACGGGTTCCAGTTGCCGAAGATCATGGCCGCGAGGCCGATGTAGCCGCGGCCCTGGGTCTGACCGACGGTGAACGTGCTCGACGCGACGGTGGACAGGTAGGCACCACCGAGGCCGGCGAACGCGCCGGAGATGAGCACCGCGACGTACTTGTAGCGGATGACGTTGACGCCGAGCGACTCGGCGGCAGCCGGGCTCTCGCCGCACGAGCGCAGCCGCAGGCCGAAGGTCGTACGCCGGAGCAGCCACCAGCTGAGCACGACGAGCACGATGACCAGGAGCGACACCACCGAGATGTGGCTGACCAGCGCCCCGAGGAGCCCGGCCACGTCCGAGATCAGGAACCAGTGCTTGCCGTTGAGGTCGGACAACCAGCCGTCCAAGCCGCCTATGTTCACCGTCGGCAACGAGTAGAGGCCGGACAGGTTGCGCGGACCGCCGTTGGGGACGATGTCGCTGAAGAACGCCTTGGACAGGAAGTCCACGGCACCGGCCGCGATGATGTTGACGGCCACACCGGAGACGATCTGGTCCACGCCGAAGGTGATCGTCGCGATCGCGTGCAGCAGGCCGCCGACCACGCCGAGCAGGATGCCGCCGGCAAGGCCGGCCCAGGCGCCGTAGTACCAGTTGAAGTACGCCGCGCCCCAGGTGCCGAGCAGCATCTGGCCCTCGAGGCCGATGTTGACGATGCCCGCACGCTCGGCCCAGACACCGCCGAGACCGGCCAGCGCGATCGGGCAGGTGGACAGGATCGCAGCCGTGAACGTCGTCGTGGCCGTCAGCGGCGTGGAGCTCGTGACGAGCCGGACGAACGGCACCACGACGAGCCCGCCGAGGATCAGCACCCACATGAGCGGCGAGAGCCCGAGGACGCGTCGCGCACCCAGCACCCGCCGGGTCGCGGACTCCACCGCGGCGCTCACGCGGCCACCGCCTCGGGGAGGGCGCTCGCGACCGCGCGTTGCTCGGCACGGGCGCGGTAGCGCTGGACCAGCTCGTACGCCACCACCACGGCGAGGACCGCGATGCCCTGGGTGATCTCGACGATCTGCGGCGCGATGTCGGTGCCGATCTGGAGCGCGTTGGACTGGGAGGAGAGCCAGGCGAACAGCAGCGCGCCGAGCGCCATGCCCCCGGCCCGGTTGCGTCCGAGCAGGGCGACGGCGAGGCCGGTGAAGCCGAGCCCACCGGAGAAGGTCGCGTCGGAGTAGGTGTGCGCGCTGCCGAACAGCTCGGGCATCCACACCAGGCCGGCGACACCGCCGGAGAGCACCATCGCGACGATCACCATCTTCTTGGCGCTGACACCGCTCGCCGACGCGGCGCTCGGGGAGAGCCCGCTCGCCCGCAGGTCGAAGCCGAGCCGGGTCCGGTTGAGCAGCAGCCAGAAGCCGACACCGACCACGACGGCGAGGAGACCGAGGGTCCAGATCTCGCCACCGTTGACGCCCCAGGGCGCCCAGCCGGGGACCGTGTTCGAGCCGGTGAGGATCGAGGTGTGCACGTCGAAGCCGTTCTTCTCGGCGTACTTGTTGTAGAAGTGGGTGACGATGATCGGCGAGATCGCGTTGAGCATCAGCGTCGTGATGACCTCGCTGACGCCCCGGTAGACCTTCAGCAGCGCCGCGATGCCGGCCCAGGCGGCACCGACGACCATGGCCAGCACGATCGCGACCGCCACGTTCAGCGGGCCGGGGAGGAAGCGACCTCCCGCGAACACCGCAGCGACGTACGCCGCCAGGCCGTACTGCCCCTCGACGCCGATGTTGAACAGACCCATCCGGAAGCCGATCGCCGCCGCCACGGCCGCGATGTAGAGCTCGACGGCCAGGTTGATCATGTCGACCTTCACGTTGGCCTTGGGCGCGGAGAGCATGATCCGCCAGAAGTCACCGATGCCCGAGCTGCTGCCGGAGATCATGATGACGAGCGACGTCGCGACCACAGCGACCAGCACGGCGATCGCCGGCGCGAGCAGCGCCATCCCGACCGCCTTGGGTGCGTTCTTGAGGTAGGCCATCAGTCATGTCCCCCCGTCATGGCCGAGCCGAGCTCGGCGGGCGTCACCGAGGCGGGGTCGAAGGAGCCGACCAGCCGCCCGCGCAGGATCACCTCGATGGAGTCCGAGAGCCCGATCAGCTCGTCGAGGTCGGCCGAGATCAGCAGCACCGCGAGACCGGCCTTGCGGGCGTCGCGGATGTGGTCCCAGATCGCCGCCTGGGCACCGATGTCGACACCGCGCGTCGGGTGCGAGGCGATCAGCAGGACCGGATCGCCCGACATCTCGCGCCCGACGATCAGCTTCTGCTGGTTGCCGCCGGACAGCGCGCGGGAGTTGGTGTTGATCGAGGGCGTGCGGACGTCGTACTGCTGCACGATCCGCTCGGTGTCGCGGCGGGCGCCGGCCCGGTCGATCCACGGGCCACGGGCGCTCGGCGGGCGGGTCTGGTGACCGAGGATGCGGTTCTCCCACAGCGGGGCGTCGAGCAGCAGTCCGTGCCGGTGACGGTCCTCGGGGATGTAGCCGATGCCGGCCTCGCGCCGGTGGCGGGTGCTCGTGGTGGTGATGTCCTCGCCGCCGAGCGTGATCGTGCCGGACGTGGGCCTGGTGAGGCCCATGATGACCTCGACCAGCTCGGTCTGGCCGTTGCCCTCGACACCGGCGATGCCCAGGACCTCGCCCTTGCGGATCCGCAGGTCGATCCCGTCGAGCAGAGGCCGCTCGCCCTCGACCAGGGAGATGTCCGCCAGGCGCAGCAGGACGGTGTCCTGGACCGTGGACTCCGAGGTCTCCGGCGACGGCAGCTCGCTGCCGACCATGAGCTCGGCCAGCTGGCGCTTGGTCACCGAGTCGGGCTTCGCCTCGCCCACGGTCGTGCCCCGCCGCATCACGGTGATGTCGTCGGCGATCGCGAGGACCTCGTCGAGCTTGTGCGAGATGAACAGCAGCGAGTGACCGCTCGCGCGCAGGTCGCGCAGGTTGGCGAACAGCGCGTCGACCTCCTGCGGGACGAGCACCGCGGTCGGCTCGTCGAGGATGATCACCTTCGCGCCGCGGTAGAGCACCTTGACGATCTCGAGCCGCTGGCGCGCGGCGACGCCGAGCTCCTCGACCAGGAGGTCCGGGTCGAGGTCGAAGCCGAAGCGCGCGCACAGGTCGACGAAGGTACGTCGCGCCTTCGCGCCGATGCCGTGCAGCCTCTCGGCGCCCAGCACGCAGTTCTCGAGCACGGTCAGGTTGTCGGCCAGCATGAAGTGCTGGAAGACCATGCCGATGCCGACGGCGATGGCGTCGCTCGGCGACTTGAACACGCGCTCGACGCCGTCGACGACCAGCGTCCCGTCGTCGGGTCGCTGCACGCCGTACAGGATCTTCATCAGGGTGGACTTGCCGGCGCCGTTCTCCCCCACCAGGGCGTGCACGGTGCCCGGGCGGATGGTGACGTCCACGTCGTGGTTGGCGATGACGCCGGGGAACCGCTTGCCGATCCCCCGCAGCTCGATCAGCGGGGCAAGGTCGACGCTCTCGCTCGTGACGGCCACGGAACTCCTCAGTCGTGGGGACAGGACAGGGTCCGGGAGAAACCTACTCCCGGACCCTGCCCCTCGGAACAGCTGCTAGTGACGGGTCACTGGACCTTGGACGGGTCGGTCGGGACCTTGACGGAGCCGTCCTCGATCTTCTTCGCGAAGGCGTCGATCTGCGGCTTGATGTCGTTGATGAAGCCACCGCTGTAGGAGACGCCGACGCCGTCGTTCTTGAGGTCGTAGGTCACGTAGCTGGTCTGCGGCTTGCCGTCCTTGACGGACTTGGCGAAGTCGAAGACACCGGTGTCGACGCGCTTGAGCGCCGACGTCAGGATGTGCGGCTGCTGGTCCGGCGTCGCCGAGCCGTACTGGTCGCCGTCCACGCCAATCGCCCACTTGCCGTCGCCCGCGGCGGTGACCGCCTCGAACGTGCCGGCGCCGGACAGGCCCGCGGCCGTGAAGATCACGTCCACGCCGCTGTCGAGCATGGTCTGCGCGATCGTCTTGTCGTCGGACGGGTCGTTGAAGCCCTTGTCGCCGGACTGGACGATGTACTGCGACTGGACCTTGATGCTCGGGTCGACCGCGTGCACGCCGGCGGTGAAGCCCGCGTCGAACGGGCCGATGACTGCGCCCGGGACGGCACCGATGAAGCCGACCTTCTTGGACTTGGTCTTCAGGGCCGCGGCGACGCCCACCAGGAAGGAGGACTCCTGCGGCTGGAAGGCGTCGTAGGCCACGTTCGGGTTGGGCTTGCTGTCGGGGTCGAAGCCGTCGACCACGAGGAAGCTGACCTTCGGGTACTGCGGAGCGACCGTGTTGACCGCGTTGGAGTAGAGGAAGCCGACGCCGACGATGGCGGTGGCGCCCTGGTCGGCGAGCTGCTTGAGCCGGTCGGCGCGCTGGGCGTCGGTCTCGCCGACGGTCGCCTGGGCGTCGATGCAGCTGGCGCCGAGGTCGCTCACGGCCTTCTCCGCACCGGCGTACGCCGCGTCGTTGAAGGAGTGGTCGCCGCGGCCACCCACGTCGAAGGCGATGGCGAGCTTGACCGGGCTACCGTCGGTGAGACCGGTGCAGACGTCCGAGGACGCGCCCGAGGTGGTGTCCTCGTGCTTCTTGCCGCACCCGGTGAGTGCGAGGGAGGCGATGACGCTCATCGCCGCGAGCTTGCTGATCGTACGCAAGACTGCTCTCCGTTCTGCGCCGACGGTCGGCGCGATGCTTCGCACCCTAAGCGGTGGCCTGCGCCGGTTCAGGCTGTTGACACGAAGTTGTTACCTGATCGAGTCCGGAGAACGGAGGATCTCCAGCCGCGCCCTACTCCTCGTCGTACGCCGCCAGGAGCCGGTCGGCCGCCAACGGAGCGGTCAGCTCACCGGCCAGCACCGCGTCCCGCACCTCGTCGCGGATCGCCTTGACCCCCGCCGAGTGGCGCAGCCGCTGGTCCAGCTCGTCGCGCACCAGCGCCCAGGTGAACTCGAGCTGCTGCTCGGCCCGCTTGCGGGCCAGCCCCTCGACCCCGAGGTGCTCGCGGTGGCCGAGGACCTGCGCCCAGACACCGTCGACGTCGTGGCCGGTCAGGCCGGACGCGGTCACCACCGGCGGCACCCACTCGCCGTGGCCGCGGACCAGGCGCAGCGCGCCCGACAGCTCGCGAGCGGCCGCGCGAGCCTGCTGGGCGCGCGCGGGGTCCTCCGGGTCGGCCTTGTTCACCGCGACCACGTCGGTGATCTCCAGGATGCCCTTCTTGATGCCCTGCAGCTGGTCGCCGGTGTTGGCGATGGTCAGGAACAGGAAGGTGTCGACCATCCCCGCGACGGTCACCTCGGACTGCCCCACGCCGACGGTCTCGACCAGGATCGCGTCGTACCCGGCGGCCTCGAGGACCGCCATCGCCTGCACGGTCGCTCGGGCGACACCGCCCAGCGTGCCCGCGCTCGGGCTGGGCCGGATGAACGCGTTCGGGTCCGTGGACAGCCGCGCCATCCGGGTCTTGTCGCCGAGGACCGAGCCGCCCGTGCGGACGCTGGACGGGTCGACGGCCAGCACACCGACCTTGTGCCCCTCGCCGGTCAGCATCGTCCCGAGCGACTCGATGAAGGTGGACTTCCCGACACCGGGCACGCCCGAGATCCCGACCCGCACCGAGTCGCCCTTGGGCAGCCGCGCGAGCAGGTCGCGCGCCATCGCCCGGTGCTTGGGAGCCGTCGACTCCATGATCGTGATCGCGCGCGACACCGCCGCGCGGCGACCCTCACGGATGCCGGCGACGAGGTCGTCCACCAGAGCTTCGGCCACGCGTCAGTGGTCCAGCTGGTCCCGCAGCTTGCCGAGCAGGTCCAGCGCCGACTCGGCGATGACCGTGCCGGGCAGGAACACTGCGGCGGCACCCATCTCCTTGAGGGTGGGTACGTCGTCGGGCGGGATCACGCCGCCGATGACGACCATGATGTCGTCCCGGCCCTGCTCCGCGAGCGCCTTCTTCAGCGCGGGGAGCAGCGTGAGGTGGCCCGCGGCGAGCGAGCTGACACCGACGATGTGCACGTCGGCGTCGATCGCCTGCTGCGCGACCTCCTCGGGCGTGGAGAACAGCGGGCCTACGTCCACGTCGAAGCCCAGGTCGGCGAACGCCGACACGACGACCTTCTGGCCGCGGTCGTGGCCGTCCTGGCCCATCTTCGCGACCAGGATGCGCGGGCGCCGGCCCTCCGCCTCGGCGAACTCGTCGGTCGCCGCACGGACCGCGGCGACCGCGTCGCCACCGGCCTCGTTCAGGGCTGCCTCGTCGCGGTACACGCCGGAGATCGTACGGATCACTGCCTGGTGGCGGCCGTAGACCTTCTCCAGCGCGTCCGAGATCTCGCCGACGGTGGCCTTGTGACGGGCCGCGTCGACCGCGAGGTCGAGCAGGTTGCCCTCGCCCCGGTCGGCGGCGTTGGTCAGCGCCTGCAGGGCCGCCTCGACGTCGCCGCTGTTGCGCTCCTCGCGCAGCCGCTCGAGCTTGGCGACCTGCTGGCGGTAGACCTCGTCGTTGTCGACCTTGAGCACGTCGAGCTTGTCCTCGGCCGGCAGCCGGAAGGTGTTGACGCCGATGACCTTCTGCGCGCCGGAGTCGATGCGCGCCTGGGTACGGGCGGCCGCCTCCTCGATGCGCATCTTCGGGATGCCCTGCTCGATCGCCTTGGCCATGCCGCCGGCGGCCTCAGCCTCCTGGATGTGCGCCCAGGCGCGCTCCGCGAGGTCGTGGGTGAGCTTCTCGACGTAGTAGGAGCCGCCCCACGGGTCGATGGAGTACGTCGTGCCCGACTCCTGCTGCAGCAGCAGCTGGGTGTTGCGGGCGATCCGGGCGGAGAAGTCCGTCGGGAGCGCGATCGCCTCGTCGAGGGCGTTGGTGTGCAGCGACTGGGTGTGGCCCTGCGTCGCGGCCATCGCCTCGATCGCCGTACGACCCACGTTGTTGAACACGTCCTGGGCCGTCAGCGACCAGCCGGAGGTCTGGCTGTGCGTACGCAGCGACAGCGACTTCGGGTTCTGCGGGTCGAACTGGCGCACCAGCCGCGACCACAGCGCCCGGGCCGCACGCATCTTGGCGACCTCCATGTAGAAGTTCATGCCGATCGCCCAGAAGAACGACAGGCGCGGCGCGAACTGGTCGATGGTCAGGCCGCTCTCGAGGCCCGCACGGATGTACTCGACGCCGTCGGCCAGCGTGTAGGCGAGCTCGAGGTCGGCGGTCGCCCCGGCCTCCTGCATGTGGTAGCCGGAGATTGAGATCGAGTTGAACCGCGGCATCCGCTGGCTGGTGAACGCGAAGATGTCGGAGATGATCCGCATCGACGGCGCCGGCGGGTAGATGTAGGTGTTGCGGACCATGAATTCCTTGAGGATGTCGTTCTGGATGGTCCCCGAGAGCTGCTCCGGCTTCACCCCCTGCTCCTCGGCCGCCGCGATGTAGAGCGCGAGGACCGGGAGGACCGCGCCGTTCATCGTCATCGAGACGCTCATCTGGTCGAGCGGGATGCCGTCGAACAGGGTGCGGGTGTCGTAGATCGAGTCGATCGCCACACCGGCCATGCCGACGTCACCGCGCACGCGCGGGTGGTCGGAGTCGTAGCCGCGGTGGGTGGCCAGGTCGAAGGCGACCGACAGGCCCTTCTGGCCGGCCGCCAGGTTGCGCCGGTAGAAGGCGTTGGACTCCTCGGCGGTGGAGAAGCCGGCGTACTGCCGGATCGTCCAGGGCTGCGAGGTGTACATCGTCGGGTAGGGGCCGCGCAGGAACGGGCTCAGGCCCGGCCAGGTGTCGAGCGCGTCGAGGCCCTCGAGGTCGGCCGCCGAGTACGACGGCTTGATCTCGATGCCCTCCGGGGAGTGCCACGACTGGAGGTCGCCGTGGACCTCGCCGGTCGAGGCGTGCCCACCGGCCAGCGGCTGGCCCTTGAAGCTCTTCGGAATACTCATGCCAGGGCCTCCCGCGTGCGGTTGAGGAACGCGAGGGCGTCCACGCCCATCGCGGCCGAGTCGTCGGAGTAGTCGGTCGGCTTGCCGGCGATGATCACCCGCTGCGCATCGGCCGCACGCAAGGCGGCGGCCGCGTCGGCACCCCACTCCTCGTACGCCGGGTCCGACCCAGCCAGGCAGACGACCGCCTGTCCGGCGTACGCGGCCAGCAGCTCGTCGACACCGGCGGTGGCACCGGCCGTCTCGACGGCGATGCCGCCCGCGGCGAACAGGTTCGCGGCGAAGGTGGCGCGAGCGGTGTGCTGGGCGATCGGGCCGAGCGTGGCCAGGAAGACCGGCTTCGTGGCGGGCTCGTCGCGCAGCGCCTCGAAGGACGCGCCGTAGCGACGGACGAACGCGCCGTCGACGCTCGGCTCCCGCACCGGCAGCTCCTCGGCCAGGTTCGGGAACTCCGAGACACCGGTGATCGGCTGCTTGCGCTTCGCGATCGCGGCCTCGCGCGCCTCGACGGTCGCCGCGATCAGGGGCGCGATGTCCTCGCCCTCGTCGAGCCGGCCGAACAGCTCCCACGCGGCGACGGCCAGGTCGTCGGTGAGCTTCTCGACGGCGTACGCACCGCCGGCGGGGTCGGCGACCTCGTGGACGTGCGACTCGTCCATGAGCAGGTGCGAGACGTTGCGGGCGATCCGGCGACCGAAGGCGTCCGGCTGGCCGAGCGGCTCGTCGAACGGCAGCACGGTGACCGCGTCGGCCCCGCCCACGCCCGCGGCGAACGCGGCGACGGTGGCGCGGAGCATGTTCACGTAGGGGTCGTACTTGCTGTACATGGGCCGGCTCGTGACCGCGTGCTGCCGCTGCGCGACACCCGTGACGCCGGACAGTTCGAGCACCCGCGCCCACAGCCGGCGGGCGGCCCGCAGCTTGGCGATGGTCGGGAACTGCTCGTCGGTGGCGGCGTAACGGAACTCGATGAGCCTCGCCGCGTCCGCCACGTCGACGCCGGCCTCGCTCAGGACCCGGAGGTACTGGGTGCCGGCGTACAGGCTCTGTGCGAGCTCCTGGACGTCGCTGGCGCCGAGGTCGTGCACCGCGGTCGCGTCGACGACGAGACCGAGGATCCCGCGGTCCCGCGCGAGCTTCGCGACGGTGACGATGTCCTCGACGTTCTTCTGCGTGCCCGGCTCGACCAGGCCGCGCAGCGCGGCACCGATCGGGTCGACGCCGAGGTTGGTGGCCGGGTGGAACTCGGCGTACGTCGCGTGCTCGAGGAACGCCGAGGCGACGGCGACCGGGTCGCCGACCGGGTCCAGGACGACCGGGGCGAGGTCGAGCAGGACCTTGTCGAGCAGCGTGGCGAAGTCGGTGTCCGCGCTCGCGCCGATCCACAGCGAGGTCACACCACCGTCGAGGTCGACCAGGGCGTGCTCGTTGAGCAGCTTCTCGCCCGCGCCGGCGAGGCGGGCACGGATGTCCCAGGCACCGGCACGGGTCGGGCGACCGGCCGTCTGGCGGCCGTCGAGGTCGGCGGGCGTGCCCAGCGGCGTGATCACGACACCGTCGAGCGTGGTGCGGGCCAGCTTGTCCCAGACCAGGCTGTCGGCGTCGTCGTCGGCGAGCCGTCGCGCCTTGCGGAGGACCGCGGCCGTGGCCGCCTCCCACTCCTCGCGGGAGTGCGTGTCCTCGGGCTGCGCGAGCGTCAGCGGTGCATCAGTCACGGGTGACCACTTTATCCGCGCCCGCTTCCTACTCCGGAGTAGGTGACCAATCTGTGGTGGACGTCGCGTTCCGGCCAGCCTCGGCAGAAGGGCTGACAGCGGTGGTACGGCGGCGTAGCGTCGGCTGCGGCCATCCGGGTCCGGGTCTCGGATTCCGCTTCGTCTCGGGATCCACCCCCATCGCGCAAAGGCACCCCAGATGACCAGACCCCTGCCGCTGCGGCGCGCCCTCATGGCCGCCGCCACCCTTCTCGCCGGCGGCCTCGCCGTCGCCTCCACCATCGCGCCGGCCGACGCCGCCACCGTCGTCGCCGTCCGGCCGGTCCGCACGATCCCCGTCGGGACCCAGAGCCCCCTGCCCGCCGTCGCGAACGACGGCACGCTGTACCTCCCGAGCAGCGGCCAGATCCAGCAGCTGGCCCCGGACTCCGACGGCAGCAACCAGCACGTGCTGAAGACCTTCACGGGGTTCACCCCGTCGTCCAACCTCGCCATCGGCCCGAACGGGATCGCCTTCGCGAGCGGCGCCTCGCTGGTCGTCTTCGACCCGTCCCAGCTGGCCGGTGCGATCACCCCGATCCACACCATCACCGGCGCCAACACGACCCTGGACGGGCCCGGGGCGGTCGCCTGGGGAGCGGACGGCTCGCTGTGGACCCTGGACGCGAACCCCTCGGGTCCGCCGGACCTGCTCAGGTTCGCGCCCGGCGCCGACGGCAACGCCACACCGACCAAGGTGATCGGCGGCACGCACACGAACATGGTCGGCGCGTTCTCCGCGGGCGGGTTCATCGCCGCCCTGCCGGCCGGGGGCATCGCGTTCGCGGCGAACAGCGTGCAGCCGTCGATCTCGGTGTGGACCGGCGCCCAGCACGGCAACGTCGCGCCCGCGCGGGTGATCCGGGTTCCCGCACCCACGCCGCACTGGCTGGCCGAGGGCCTCGCCTCCGACCCGCAGGGACGGCTCTACATAGGCGCCGGGGACGCCAACGGCAACGCGTTCGGGGCGCTCTACGTGTTCGCGCCGACCGCGAACGGCGACGCCACCCCGCTGCTGACGCTCGGCGGCCCGGCCCAGCGCTTCGAGATCCCGCTCGCGCCGTCGGTGTCCAGCAACGGCACGCTCGCCCTGCTCGACGCCACGATCATCGCCCTCGGCAGCAGCACGCAGCAGGCCGCGCAGATCGAGGTCTTCCGTCCGTTGTTCGCCAGGCCGGGAGCGGTGCGGTCGTTGAAGGTGACCCCGTCCCGCACGTCCCAGACCATCAGCTGGCTCGCGCCGGCCAACCCCGGCGGCACGCCGCCGTCGTACCGGGTGGTGGTGAGGAAGGGCACCCGGACCGTGCTGTCCAAGGCGGTCGCCGGCACCCGGCTCGTCGTCGCCCGCAGCGCACTGCCCAAGGGCTCGCTGAAGGTGACCGTCACCGCGGTCAACGTCGGCGGTGCCGGCCCCGGCGCCAGCAGGACCTTCACCGACTGACACCGGGCTCACGGCCGGGGAGTGAAGTCCCCGGCCGTGGGTAGGTTCTCCGCTCGTGAAGGTCAAGGACCCGAGTGGGCAGACGTGGCGCGTGACGCGGCGATGGGTGCCGTGGCGGCGCCGGTTGAGGGACGTGGACCTGGGCAGCGGCTGGGGCGGACCGGACCTGAGCGGTCTCGGTGACGACCCGATCAGCGCGGTGATCGGCATCGTGCTGCTGGTCCTGGCGCTCCCCTTCCTCCTGCTCGGGCTGGTGGTCGCCGCGGAGTTCCTGCTCCTGCTGCTCCTGCTCCCCGTGGCGGTCCTGGCCCGCGTCGTCCTCGGGCGGAAGTGGACGGTCGAGGCACGGCGCGGCTTCCAGATCGTGTGGGACGCCCCGGCCGGCGACTGGCAGGCCAGCGGCCTGCGCATCCATGAGGTCGCCGACGCGATCCGGCGCGGCGAGACCCCGGTGGCGCAGGTCGGCTGAGTTCACCCGGCGTACACCTCGGGGCACCGCAACCCGACAACCTCGGGCAACCTCGCCCGGTCACGGTGGTGACATGAGGATTGCGCTGGTGACCGAGACGTTCTACCCCGCCGTCGACTCCACGACCACGACGCTCAAGGCCACGGCCGACCGGCTCGTCGACCTCGGCCACACCGTCCGGATCATCGCGCCCGGACCGGGCCTGGCCACCTACCGCAACGCGGACGTCGTGCGGATGAAGCCGCTGGAGCCGACCGGTCCGCAGGTCAAGGCGGCGCTGGAGGCGTTCGGTCCCGATCTCGTGCAGACCCACTCCCCGCGCGGCGTGGGCCGCAAGGCCCTCAAGCACGCCCAGCGGATGGGCATCGCCTCGATCGCCGTCGAGCAGTCGCCGGTCTTCGACCTGGCCGCGGACTACTGGCGCGCGAAGGTCGGCGGCCGCGCCGGCCAGGTGCTGGTGACGTCGCGGTGGATGGTCGAACGGGCCGCCGAGCTCGGTGTCGAGGCCGGGCTGTGGACCCCGGGCGTCGACCCGGCGGCGTTCAACCCCGCGCTGCGCGACCAGTGGCTGCACACCTCGTGGTCGCGCGCGAAGTCGGCGCGCTCCCCCCAGATCGTGGTCGGGTACGTCGGCAGCCTGCACAAGCGCCACGGCGTACGCCGGCTCGCCGACCTCGCGCACCTGCGCGACGCCCGCGTGGTGATCATCGGCGACGGCCCGGAGCGCGACTGGCTGGCCAAGCGGCTGCCGACCGCCCGGTTCACCGGCGCGCTGCAGACCGGCGACCTGACCGTGGCCCTGCCGACCCTCGACGTGCTGGTCCACCCCGGCGAGTTCGAGACCGACTGCCACGTGCTGCGCGAGGCCGCCGCCTCCGGCGTACCGACGATCGCGCCGCGGGCCGGCGGTGCGCCCGACGTCGTGCGGCACCTGGAGACCGGGCTGCTCTACGACGCCGACGACCACGGCGAGCTGATGCGCGCCGTGCAGGCCGTGGTCGCCGACCCGCACCGCACCCTGCTCGGTGCCCACGCACGCGAGCTGGCCGTCGGGCGCACCTGGGCCGACGCCGTCGACGAGCTGGTCGCCGCCCACTACCCCGCGCCCGCACCGCTCGCCGCCTGATCCCGCCCGGGCGGACGCCCGGAGTCAGACCTCGGTGCGCCCGTCGTAGTCCTTGTTGCGCAGGCCGATCTTGTTGCCGAGCCAGACGAGCGGGTCGTACTTCTTGTCCACGACCCTCTCCTTCATCGGGATGATCGCGTTGTCGGTGATCTTGATGCCCTCCGGGCAGACCTCGGTGCAGCACTTGGTGATGTTGCACAGCCCGATGCCGGCGGCACCCTGCGCCAGCTCGCGCCGGTCGTGGGTGTCGAGCGGGTGCATGTCGAGCTCGGCGTACCGCAGGAAGAAGCGCGGGCCGGCGAACGCCTCCTTGTTGTCCTCGTGGTCACGGACGACGTGGCAGGTGTTCTGGCAGAGGAAGCACTCGATGCACTTGCGGAACTCCTGACCCCGCTCGACGTCGACCTGCGCCATCCGCCGCTTGCCGTCCGCGTCGCGCGGCGGCAGCGAGACCGACGGCAGCTCGGCCGCCTTGCGGTAGTTGAACGACACGTCCGTGACCAGGTCGCGGATCACCGGGAAGGTGCGCATCGGAGTGACCGTGATGGTCTCCTCGGGCTCGAAGTCCGAGAGCCGGCACATGCACATCAGCCGCGGCTTGCCGTTGACCTCGGCGCTGCAGGAGCCACACTTCCCGGCCTTGCAGTTCCACCGCACCGCGAGGTCGCCGGCCTGGGTGGCCTGCACCCGGTGGATGGCGTCGAGCACGACCTCGCCCTCGGACACCTCGACCGGGTAGTCGTTGATCTGACCGCCGTCCTGGTCGCCCCGCCAGATCCGGAGCTTGAGCTGATAGGCCATGGTCACTCCTCGAAGAACTGCTTGAGCTCGTCCGGCATGACGGGCAGGGGCTGCTCGGTCAGGTCGATCCCCGTGCCTTCGGGGTTGAGGCGTACGACGAGGTTCTTGCTCCCCCACTCCGGGTCCGGACCGGGGAAGTCGTTGCGGGTGTGCCCACCCCGCGACTCCTTGCGCGCCAGCGCCGCCTTCGCGACGGACTCGGCCACCAGCAGCAGGTTGCGCAGGTCGATGGCGAGGTGCCAGCCGGGGTTGTACTGGCGGTGCCCCTCGACGGACACGTGCTTCGCCCGCGCCTTGAGCGCCTCGATCTCGGTGATCGCCTGCTCGAGCTCGGGGGCGTCGCGGATGATGCCGACCAGGTCCTGCATCGTCTGCTGCAGGTCGCTCTGCACCGAGTAGGGGTTCTCACCACCCTCGTACTCGAACGGCGCGAGCGCCTGACGCTTCGCGGTCGCGATCGCCTCGTCCGAGGCGGCCGGTCGGCCGCTCTGCCCGGCGGCGTACGTGGCAGCGGAGTCGCCGGCCCGCTTGCCGAAGACGATCAGGTCGGAGAGCGAGTTGCCGCCCAGCCGGTTCGAGCCGTGCATGCCGCCCGAGCACTCACCGACCGCGAACAGACCCGGCACCAACGACTGCTCGGTGTCGGCGTCGACCTCGACGCCGCCCATCGCGTAGTGGCAGGTGGGTCCGATCTCCATGGGCTCGACCGTGATGTCGACGTCGGCCAGTTCCTTGAACTGGTGGTACATCGAGGGCAGCCGCTTCTTGATGAACTCCGGCGTCCGGCGCGACGCGATGTCGAGGTAGACCCCGCCGTGGGGCGTGCCGCGACCCGCCTTGACCTCGGCGTTGATGGCGCGCGCGACCTCGTCACGCGGCAGCAGCTCGGGAGGGCGCCGGTTGTTCTTCTTGTCGTCGTACCACCGGTCCGCCTCCTCCTCGGTGTCGGCGGTCTCGGCCCGGAAGTACTCGGGGATGTGGTCGAACATGAAGCGGCGCCCCTCGGAGTTCTTCAGGATGCCGCCGTCACCGCGCACCGACTCGGTGACCAGCAGACCCTTGACCGAAGGCGGCCAGACCATCCCGGTGGGGTGGAACTGGACGCACTCCATGTTGATCAGCGTGGCGCCGGCCCGCAACGCGAGCGCGTGGCCGTCGCCGGTGTACTCCCAGGAGTTGGAGGTGACCTTCCAGCCCTTGCCGAAACCGCCCGTCGCGAGGATGACGGCCGGGGCGTCGAAGGTGACGAAGCGGCCCGACTCGCGCCAGTAGCCGAAGGCACCGGCGATCGAGCCGTCGACCTTCAGCAGGTCGGTGACCGTGAACTCCATGTAGACGTCGATGCCCAGCGACACCAGCCGCTGCTGGAGGGTGCGGATCATCTCCAGTCCGGTGCGGTCTCCGATGTGGGCGAGCCGCGCGTACCGGTGGCCGCCGAAGTCGCGCTGCGAGATCAGGCCGTCCTTGGTGCGGTCGAACAGCGCGCCCCAGTCCTCGAGCTCCATGACCCGGTCAGGGGCCTCCTGGGCGTGGATCTGCGCCATCCGCCAGTTGTTGAGCATCTTCCCGCCGCGCATGGTGTCGCGGAAGTGGACCTGCCAGTTGTCCTCGGGGTAGACGTTCCCCATCGCCGCGGCGGCGCCGCCCTCGGCCATCACCGTGTGCGCCTTGCCGAGCAGCGACTTGCACAGCACCGCGACCCGCGCTCCCGCCTCGTGCGCCGCGATCGCCGCCCGCAGGCCGGAGCCTCCGGCGCCGATCACCACGACGTCGTACTGGTGGCGCTCCATGCCGCCCTCGGCGTCGCCGGACATCTCGTTGCCGGTCATCGGGTGCCGGTCAGTCATCAGAAGAACCTCAGGTCGGAGATCGTGCCGTTGGACACCAGGTAGATGTAGAGGTCGGTCAGGGCCACCGAGAACAACGACAGCCAGGCGTAGAGCGCGTGCCGCCTGTTCAGCTTCGACACCTGCGTCCACAGCCAGTAGCGGACCGGGTGCTTGCTGAAGTGCCGCAGCCGGCCGCCGACGACGTGGCGGCAGGAGTGGCAGCCCAGCGTGTAGGCCCAGATCAGGACCACGTTGACCCACATGACCACGGTGCCGAGGCCCATGTGGAACCACTGGTCGTCGGCGTTGCGGAAGGCCAGCACCGCGTCGTAGGTGAGGATCAGGGCGACCACCACGGCGGCGTACCAGAAGTAGCGGTGGATGTTGTTCAGGATGAGCGGCAGCCGCGTCTCACCGGAGTACGCCGAGTGCGGCTCGGCCACCGCGCACGCGGGCGGCGACAACCAGAACGAGCGGTAGTAGGCCTTGCGGTAGTAGTAGCAGCTCATCCGGAAGCCGAGCGGGAAGATCAGGATGATCAGCGCCGCCGACAGGGGCCACCACGAGAACGGCTGGCCGAAGTCGCTGCTCCCCTTCACGCAGTCGCCGAGGCACGGCGAGTAGAAGGGCGAGAGGTACGGCGCCGCGTAGTAGTGCGAGCCCGCGAACGCGCGGATCGTCGCGTACACGACGAAGGCCGTGAAGACGATGAACGTCGTCAGCGGGTAGGCCCACCAACGGTCCGTCCGAAGTGTCCGCTCCTCGATCCTCGCCCTCGTCGGGCCATGGACCCCGTTGGTGTCGATCGCCATCAGACCGTCCTCGCGTTGGTGGCAGGCAGAGCGCGACCGAGTCTGCACCTTCGACCCCGAATGTGAAAGGGGCCACACCGCAAACCCCGGGATCGCTGACCCCATCCCCGAGCGGTAGCGTGACCGCCGTGGCTGCACCTCTCATCTCCCAGACGGGGCTTGTCGAGAACACCCGCGCCGTACGCACGACCATCGCCCTGAAGTTCCTGATGGCCGCCAGCGGCGTTCTCTTCATCGGATTCGTCCTCGTCCACATGTACGGCAACCTCAAGGCCTTCTCCGGCCACGAGGCGTTCAACGAGTACGCCGATCACCTCCGGGTGCTCGGTACGCCGATGCTTCCGCGCGAGGGCTTCCTCTGGGTGATGCGCGTCGTGCTGATCCTGGCGCTGGTGGTCCACGTGGGCACCGGCATGGCGCTGTGGCGCCGCGCCGCCAAGGCGCGCCCGGTCAAGTACGTCGTCAAGAAGCACACCGGCGCCATCCCTGCCGCGCGGATCATGCGGATCGCCGGCGTCTGGATCCTGGGCTTCCTGATCTGGCACCTGATCAACTTCACGATCGGCAAGGTCAACCCCGCAGGCGGCGCCACCAACGACCCGTACAACCTCCTGGTCGACGACTTCAAGACCTGGTGGAACACCGTCATCTACCTGATCTCGATGGCCTTCCTGGGTGCCCACATCCACCACGGCACGTGGAGCGCGATGCAGACGCTCGGCTGGACGGGCTCCGCCCAGTCCCGCACCCGCGCCCGCACCTTCGCCCTGGTCGTGGCCATCGTGATCGCGGGCGGCTTCTCGCTCGTTCCGCTCGGTGTCGTCTTCGGCATCATCGACTGACCGGCCTAGCAGGGAGATCAACGCAATGACCGACATGCCGGACACCACGCTCACCCACCACAACTCGCAGGACGAGCCGTCCCCGGGTGAGTACGACGACGCGAAGGGCTACTACGTCCTCGGCGACCCGATCGCCGACACCAAGGCGCCGAGCGGCCCGATCGAGGACCGCTGGCAGACCCGCAAGTTCGAGGCGCGGCTGGTCAACCCGGCCAACCGTCGCAAGCTCGACATCATCATCGTCGGCACCGGCCTGGCCGGCGGCGCTGCGGCCGCCACGCTCGGCGAGGCCGGCTACAACGTGAAGTCCTTCTGCTACCAGGACTCCCCGCGTCGCGCCCACTCGATCGCCGCCCAGGGCGGCATCAACGCGGCCAAGAACTACAAGGAGGACGGCGACTCCGTCCACCGTCTCTTCTACGACACGGTCAAGGGCGGCGACTACCGCTCGCGCGAGTCGAACGTCTACCGCCTGGCCGAGGTCAGCACCAACATCATCGACCAGTGCGTCGCGCAGGGCGTCCCGTTCGCCCGCGACTACGGCGGCCTGCTCGACAACCGCTCCTTCGGCGGCGTGCAGGTCTCCCGCACGTTCTACGCCCGCGGCCAGACCGGCCAGCAGCTGCTGATCGGCGCCTACCAGGCGATGGAGCGGCAGATCAAGGCCGGCACCGTCACGGCGTACACCCGGCACGAGATGCTCGAGGTGATCGTCGCCGACGGGAAGGCGCGCGGCATCATCGCCCGCGACATGGTCACCGGCGAGATCGAGACCCACCTCGCCGACGTGGTGGTCATCGCCTCCGGCGGCTACGGCAACGTCTTCTACCTCTCGACCAACGCGATGGGGTCCAACGTCACCGCCGCGTGGCGCGCGCACCGCAAGGGCGCCTACATGGCCAACCCCTGCTACACGCAGATCCACCCGACCTGCATCCCGGTCTCCGGCGAGCACCAGTCCAAGCTCACGCTGATGAGCGAGTCGCTCCGCAACGACGGCCGGATCTGGGTGCCGAAGAAGAAGGAGGACTGCACGAAGGACCCGCGGGACATCCCCGAGGAGGACCGCGACTACTACCTGGAGCGGATCTACCCGTCCTTCGGCAACCTGGTCCCCCGCGACATCGCGTCCCGGCAGGCCAAGAACATGTGCGACGAGGGCCGCGGTGTCGGCCCGATGGTCGGCGACTTCCGTCGTGGCGTCTACCTGGACTTCAAGGACGCCATCGAGCGCCTCGGCAGGGACGCCATCGAGGAGAAGTACGACAACCTCCTCGACATGTACGAGCGGATCACCGGCGAGAACCCGTACGAGGTCCCGATGCGGATCTACCCCGCCGTGCACTACGTCATGGGCGGCCTGTGGGTCGACTACGACCTGCAGTCCTCGATCCCGGGCCTGTTCGTGACCGGAGAGGCGAACTTCTCCGACCACGGGGCCAACCGGCTCGGTGCCTCGGCCCTGATGCAGGGCCTGGCCGACGGCTACTTCGTGCTCCCCCACACCATCCGCGACTACCTCGCGGACGGACCGTTCGAGGAGATCGACGAGTCGCACCCGGCCGTGGCCGAGGCCAAGAAGGACGTGGAGGACCGGATCGCGAAGTTCCTGTCGATCCAGGGCACCCGCTCGGTCGACAGCTACCACCGCGAGCTCGGCCACATCATGTGGGAGTACTGCGGCATGGAGCGCACGGCCGAGGGCCTGCGCAAGGCGATCGACATGATCCGCGAGCTCAAGCAGGACTTCTGGACGAACGTCAAGGTGCTCGGCGAGGCCGACACGCTCAACCAGAGCCTGGAGAAGGCCGGCCGGGTGGCCGACTTCATCGAGCTCGGCGAGCTGATGTGCATCGACGCCCTCAACCGCCGCGAGTCGTGCGGCGGTCACTTCCGGGCCGAGTCCCAGACCGAGGACGGCGAGGCGCTGCGCCACGACGACGAGTTCGCCTACGTCGCGGCCTGGGAGTGGACCGGTGAGGGCAACACCCCGGTCCTGCACAAGGAAGACCTGGTCTACACGGCCATCGAGATGAAGCAGAGGTCCTACAAGTGAGCGCGGGCGACATGAACCTCACCCTCAAGATCTGGCGCCAGGCCGGTCCGGAGGACCGCGGCGGCATCCGCACCTACGAGCTCGGGGGCATCTCCTCGGACATGAGCTTCCTGGAGATGCTCGACGTCCTCAACGAGCAGCTCAACGACGCGGGCGAGGAGCCCGTGGCCTTCGACTCCGACTGCCGCGAAGGCATCTGCGGCATGTGCTCGCTGATGATCAACGGCGAGCCGCACGGCCCCGAGGTCACCACGACCTGCCAGCTGCACATGCGCTCGTTCAAGGACGGCGACACGATCACGATCGAGCCGTGGCGCTCGGCGGCCTTCCCGGTCATCAAGGACCTCGTCGTCGACCGGGCCGCCTTCGACCGGATCATCCAGTCCGGCGGCTACATCTCGGTCAACACGGGCTCGGCCCCGGAGGCCAACGCGGTGCCGGTCCCGCGCGACCACGCGATGCGTGCGTTCAACGTGGCCACCTGCATCGGCTGCGGCGCGTGCGTGGCAGCGTGCCCGAACGGCTCGGCCTCGCTGTTCCTCGGCGCCAAGATCACCCACCTCGGTGAGCTGCCGCAGGGCCAGCCGGAGCGCTGGTCGCGCGTCGTTGACATGGTCGGCCAGCACGACCACGAGGGCTTCGGCGGTTGCACCAACATCGGTGAGTGCGCGGCCGCGTGCCCGAAGGAGATCCCGCTCGACGTGATCTCCCAGCTGAACAGGGACCTGCGGACCGCCCTCAAGTCCGGTCACTGATCCGTTCCGGAGACCCGGGTTTCGTCGTACGACGGACGCGGGTCTCCGCTACTTTTCGCCTGTGGGTGCGACGGCGATCCGGTGCTGGCTGGAGCAGCAGCACGCCCAGCTCCACATGCGCCGGTGGATGCTGGAGTTCGACCAGCCGGACGCGGAGCGTGACTTCAAGGCCCACGACGACCGTGCCGGCATCGCGGCCGCCCCCTTCGGGCTGGTGGTCGGCGTCGTCTTCACGGTGGTGTACGCCGGCATCGACGCGCTCGTCCTGCGGCATGCGCTGCTGGCGACGATGCTGATCCGGCTGTTCACGGTGGTCATGTTCCTGGGCGCCTGGGTCGCCCTGCGCCGAGTCCGGCTGGTGCGCGACCACTTCCAGGTCGGCACCGTGCTGCTGCTGACCTTCATCCTGGTCTCGCTCGGCCCGGCGCTGGCTCTGGGGGCGGACTTCCCCACCGAGTACCTGCGCACCTCGGCGAGCGTCACGCTCCTCGGCGCGATCGGGCTGCTCCGGCTGCGGATGCGGGCCGTCGACGTCATGGTCGTCGTCTACGCCGTCGTCAGCCTCACCCTGCCCGGCGTGTGGGCGGGTGTGGACGAGCTGGGATCGCACGTCGCACCGACCCTGGGCATGGCCGCGATCGCGTGGACGATCGCCTACGCGCTGGAGCGGCTGCGGCGTACCGACTTCCTGCGCCAGCGCGAGCTCGAGGAGGCACGCGCGCGGTCCGACGAGATCCTGCACAACGTGCTGCCAGCATCGATCGCCGACCGGCTGCGGACCGGGGCCGGCGCGATCGCCGACTCGGCGCCGAACGTGACCGTGCTGTTCTCCGACATCGTCGGCTTCACGCCGGTGTCCGAGACCCTCACGCCCGAGGCCCTGGTGCAGCTCCTGGACACGATGTTCCGCGAGTTCGACGAGCTGTGCGACCGACGGGGCATGGAGAAGATCAAGACCGTCGGCGACGCCTACATGGCCGTGGCCGGGCTGCCGAACCCGGACCCGGACCACGCCGCGTCCGCGGCCGAGCTCGCCCTCGACATGCAGCGCACCCTGAGCCGGCTCTCCGCCGACTGGCCCAGCCCGATCGCGATGCGCATCGGCATCGCCTCGGGTCCGGTCGTCGCCGGGGTCATCGGCCAGCGCAAGTTCACCTACGACCTGTGGGGCGACACGGTGAACACCGCCAGCCGGATGGAGTCCAGCGGCCGCCCGCACCGGATCCAGGTCGCGGAGTCCACTCACGCCCTGCTGGAGGACCGCTACGCGTTCAGCGCGCCGCAGGTGGTCGACGTCAAGGGCAAGGGGCCGATGACGACGTACTTCCTGCTGGGGGCGCTGGTCTGAGGGGCCAGGGGTCGTGGGAGGGCGGGATTTTTGCGAGCCCTTTCCCCGTGCCGTCACCCCTATGGGTCACTCCGAAGGTTTCGTAGGTCCTACGAAAGCGTCGGAGTGACCCATAGGGGTGTGGGAGGCCGCGGGGAAAGGGCTCGCAAAAATCCCGCCCTCCCACGACCCACCATTCACGAGCGGAGCGCCCGCAGCACCTTGATCCCGAAGCCCAGGAACACCAGCCCGAGGATCATGTTGATGACGATCAGCGTGATGTGCGCGGGGTAGTACCCGGCGGGCTCGACGGTCCCCTTGGCGTGCTCATCGGCGAGCGCCTTGATGAACCGACCCCAGATCACGAAGCTCCAGACGGCGACGCCGATGCAGAACCAGGCGTGCTTCTTCTCGAACTTCATACGTGGGGCCTCCGCGTGCGCTTGAGCAGTACGACGAGGGCCAGCATCGCACCCGCGCCGGCCGCGAACGGACCGGCCCTGCCGGGAGCGGGCGTCGCAGCGGTCCGGCTCACAGCGGCCCGGCTCATGGCCGCCAGGGCGGGGGCCGGCGGCACGGGCGGGACGGCCGCGGGGTTCTGGACCGAGGTCTGGGCCCAGGCCGCGGCGTACAGGGTGACCTGGGAGAAGTAGTTGATCCAGACCAGCAGGATCAGCGCGATCCCGAACGCCTGGAACGCGGGCTGACCCTTGGTCGAGGCCAGCAGCAGCGCGGAGGCCTGCTTGAGCACCTCGAAGCCCACCGCCGCGATGACCGCGCCCTGCCACAGCGCACGGCGCGGCAGCGGCGGGTGCGCGAGCAGCACGAACATGAGGAAGAACATCAGCGTGCCGGCCGCGACGCCGACGACGATCGCGAGCACGGTGACCAGCCAGCCGAGACCGCTGGCGAGGCCCAGCCTGCCGAGCAGCCAGCCCGAGGAGTGGCCGACGATGCCCGAGACGGCGACGCCGAGCAGCAGCACCACGCCCAGGACGGCCAGCGCGCTGAGGTCGCGCAGCTTGCCCATGATGAAGTTGGGACGCAGCCGCTTCGGCTCCTGGAAGACGGCGATCAGGGCGGTCTGCAGCGCGGAGAGCCAGCCCAGGCCGGCGTACAGGACACCGAACAGGCCGATCACGCCCACCGCGCCCGCGGAGTGCTCGATGTCGGCGAGCTGGATCTGGTGGTCGCCGGTGCCGACGAGACCGGGCAGCACCTGCTGGATCGCCTTGACCAGCGCGGTGTGGGCGGCGGGGACCACGCGGGCGACGTACCCGATGACGAAGAACGCGATCGCGAGCACCGGGAAGACCGACAGGAACCCGAAGTAGGTGACACCGGCGGCCTGCTGGCTGCCGTTCACCGATCCGTAGTGCTCGACGGTGCGCAGCACGTGGTCGAGGAGCGGGGACCGCTGCCGCACCTGCCCGAGACGTTCCTTGATGCCGGCCATGCCCTCGACGTTACCGACCCGACAGCTCGAAGGTCCGGGACGTCACCCAGCCGGCCGCGCCCTGGTGCACGTAGAGGTGGAACTCGCGCACGTCGAAGACGCACTCGAAGTCCGCCATGTCCTCGAACGCGCGGTCCAGCGTCGCGTCGTCGACGTGGTGGGCGACGGTGACGTGCGGGTGGTACGGCCAGTCGATGTCGATGCCCAGCGGCCCGCGGCGTACGACGTCGGCGAGGGCCTCGCACTGCGAGATGCCCTCCACCAGGCCCACGAACACCACCGGGGAGACCGGGCGGAAGGTCCCGGTGCCGCGCAGGTGCACGGAGAACGGGGCGACCTGCGCCGCCGCGTCCGCGAGGTGCTCCACGATCGGCGCCAGGTCGCGGTCGACCAGGGTCGGCGGGATCAGCGTGATGTGGGTGGGTACGCCGAGCGCGGTCGGGTCGCCGATCTCGAGCCGGTACTCCTGCAGCCGGGTCGCGGCCGGCTCCGGGATCGCGACCGCGACGCCGATCGTGGCGGTGGTGCCGTCAGCATCGGGCGTGCCGTTGCGGAACGAGCTCATCAGGCGGGCGCTCCCGGCGCGACGAAGCCGATCCGCTGGTAGACGTCGCGCAGCGTCGCCTCGGCCACCGGGCGGGCCTGCTCGGCGCCTTTGGCCAGCACCTGCATCAGGTAGTCCTGGTCGTCGAGCAGCTCGAGGGTGCGGTCGCGGAACGGGGTGACGTAGCTGAGCACCACCTCGGCGAGGTCGCTCTTGAGGGCGCCGTACCCCTGGCCGGCGTACTGCTCCTCGAGGTCGGTGATCGACTCGCCGCCGAGCGCGGAGTAGAGGCTGAGCAGGTTGCTGACACCCGGCTTGCTCTCCGGGTCGTAGCGGATCTCGCCGTCGGAGTCGGTGACCGCGGAGCGGATCTTCTTGGCCGTCACCTTCGGGTCGTCGAGCATCTCGATGATGCCGTTCGGCGAGGACGACGACTTCGACATCTTCTTGGTCGGCTCCTGGAGGTCGTAGATCTTCGCCGTCGACTTCAGGATGTAGGGCTCGGGCAGCCGGAAGGTCTTCTTGAACCGGCTGTTGAAGCGCTGCGCGAGGTCGCGGGTGAGCTCCAGGTGCTGGCGCTGGTCCTCGCCCACCGGCACGTAGTGCGGGCGGTAGAGCAGGATGTCGGCGGCCATCAGGATCGGGTAGGTGAACAGCCCGACGCTCGAGGCTCCCTCGCCGCCCTTGGCCGACTTGTCCTTGAACTGGGTCATCCGGCGGGCCTCGCCGAAGCCGGTGATCCCGTTGAGGACCCACGCGAGCTGGGCGTGCGCGGGGATGTGGCTCTGCACGAAGATCGCGGACTTGTCCGGGTCCACGCCGGCCGCCAGCAGCTGCGCCACGCTGCGCAGGGTGCGCTCACGCAGCAGCTTGGGGTCCCAGTCCACGGTGATGGCGTGCTCGTCGGCGATGAAGAAGAACGGCTCGTAGTCGGCCTGCAGGATCTGCCAGTTCCGCACGGCGCCGAGGTAGTTGCCGAGGTGGTAGCTGTCGGCAGTCGGCTGGATGCCCGAGAGGACCCGGGGACGGGCCGCTCCCTGCGGTGTCTGCTGCCCGGTGGCCGTCTCCGGCACGGGGGGCTGGGCGGTCGTGGCGGACATGGTCACCGATTCTGTCAGGCCACCTCGGCCGCCCCCAAGCGGATGGGGGTTGTGGACCGCGGTCAGGCGGCCGGCGCGGGGGTGGTACGCCGGTGCAGGGCCGCCGAGAGCAGCAGGATCAGCACGCCGACGACGCTCAGCACGACGCCCACGAGCGCGGGCGCGCGGTAACCGTAGCCGCCCGCGATGACCAGGCCTCCGAGCCAGGCGCCGAGCGCGTTGGCCACGTTGAGCGCGGCGTGGTTCATTGCGGCGCCGAGGGTCACGGCGTTGCCGGCCACGTCCATCAGCCGCAGCTGCAGGTTGATGACGAGCACCGAGCCGGAGGCGGTGACGGCGAACGCCACCGGCAGCAGCCACCAGCCGGCGGGAGCCGCCACGAAGTAGACGAGCAGGAACAGGCCGCTCGCCGCTCCCCCACCGATCAGGCTGCGGAACACCGAGATCGCCGCCAGCTCGCCCGCGAGCCAGGTGCCGACGACCATGCCGAGACCGAGGGCGAGCACGAACAGCGGGACGGTTCCGGTGGCGAGCCCACCGACCTCGGTCACGGTCTTGGCGACGTAGGAGTAGACGGCGAACAGGCCGCCGAACCCGACGGCACCGGCCGCCATCGTCAGCCAGACCTGGCCGTTGGTGAAGAACTCGCGCGCCTCCGCCCGGCCACTCGCGGTCGCGTCACCGCCGACGCTGGGCACGACGGCGAGGATGCCGAGCACGGTCAGGACGGCGAGCCCCGCGCCCGTGAAGTACGTCGCCCGCCAGCCGACGTTCTCCCCCAGCCAGGTGGCGAAGGGAACGCCGACCACGTTCGCGACCGACAGCCCGAGCATCACGCCCGCGACCGCCCGCCCGCGACGTTCCGGAACGACGAGGCTGGCGGCCACGAGGCTCGCCACCCCGAAGTAGGCGCCGTGCGGCAGTCCGTCCAGGAAGCGGGCCAGGGCCAGCACCGGGTAGCTGGACGCGAGGCCGCTGAGCACGTTGAAGGCGGCGTACGCCGTCATCAGGCCCACGAGCATCGCCCGGCGCGGCAACGCGGCGCCGAAGAACGCCAGGATCGGTACGCCGACCACGACCCCGAGTGCGTACGCCGAGATCACGTGGCCCGCCGTCGGGATCGAGACGTGCACGCCGTGCGCGACCTCGGGCAGCACGCCCATCGTCATGAACTCGGTCGTGCCGATCGTGAAGCCGCCCAGCGAGAGGGCCAGGATGGCGAGCGCCGGTCGGGCGGTCGTGACCTGCACGGGGTCGGGGGTCGTCTCGATCGCGGTGGTCACTGAGGCGGCAACCCGGGGCCGCCGGCAGGTATTCCTAGCCCCACCAGAACGAGGCGGCGACCACGGCGTACACGCCGATCAGCGAGGCGCCCTCGATCCAGTTCGACTCCCCGTCGATCGTGATGAACGCGGCGATCAGCACGGCCAGGAACACCGCGACCACCAGGGCCGGCGAGAAGACCAGGGTCAGTGCGGTGAAGCCGAGCACGCTGGACAGGATGACCAGCAGCGGCGCGAGCACCAGGGCGATCTGCAGCGGGCTGTTGATAACGATCTGGAAGGCGTACTCGGACTGGTTGCGGGCGGCGAGCTGCAGGCCCACCACATTCTCGATGGCGTTGCCGGCGATGGCGACGATGACGAGACCGGCGAAGGTCTCGTTGATGCCCCACGAGTTCATCGCCGGGGTGAGCGCGGACACGAACCAGTCCGACACGAACGCGGCGAGCAGCCCGGCGATCGCGAGCATCCCGACGGCCAGCCACACCGGCCAGCGCGGCGCCTCGTGCGCAGGAGCGTCCTCGTCGGCGTCGGCCATGCCCGTGGAGTTGTCCTTCTTCAGCGAGGCCGGGAGGGTCAGCGCGAACAGGCCCAGCAGCACCACCGAGATGATGATCGACAGCGCCTGCTCGTGGCTCGCGGCGCCCTGGCCCGCCTGCCCGAAGGGCTCGAGCTTGGTGAGCGACGGGAACACCATCGCGGTCACCGCGACGATCATCAGCACCGCGATCGTGCGCGCCCGACCCGAGTCGATGCTCTGCGAGCCGTGCTTGAGGCCACCGACCACGAACGCCGCGCCCATCACCAGCAGCAGGTTGCTCAGGATCGACCCGATCAGGGCGGCCTGGACCACCCCGACGAGCCCGGACTTGAGGGCGAACAGGCAGATGAACAGCTCCGGCAGGTTGCCCAGCGCGCTCTGCAGGACGCCCGTGGCGCCCGGCCCGAACCGGTCGCCGAGCTGCTCGACGCTGAGGCCGACCACGCTCGCGAGCAGCGCGACGGCGATCGCCGCGACGACGAAGGCCAGCCAGCCCGGCCAGCCGGCGTAGTGCGCGACGCCGGCGAGCACCGTCGCGACGGCTCCGCCACCGAGCTGGATCAGGTCGCTGCGGACGAACATCGGCGTGGTCTGCGTGGTCCCCGGGGTCACGCGGGGCACGTTAACGGATCAGCGCGGCGTGACGGTGACGCTGACCTTCGCGCTGCCCGCGTCCTGGGCGACGACCAGCTGCCGGGCGTCCGGGGCCGAGACGACCTGGCCACCGGTGACGGCGACGTCGTACCCGTCCGGATAGACGTACGCCGGCGTGGAGATCACCGTGCGCGCGCCGGCCGGGAAGCTGCCGAACGTGCCGTAGCGCGCCGTCGACCAGGTGGCGGTGAAGGTCCTCGTCGCCCGGTCGAAGTGGTACGCCGTCGGCGTGCCCGCCGTCAGCTCGGGATAGGGCGTCACCAGGGCCGACATCTTGGCCCAGTCGACGTTGGCACCGGTCGGGGCCTTCGTCGGATCGAGGACGATCGCCTGCTCGTCGCCGGGACCGGTCGTGGTCGGGTCGTCGCAGCCGCAGTAGGCCCAGTACATCCAGCCGGTCAGGTGCTGGTCGGCGAGCCCGGCCACGCCGGTCAGGGTCGGCTGGTCCGTCGTCGCGCCGAACTCGGTGAGCAGCGGCGTCGCGCCGGCGGCACCGCTCGTCGACGCGGCGTTGCCCCAGGTCAGGTTGTTCGTGACGTCGCAGACCAGCTGCCCGACGGGGCCGCCTGCGGAGCCCACCTCCGCTGTCACGCAGTAGTCGTGGAAGGAGAAGCCGAGGTTGCTGCCGCTCGGGTGGACGTAGCTGGCGATGCCGTCGCCGAACAGCGTGTTCGGCTCGAAGTAGATCGGCGTGGCCGGGTCGACGGCCCGAATCGCGGTGACCATCTTCTGCTCGGCCGCCTGCAGCTGCAGGTCGAGCAGCGGGCAGCCGAGCGGGATGCAGGTCGCGTAGAGCGTGCCCGGCCACGGCTCGTTGTAGAGGTCGAAGCCCATCACCCCCGGGGTCTGCCGCAGGTACGACGCCACGTGGGCCCAGGCAGCGGCGTACCTCTCCTGCAGGCCGACCCCGCCCGGCCCGGGCGCGTCGGCGTAGAAGCTGTCGAACGCCCGGTTCAGCGCCAGGTTCGCGAAGTAGCTGCCGGGGAAGCCGGCCTGCGGGAGGTTCGGCAGGCCGCCGTCCAGGACCGCCCAGTCGGGCGCACCCTCGCCCTGGAACCTCTCGTTCCACATGTCTTGGTGGAAGTCGACCAGGCTCGCGATCCGGTAGGAGTCGAGCAAGGCCACCTCGCGCCGGATCTCGGCGAGGTAGGCGTCGTCGTACACGCCGGGCCGCGGCTCGACGGCCTTCCAGATGACGCCGAGCCGGACGCTGGTGAAGCCGTGGGCGCGGAGGAAGGCAGCGTCTTGCGCGTCGAAGCCCGCCGCGTTCGCGGAGTACGGCGCCCGCTTGTCGACCATGTTCACGCCGTGGGTGATCTCGACGCGACCGTCCGGCGCCGTGACGAACCTGCCGTGGGCGGTCGGACGGGGCGCGGGCGGCGTCGTACCGCTCGCCGGGGGCTCGCCGCCGACGACCGCGAGCGCTGCCACCAGCCCGAGGGCCGCGGCCACCAACGAGAACCTGTTCCACTTCCGCATGGCGGACACGATCGCCCGCGCCTGGGGCCACGTCAAGCACCACGGACCCGCGTGATGCCGCCGACGTCCCCCAGCACGCCGACGGCATCCGCCGACCCCGAGGTCGGGCTCACCCGAGCACGCCGCCGCGCCCCACACACCGGGCAGTTCTCGAGGAGCCGTACGTCGGCAACGCTAGGGAAGCCGCAGAGCGCGGCGATACCGTGCTAGCCCCAGACCTGCCGACGTCAGAGAACCGTGTGTGCGCCCCGCAGCCACGCGATGACCGCGGCGACCCGACGGTTGGTCTGCGAGTCGTCGACGAGACCCAGCTTGGCGAAGATCGTCGCGCTGTAGGCCTCGATGGTGCGCACCGTCAAGGAGAGCTCCGCGGCGATGCCGGCGTTCGACCGCCCCTCGGCCATCAGCTGCAGCACCGCGCGCTCGCGGTCGGTCAGGCGCTCGAGGTCACCTCGCCGCGGCGGCTGACCGATCAGCGCCTCGACGACGTCCGGATCGATGACGCACTCGCCGACCGCGATCCGCTGGAGCACGTCGAGCAGGGCGCCCACGTCGGTCACGCGGTCCTTGAGCAGGTAGCCGATGGCGTGGTCGGAGATGGCGAGGACGGCGGCGGCGTACGTCGACTCGGCGTACGTCGACAGGATGAGGATCCCGATCTCCGGGTGGCGGTCACGCACGACCGACGCCGCTCGGATGCCCTCGTCGGTCTCGGTGGGAGGCATCCTGATGTCCATCAGCACCAGGTCGGGGGCGACCCGCTCCAGGGACTCGAGCAGCTCCTCCGCCGAGCCGCACACGGCGATGACCTCGACGCCGGCGGCCTGCAGCTGGAGAACCAGCCCGTCGCGGAACAGCGCGCTGTTCTCGGCGATGGCTACTCGTAGGGCAGGTACGCGGTCAGGCACGTGCCGCCTCCTTCCTCCGACTCCAGCACGAGGGAGCCGCCGAGGGCCGTGACCCGGTCCCGGAGGCCGAGGAGCCCCGAGCCGTCCGCGGCGTCGGCACCCCCGATCCCGAAGTCGCGCACCACGACCACGACCGTACCGGCGCCGTCGCGGACCTCGACCTCGGCCCGGTCGGTCCGCGCGTGCTTCACGACGTTGTTGAGGCCCTCGCAGATGACGAAGTACGCCGTCGCCTCGGTGGCCATCGGCCACCGACGGCCCGGCACCGAGCTGGTGACGAGCACCGGCAGCCGCTCCGCGGCACTCTCGACCGCCGCGGCGAGACCGCTCTGGGTGAGCACGGCGGGCAGGATGCCGCGGGCGAGGTCGCGCAGCTCGGCGATCGCCTCCTGGACGTGACCTGCCGCCGCGGCGGCCAGCCCGCGGGTGTGCTCGTCGGGAGCGGCGTGGATGACGCGGTCGAGGCTCATCCCGAGCGCCAGCAGCCGCTGCTGCACCCCGTCGTGCAGGTCCCTCTCCAGCCGCTTGCGCTCGGCCAGCTCCGCCTCGGCGAGCCGCGTGCGGGAACGCCGCAGCTGCCCCATCGTCGCGGCGTTCTGCAGGGCCAGGCGGACCGCCGCCGCGCTCGCGTCCACGAGCTGTCCGTGCCGTGCCACCGAGGCATCGGTGACGATCGCCGCGAGCGGCGAGCCGTCCTCGGCGTCGACGGCGACCACCAGGCGGGCCGCGTCCGCGGCCGGGTCCTGGCGCTGGCCGGACGCCGTCCGCCAGTGCCCCTCCTCGGCACCCCACACGAACAGCGTCAGGTCCGGGTCGGACAGGGTGGTCGCGAGGGACGCCTCGATCTCCGCGGGCGTGCTGGAGGCCCGCACCTGCAGCAGCAGGTCCCCCACCGCGCCGCGGGCGGTCCGCATCGTCAGGGCGGCGTAGATGAACCCGGCCGGCACCGCGAGCAGACCGACCTGCTCGACCACGAGCACACCGAGGCCCTCGAGGTTCTGGCCGCTGAACACGGAGACCACGTGCCCGGCGACGGCGAACGTGGCACCGATCGCGGCGAAAACGACGGGCGCGAGCTCGTGACGCGACAGCCCCTTGCTGTGGGTCAGCCGCCACCCCATCAGGCCGATGAACCAGGCCGCCAGCACCAGGATGTAGGCGTTGCCGAGCATCAGCCCGAGGTCCGCCACCCGGGTGGGCAACGGCAGCGCCGGCCACCAGCCGCGGCGGAGCCGCTCCGGGGTGACGGTCACGGTCAGCCTGGTCACGACGAGCACGCCGATGGCGGCCCGCGCCCAGCGGCGCCCCCGTGGCGACAGCCGCGGACCGGGGAACCGGACAAGCACGACCGCCAGCATCGCCCCGGCCAGCGGGCCCGCGATCCAGCTCATCAGCGGGAACGGCGAGTCGTCCAGGAACCGCAGGTGCTCGATGGCCAGGCACCCGGCGACCAGGCACAGCAGCGTGGCGTTGCCCCGCTGCACCTCGTCGTCGGCCAGCAGCGCGGCCGCCAGGGCCAGCAGGGCGATGAGCGCTCCCTCGAGCACCCCGATCAGGGGGTGGGCGGTGTCGCGGGGCTCGAGCAGGACGGTCAGTGTCGACGCACCGACGAGCGCGGCCAGGGCCCATTGCCGCCACGGCGCACCCGTGCCCCGCTCCGTGGTCCCCACGGAGCGCAGGCTAGTGGTCGGCGGGACGGCCTCACACCGAGATGACCACAATTTTCCCCGGCGATCAGCCGGCGAGGTGGCTCCAGTCGGCGGCGAGCTCGCTCCACGGCCCGACCGCCGCGATCTCGCCGTCGACGAGGACGACGACCCGGTCCGCCTGCGCGAGGGCGGCCCGTTTGGAGGTCGCGCCGATGACGGTCGTGCGACGGGCGCGCAGCGCCGACCACAGCTCGATCTCGGTCGCCGCGTCCAGCGCGCTGGACACGTCGTCGGCGAGCAGCAGCTCGGGATCGGCGGCGAGGGCGCGCGCCAGCGCGAGGCGCTGGACCTGCCCGCCGGACAGCCGTACGCCGCGGTGCCCGATGACGGCGTCCGCGCCGCCGGCCTCGATGACGTCCTCGGTCAGGCGTGCCGCCGCCACCGGCCCGTCGAACGCACGCTCGTGCCCGAGCAGGACGTTGTCGCCGAAGGTGCCGGACAGCACGCGCGGGACCTGCGCGACGTGGGCGACCTGGCTGGGACGCAGGAACACCTCGGGGTCGGCGACGTCCTCGCCGTTCCACCGCAGCGCGCCGCGGTGGTCGATCAGGCCGGACAGCGAGGACAGCAGGCTCGACTTCCCGGAGCCGACCTGGCCGACGAGGAGCACCAGCTCGCCCCGCTCGACGGCGAGGTCGAGCGCCCCTGCGCCGAGCGTGCCGTCGTGGTGGACGGCGGAGTAGCCGGCGAGCTCCAGTCGTTGCAGCGGGACGCGCCGGGGCGCGATCGGGTCGGGCGCGGCTCCGGTGACGAGGTCGACGCCGGCGGGCAGCGCCATCAGGTCGACGCCGCCCGCGAAGCCGGAGGTCGCCTGCTGCCACGCACGCACGCCCGGCGCCTCGGTCACGACCGCGCCGGCGACGCGCCCGAACCAGTCGAATCCGTTCACGGCGGTCGCGACGAGCAGGGCGGTCGCGAGCCCCCAGACGCCGCGCAGGTACAGCGCCCAGGCGGCGACGACACCGACCTGCACCATCACGATGGGGACGCCGTCCAGCACCGCCTGCACGCGGTGCTCGAACACGGCGGCGTCGACGCGGCCGCTGTCGACGCGGCGGAGGTGAGCGTGCACCTGCGGGGTGCGGCCCGCGAGCTTGACGGTCCGGGCGGACTCGACCGCCGACACCACCGCGCGGCCGAAGCGGGCGCGGGCGGCCGAGGAGCGCGCCGCCGACCGGCCCGCGATCGGCCGGCCGATGGAGGACGCCACGGCGCTGCTCGTCATCACCACCAGGAGCACCGCCCCGGCCAGCCAGGTGCCGCCCGCGACCATGGTGATCGCGGCGATCAGGAGGCCGTTGACGAAGTCGACCCAGCGGTCGGCGTACCGCGCGTAGCGGTCGGCGTCCATCGACCGTGCGACCACCTCACCCGGTGGCGTGCGCGGCAGCCGGTGGCCACGGACCTGCCCCAGCAGCACGTTCATGCGCACCCGGAGCATGACCTCGATCCACCAGCGCGGGTAGCGTCGGAAGGCGTCGGCCAGCAGCACCGGGGCGAACAGTAGCGACGCGACCAGGAGCGCGACCAGGGCGGCGGTCGACTGGCCCGCCTCGAGCCGCTCGACGACCTTGCCCCAGACGAAGCCGGTGAGGGCGCCCAAGGGCGCGAAGATCGTGCCGCCCAGGAACAGCACGACCGACCAGGCGCCCCACCAGGGCCGGACCCAGAGCGCGTGCCAGGTGCCGCGGGCGAGCGAGGGACCGGTGCCGACCTCGGGTCGCTCGGGAGGCGCGCCGGTACGCCGCCGGCCACCCACGCCGCCGTCGAGGAGGGCGACCGGGTCGGCGCCGTCGATCCCGTCCACGTCGGCGAAGCCGGCCGTGTCGCTCGCGGCCAGCAGCCGGCGGAACGGGCCGTCGGCGAGCGCGAGCTCGTCACGGGGACCGTGCTGGACGACGCGGCCGTGGTCGAGCACGGCGACGGCCTCCGCGCGCTCGATGGTGCTCAGCCGGTGGGCCACCAGGATGCCGGTGCGGCCGCTGAGCAACCGGTCGGCGGCCGCGACCACGCGCGCCTCGGTGACCGGGTCCATCCGCGCGGTCGCCTCGTCCAGCACGACCAGCTGGACGTGCCGGACCAGCAGCCGGGCGAACGCCACCAGCTGCTCCTCCCCCGCCGACAGCGTGGTGCCACCCGGCCCGAGCAGGGTGTCGAGGCCCGCCGGCAGGCCGGCGACCCAGTCGGTGAGGCCGAGCTCGTCGACGGCGGCCTCGACCTCGTCGCGCGGGACCGGCGCGAAGAGCGTGATGTTGTCGGCCAGCGTGCCGGCGAGGATCTCGGTGCGCTGCGTGACGACGCCGACCCGGCGCCGCAGCTCGTGCAGGTCCAGGGTGGTGACGTCGGCGCCACCCAGGAAGACCGTGCCCGGGCTCGGCTCGGAGGCACGGGACAGCAGGGAGGCGAGCGTCGACTTGCCGGAGCCGGTCCGGCCGACGAGGGCGAGCGTGTGCCCGGCCTCGACGTACAGGTTGACGTCGCGGAGCGCCAGCCTGCCCTCCTCGTAGCCGAAGTCGAGGTGGCGGATCCGCAGGTCGAGCGCGCCGGCCGGCACCGCCTCACCCCCGACCGGCTCGGCCTCGACCGCGAGCAGCTGGCGCAGCCGCAGGACGGCGCCCAGCCCCGCCTGGATGTCGGGCAGCTGGTGGGCGAGGTTGTTGATCTGGCCGACGAAGATCGAGGTGACCAGGAAGAGGGTCACCAGCCGCGCGACGCCGAGGTGGTCGCCGCTGACGAGCAGCACGCCGGAGATCGCGATGATCGCCAGCAGCCCGTTGAGCAGCATCCCGACCACGATCGCCAGGCGCGCCTCGAGCCGGAGCACCCGCAGGAACTTCGCGTGCACGTCGGCGGACAGCTCCGCGAGGCGTCGTACGACGAAGGGCTGGCCCAGGCTCGTGCGCAGGTCGTCGCGCCCGGCGACGCCCTCCTCGAGGGCGGCGGCGTGGTCGGTCCAGGCCGCCTCCTCCACGACCTTGCGACGCGCGATCTCGGCCAGCGCCGGGCGCATCACCGTGGCCGTGACCACGCCGACGACCGGGAACAGCAGGAACGCCGGCCACCAGGTGAACCCGGCGACCAGCCACATCGGGACGACCGCGAAGCCGGTGCGCATCGCCATCCAGAACTGCTGGCGCAGCAGCGTGCCGACCTCGTGGGTGTCGTCGTCGACCCGGTCGAGCACCTCCCCCACGGCCTGCTCGGTCAGGTGCGCGAGCGGCTGCTGCAGGGCGGCGCTGAGCAGGTCGCCGCGCAGCCTCCCCTCGGCGCGGTCGACCACGCCCGCCCACACCACGCGGCCGGTCGTGTCGATCGTCGCGGCGCCCACGACGCACCCGGCGAGGAGGGCGAGGAGGGCGCCGGTGGGATGCGACGCGATCCGGCCGGCCACCACCGTCCCGAGCGCCTGGCCCACGGCGGCGAGCGCGACGGCCACGACGGCGAACCCCGCGGCCGGGCGGCGCAGCCGGCGCCAGTCGACCCGCCGGCTCGGGTCGGGGACGACGGCATCGGCGGCCGGGGCTGCCCGGGTCAACGTCGTCGTCACTCCGACGAGAGTAGTTGCCGTCGCCGACAACTTCCTCCGGATTATCTGCGGCCGGATGTCACAGGTGCTTGAGGGCCTCGCGCCTGCTCAACGGGCTGAGCTCATGGCCCGCCACGAACGCGCGGACCCAGTCGGGATGGTGGCGGGCGGCGTCGCGCAGCGCCCAGCCGATCGCCTTGCGGAGGAAGAACTCCCGATCGGTGAGGTTCGGCTCGATGGTCGCGGCGAGCACCTCGCGGTCGAGCCGGTCGCGACGGCCGAGCTGGCCGATGATGGCCAGGCGGCGCACCCAGAAGTCGTCGTCGACCGCCCATCGGCGTACCAGCACGGCGGTGGCGACGGGGTGCGCGTCGTGCAGGGCGGCGACGCGGTGCGCGAGCCCGTCGACGTGGTCCCACCAGGCGCCGGTGCGGGCCATGTGCTCGAGCTGGGGCACCAGGGTCCAGTCGCCGCGGAGCGCGCGCTGGGCGAGCAGCTCGCTCGCGGCGTACCTCTCCTCGCGGTGGGTGGCCTCGTCCCACAGCTCCAGGCTCGCGGCCGCGAGAGCGGGCCCGTCCCTCGCCGTGCCCGCGTCACGAACCTGGGCGTTCACGATCCGCCGCACCCCCGGCACCCGTACGCCGAGGAAGGGCATCTCCGACTTCATGTACGCCTGCTGGGCCGGGGCCAGCGATGGGTCCGCCGCGGCCCGGAGCGCCGCCCGGACGAGCTCGACGAGTTCGGTCACCCGCGGAACCTATCCGCCCGAGGCTCCGGTCGTGGAGCCCCGCACGGTCCAGCACGTGATCGTTCGCATGACCGCGATCGACGGGCGAGCTCGAGGCGAGCGACGGCGCATCGGTCTTCAACGCGATCTACCTCCGCGTCACGGGCGACGCCGCGTGGGCCACCGTGTGGCTGCTCCGGGAGATCCGCGGCAGCTCGTTCCTCACCGGCTTGCAGCACGACGCGCTGGCCCGCGCGGTCGGGCTGGGGTCGCGGCTCCTGCTCACACCGGCCTGGTGACGCCGACGGCCCCCGCTCGGTGAGCGGGGGCCGTCGTAGGTGCGAGGCGGCCTCGGTCTCGATACGACCCGCTGCAGCCTCGCAAGCTCGGCAGCAGGGTCACTCGACCTGCCCTCGCCACGCGGTGCGTTCGTCCCTCACGCACCGCTGCTCGGTCAGAACGCGGCGAGGGCCTCGTTCAGGGTGGCGCTCGGCCGCATCACGGCCGAGGTCTTCTCCGCGTCCGGGTAGTAGTAGCCGCCGATGTCGGCGGGCTTGCCCTGGACCGCGATCAGCTCCTCGGCGATCTTCGCCTCGTTGGCGCGCAGCGTCTCGGCCAGCGGCTTGAAGGTGGCCGCGAGGTCGGAGTCGTCGGTCTGGTTCGCCAGCTCCTCCGCCCAGTAGAGCGCGAGGTAGAAGTGCGAGCCGCGGTTGTCGGTCGTGCCGAGCTTGCGACCCGGCGACCGGTCCTCGTTGAGGAAGGTGCCGGTGGCGCGGTCCAGCGCGGCGGCGAGCACGGTCGCGGCCGGGGCACCGGCCTGCTCGGCGTACTTCTCCAGCGAGGGGACGAGGGCGAAGAACTCACCGAGGGAGTCCCAGCGCAGGTAGTTCTCCTCGACCAGCTGCTGCACGTGCTTGGGTGCCGAGCCGCCCGCACCGGTCTCGAACAGACCGCCGCCGGCGATCAGCGGGACGACGGAGAGCATCTTGGCCGACGTACCGAGCTCGAGGATCGGGAAGAGGTCGGTGTTGTAGTCGCGCAGCACGTTGCCGGTGACCGAGATGGTGTCCTCGCCCTTGCGCATCCGCTCCAGCGAGTACGCGCAGGCGAGCGCCGGCGCCAGGACCTGGATGTCCAGGCCCTCGGTGTCGTGCTCGGGCAGGTAGGCGTTGACCTTCTTGATGATCTCGGCATCGTGCGCGCGGGTCTCGTCGAGCCAGAAGATCGCCGGGGTCTCCGAGGCGCGGGCGCGGGTCACGGCCAGCTTCACCCAGTCGCGGACCGGGATGTCCTTGGTCTGGCACGCGCGCCAGATGTCGCCGGCCTCGACGTCGTGCTCGAGGAGCACGTCGCCGTTGGAGGCCAGGACCCGGACCGTGCCGGCCTCGGCGATCTCGAAGGTCTTGTTGTGCGAGCCGTACTCCTCCGCGGCCTGCGCCATGAGACCGACGTTCGGGACGGTGCCGATGGTGGCCGGGTCGAGCGGACCGTTCTTCTTCACGTCGTCGATGACGGCCTGGTAGACGCCGGCGTACGACGAGTCCGGGATGACCGCGAGGGTGTCGTCCTCGCCGCCGTCGGCGCCCCACAGCCGACCACCGTTGCGGACCAGCGCCGGCATCGAGGCGTCGACGATGACGTCGGACGGCACGTGCAGGTTCGTGATGCCCTTGTCGGAGTTCGTGTAGGACAGCCGCGGGCCGGCGGCGAGGGCGGCGTCGAAGGCCGCCTTGATCTCGTCGCCGTTGGGCAGCGCGGAGAGGCCGGCGAGGATCGAGCCCAGGCCGTCGTTGGCGGAGAGGCCGGCGGCGGCCAGGTCGGCGCCGTACCGGGCGAAGACGTCCTTGAAGTAGGCACGCACCACGTGGCCGAAGATGATCGGGTCGGAGACCTTCATCATCGTCGCCTTGAGGTGGACCGAGAACAGCACGTCCTCGGCCTTCGCCTTCGCGAGCGCGTTGGCGAGGAAGGCGTCCAGGTTGGCCGCCGACATCTTGGTCGCGTCGACGATCTCGCCGGCCAGCACCGGCAGGCTCTCGAGCAGGGTGACGGTCCCGCCGTTCTCGGTCTCGAGGACGATCGAGAGGGTGTCGTCGGCGGCCAGGGTCACGGACTTCTCGTTGGACTTGAAGTCGTGCTCGCCCATGGTGGCGACGTTGGTCTTCGAGCCGTCGGAGAACGGCTTGTTGGTGTGCGGGTGCGTCTTGGCGTAGTTCTTGACGCTGAGCGGCGCACGGCGGTCGGAGTTGCCCTCGCGCAGCACCGGGTTGACCGCGGAGCCCTTCACCTTGTCGTACTTCGCCGCGATCGCCTTCTCCTCCTCGGTGGCCGGGGCCTCCGGGTAGTCGGGGACGGCGTAGCCCTTCTCCTGCAGCTCCTTGATCGCGGCCTTGAGCTGCGGGATGGACGCGGAGATGTTGGGCAGCTTCACGATGTTGGCGTCCGGCGTCTTGGCCAGCTCGCCGAGCTCGGTCAGCGCGTCGTCGGCCAGCCCGAACTGCGCCAGGATGCGCGCCGCGACCGAGATGTCACGCGTCTCGAAGGCGACACCGGCCTTGGCGGCGTACGCCTCGACGATCGGGAGGAAGGAGTACGTCGCCAGCAGCGGCGCCTCGTCGGTGTGGGTGTAGATGATGCTCGGCATCTTCGGGCGTCTCCTAGGGATCGGTCGGCCTGCGGCGTACAGATAACTCTTGACGTCAAGATATCTCATCACCTGTGGGCGCGGGTGCGGAGTCAGCCTGTCACCCGCACAGGGGGCAGGCAACAGTCCCTGGATCTCCTAGGGTTGTCGCGTCCGGTTGGTTTCACGTGCCCTCTCGAGGAGAGAACCTTCACCATGACCGAAGTAGTGATCGACGCACCCGAACCGGGAACGTCCACCCTTGTCCAGAAGCTGCTCGCCGAGGCCATCGGCACCGCGATCCTCGTCTTCGTCGGCTGCGGCACCGCCGTCGCGACCGGCGGCGACGTCGCCCCGACCGGACTCGCGTTCGGCATCACCATCCTGATGCTGGCCTACAGCTTCGGGCGCATCTCCGGTGGCCACTTCAACCCGGCCGTCTCGGTCGGCGCCGCACTCGCCGGCCGGATCGCCTGGAAGGACACCGGCCTGTACGCCGCCGTCCAGGTCGTCGGCGGCCTCCTCGGCGGCCTCGTCCTGGCCCTCGTCGCGCTCAGCATCCACGCGGGCGGTGAGCACTGGAAGTTCGGCGACCCGCTCGGCAACAACGGGTACGGCGACCACTACGGCTCGCAGCTGCACATCGGTCTCGGTGGCGCGCTGCTGCTCGAGATCGTCCTCACCGGCATCTTCGTCCTCGTCATCCTGTCCGTCACCGACCGTCGCAACCCGACGATCGCGGCGCTCGCGCCGCTGGCCATCGGCCTGTCGCTCGCCGCGCTCCACTTCGTCGCCATCAACCTCGACGGCACCTCGGTCAACCCGGCCCGCTCGCTCGGCGTCGCCTTCTTCTCCGGCTCCGACGCGATCAAGGACGTCTGGCTGTTCATCGTGGCGCCGCTGATCGGCGCCGCCCTCGTGGGCGGCCTGTACCCGGTCCTCTTCGGCCGCGACGGCGACCCGGTGCCCGGTTCCGGTCTCAAGCTGGGTGGCGGGGGCGGCGCCGCCGACCAGGCCTTCGCCCAGCAGTGGGGTCAGCAGGCCGCCGCGCAGCAGCCGATCATCCAGGACGGCTGGCAGTGGGACCCCGCGTCCCAGCAGTGGATCCCGGCGCCGCAGCAGCCGCCGGCGCCTCCCGCTCCTCAGGCGTCCCAGGCGCCGCTCGGCGGCGAGGTCCAGGGTGGTTGGCAGCCCCCGCAGGACGGTGGCGAGCACACGCAGGTGCGACCGCCGCAGTGAGTCAGGCTCAGTGAGTCAGGGCCGGGCGGGGCTGGTGTACGACACCAGCCCCGCCTGGCCTTTTCTGACCATCCCGATGCCGGGCGAGAACGTCTCCACGTCCGCGGTGCTCCCGCGCACGACCTCGATCACCACCGCGTCGCGCGTGCTGCCGATGCGCGCCTGCCAGGCACGGTCCGTGTCGACCACGATGCCGTGCACGCGGACGGCACCGGTGTCCGCCATCCAGTAGCCGTCCCCACGCCGCGGTGCGGCCGGCATCGCGAGACCGGCCCCGACGTCGCCCCCGGCACGCCACTCCCCGGCCCGGCCGAACCACCACACGTTCCCGGCCCGGTCCTGCGCGTAGTAGTCGCGGACCGGCGCCGAGCCGGTCTCCGTGGTGGTGAGCATCGCGGTCGGCACCCCGGCCACGACCGGCCCCGCGGACGCGACCACCGTGGTCCGGAACGGGCTGCCGGCGACCCGGTAGACCCAGCGGGTGCCCGGCATCACGGGGAACCAGGGGTTGTCGACGGTCGTCACGAAGTCCTGCGGCGCGGGCGAGGCGGTCGGGACCTGCAGGCCGTCCACCCCCGTCGGTGGGTACGCCGGCGCACCGGTGCCGCAGCCGGTCAGGCCGAGCAGGAGGACGCCGGCAGCGGCGTGAGCGCGCATCGTCGTACTCCACCGCCTGGCCACGCGCCGATTGTCGCAGCGCCGCTGGGTGAGCAGGCACCTCCCGCTGCGGGTCGTCACGCTGCTACGTTCGCAGGGTTCCCTCAGATCACCCTCAGATGACCAGGAGTCAACACGTGAGCACCACCCCGCTCAAGGTCGCCGTGACCGGTGCCGCCGGCCAGATCGGCTACAGCCTGCTCTTCCGCATCGCCAGCGGCGCGCTCGGCGGCGACCGCCCGATCGAGCTGCGGCTGCTCGAGATCGAGCCGGCGCTCAAGGCCCTCGAGGGCGTGGTGATGGAGCTCGACGACTGCGCGTTCCCCGACCTGGCCGGCGTCGAGATCGGCTCGGACCCCACGAAGATCTTCGACGGCGTGAACCTGGCGCTGCTCGTCGGCGCCCGTCCGCGCGGCCCGGGCATGGAGCGCAGCGACCTGCTGTCCGCCAACGGCGCGATCTTCACCGCCCAGGGCAAGGCGCTCAACGAGGTCGCCGCCTCCGACGTCCGCGTCGGCGTCACCGGCAACCCCGCGAACACGAACGCGCTCATCGCGATGACCAACGCCCCCGACATCCCGCAGAACCGCTTCTCCGCGCTGACCCGCCTCGACCACAACCGGGCGATCTCGCAGCTCGCGGCGAAGACCGGCGTCTCGGTCAACGACATCAAGAAGATGACGATCTGGGGCAACCACTCGGCGACGCAGTACCCCGACATCTTCCACGCCGAGGTCGGCGGCAAGAACGCCGCCGAGGTCGTCGGTGACCAGGCCTGGATCGAGGACTACTTCATCCCCACCGTCGCCAAGCGCGGCGCCGCGATCATCGACGCGCGGGGCGCCTCCTCGGCCGCCTCCGCCGCGTCCGCCACCTGCAACGCCGCGCGCGACTGGCTGAACGGCACCCCCGAGGGCGACTGGGTGTCGATGGCCGTCGTCTCCGATGGCTCGTACGGCGTCCAGGAGGGCCTGATCTCCTCCTTCCCGGTCACCACCGCGGGCGGCGACTGGACCATCGTCCAGGGCCTCGAGATCGACGACTTCTCCCGCGGCCGGATCGACGCCAGCGTCGCCGAGCTCGCCGACGAGAAGGCGGCGGTCACCGAGCTCGGGCTCATCTGAGAGGCGGCAAGCAGATCCGTCGCGAAGGCCGGTCCCACCGCGGGGCCGGCCTTCGGCGTACCGGGAGGGCCGACTGATCCGTCCCGGAGGGACGACTCGACTCAGACGGGCTGGTCGGGGATGGTGATCGACAGGATGGTGAGGGCGACCGCCGCGCCGATCACCAGGGCCGCGTCGAGCCAGCGGTTGCGCACCGCGAGCATCCCGGCGTCGCGGTCACGCAGGACCAGGCGGAGCACACCGGCGGCGACGAGGGCACCCGAGAGCACGCGCAGACCGACCCGCCACGAGCCGCCGAAGCCGATGATGGCCAGGCCCGCGGCCGCGGTGAGGACGACGCCGATGTAGAAGGCGCCACCGATCGTGGACGGGTAGCGACGCGGCCCCTCCTCGGGGGCCTCCTCGGGCGCCTCGTCCTCGGTCATCTCCACCTGCTGCTGGTCGGTCACGCGGTGGCGGCAGCCTTCTCCGCCATCGACACCACGTTCGCCAGCAGCATCGCTCGGGTCATGGGGCCGACGCCACCCGGGTTCGGCGAGACCCAACCCGCGACCTCCCAGACGTCCGCCGCGACGTCGCCGGCGATCTTGCCGTCGACACGCGAGACACCCACGTCGAGCACGGCAGCGCCGGGCTTGACCATGTCGGCGGTGATGATGTCGGGGACGCCCGCGGCCGCGATGACGATGTCGGCGTTGCGCACGTGCGCGGCGAGGTCACGGGTACCGGTGTGGCACAGCGTCACCGTCGCGTTCTCGGAGCGCCGGGTGAGCAGCAGCCCCATCGGGCGGCCGACGGTCACGCCGCGGCCCACGACGCAGACCTCCGCGCCGTTGATCTCGACGCCGTGCCGCCGCAGCAGCTCGACGATGCCGTACGGCGTGCACGGCAGCGGCGCCTCGTTGCCCAGCACCAGCCAGCCCAGGTTCGTGGGGTGCAGGCCATCGGCGTCCTTCGCCGGGTCGATCAGGCCGAGGACCCGGTTCTCGTCGCGGCCCTTCGGCAGCGGCAGCTGGACGATGTAGCCGGTGCAGGCCGGGTCGGCGTTGAGCCGCGCGACAGCCGCCTCGATCTCCTCCTGGGTGGCCGTCTCCGGCAGGTCCTCGCGGATCGACGCGATGCCGACCTCGGCGCAGTCCTTGTGCTTGCCGTTGACGTACCAGGTCGAGCCCGGGTCGCTGCCGACGAGCACCGTGCCCAGCCCCGGCGTGATCCCCCGCTCCCCCAGCGCGGCGATGCGCGCCTTCAGCTCGTCCTTGATCGCGGCCGCGGTCGCGTTGCCGTCCAGCTTCTGCGCAGTCACATCAACATCCTTTCAGAAGGAGCGGCCAACTCGAGGCCACCCAAGTCTTGCCGCCAGACCAACGCGACCACCTACGGAGCTCGACCGCGCAGGCCGGAGGGCCGGCAGCGTGTCGCCGCCGAGGTCGAGGCCGGGCGCGCGGGCGAGGCGACGGAGGGAGCGAGGAACGAGCGACCGGAGGAACCGAGGGTGCAAGGCCGGCGAGACCGCGGAAGCGGCGACACGCTCGGCCCGGAGGCCAACTAGTGGAAGAAGTGGCGGGTGCCGGTGAAGTACATCGTCACGCCGGCAGCCTTGCACGCCTCGATGGTGAGCTCGTCACGGACCGAGCCGCCAGGCTGGACGATGGCCTTCACCTGGGCGTCGATGAGGATCTGCGGGCCGTCCTCGAACGGGAAGAAGGCGTCGGAGGCGGCGACGGAGCCCGCAGCCCGCTGCTCGCCCTCGGCCAGCGAGTTGGCGCGCTCGACGGCGAGCCTGCAGGAGTCGACGCGGTTGACCTGGCCCATGCCGATGCCGACCGAGCCACCGTCCTTGGCGAGCAGGATCGCGTTCGACTTGGCGGCCCGGCAGGCCTTCCACGCGAACGCGAGGTCGGCCAGGGTCGCCTCGTCGGCGGCCTCGCCCGTGGCGAGGGTCCAGGTCGACGGGTCGTCGCCCTCGGCGTCCACGTGGTCGACGGTCTGCATGAGCAGGCCGCCGGAGATCGGCCGGGTCTCGACCGGCGAGCCGCCGTCGGCGGGCGCCACGAGGATCCGGATGTTCTTCTTCTGGGCGAGGATCTCCACCGCGCCGTCCTCGTACGCCGGAGCGACGATCACCTCGGTGAAGACCTCGGCCACCTGCTTCGCCATCTCCACCGAGACGGGCCGGTTCGCGGCGATCACGCCACCGAACGCCGAGACGGGATCGCAGGCGTGCGCCTTGGCGTGCGCCTCGGCGATGTCGTCACCGACCGCGAGGCCGCACGGGTTGGCGTGCTTGATGATCGCGACGGCCGGCTCGGCGAAGTCGTTGGCGGCGCGGCGCGCGGCGTCGGTGTCGACGTAGTTGTTGTACGACATCTCCTTGCCGTGCAGCTGCTCGGCCTGCGCGAGGCCGGCCGGGCCGAAGCCGTTGAGGTAGAGCGCGGCCTTCTGGTGCGGGTTCTCGCCGTACCGCAGCACGGCGGCCTTGTCGTAGGTGCCGCCGATCCAGGCCGGGAAGCCCGTGCCCTCGGACGAGTCGGTGAGGACCGAGCCCATCCAGGAGGCCACCTGCACGTCGTACGTCGCCGTGTGCACGAACGCCTTCGCGGCCAGCGCCTTCCGCTCCTCGTAGCTGAAGCCGTCACCCTGCGCGGCCGACAGCGCGCGGGCGTAGTCGGCGCCGTCGGTGACGATCGCCACCGACGGGTGGTTCTTGGCGGCGGCGCGGACCATGGACGGACCGCCGATGTCGATCTTCTCGATGCAGTCGTCGACGCCCGCACCGGAGGCGACCGTGGCCGCGAACGGGTAGAGGTTGACGACCACGAGGTCGAACGGGGCCACGCCGAGCTCGTCGAGCTGCGCCACGTGGGACTCGAGACGACGGTCGGCCAGGATGCCGGCGTGCACGCGGGGGTGCAGCGTCTTGACGCGCCCGTCGAGGCACTCCGGGAAGCCGGTGAGGTCCTCGACCTTGGTCACAGGCAGGCCGAGCGACTCGATCAGCGCGGCGGAGCCGCCGGTCGAGACCAGCTCGACGCCGGCCTCCGCGAGACCCGTGACCAGGTCCTCCAGGCCCGTCTTGTCGAAGACGGACACGAGTGCGCGCTTGATCTTGATCCGGTCGGGCGTGGCGGACATCGAGGGGCTCCTCATCGGTCGGTGGTCACGATGAGGGCACCCAGGCGGTCGATGCCGATCTCTGCTCCCCGGTGGTCGCCCACCTTCGCCAGTCGCGTGCCCGATCCTACCGAGCGATCACCTGCCGAAGCGAACCCGACGACCCTCCACGACGAACCCCTCGCGCACCATCCGGCCCACGTTCTCCACCAGCATCGCGCGCTCCGCGACCTTGATCCGGTCGTGCAGCGAGTCGACGGTGTCGTCGTCCTCGACGGCCACGACGGTCTGGGCCACGATCTGCCCGGTGTCGACGCCGGGGTCGACGACGAACAGGGTCGCGCCGGTGACCTTGACGCCGTACTCCAGCGCGTCCGCCGGACCGTGCATCCCGGGGAAGCTCGGCGAGAGGGCCGGGTGGGTGTTGACCGTCCGGCCGCCGAAGGCGGCCAGGAACTTGGGGCCGACCAGCTTCATGAAGCCCGCGAGCACGACAAGGTCGGGCTCGAACGCGGCCACCTTGTCGGTCAGCGCGCGGTCCCAGTGCGCACGCGAGGTGTAGTCGCCCAGCTTCGCCGTGAACGTGGGTACGCCGGCACGATCGGCCCGCTCGAGGCCCTCGATCGCGTCCCGGTCGGCGCCGACGGCCACGACGCGCGCGCCGTACGCCGGGTCCTCGGCCGCGTCGAGCAGGGCCTGGAGGTTCGTGCCCCCACCGGACACCAGGACGACGATGCGCGCGCTCACAGGGGGGCAGCCTAGTGGGCGCCGGCGGAGCTGTAACACGCTGCCAGCCGCTGTAGTACGCCGAGATTCCGCCGTGCCAGGCAGCAACTCGATGCACCTACAGCGTCGGACAACGTGTTACAGCAGCGAAGGGGCGAGGCAGCGTCAGCGGTGGAACGGCCGCCGCGCCCAGAGCCCGGCCGCCTGCTCGGCGCCCCGGTCCTGCCACCACCACATGGCGACGGCCCCCAGCAGGGACGCGATGCCGAAGGCGGCCATCGCGCTGAGCAGCACGCCGAAGGTGTCCGGCCCCACGTCCCGCATCCGGCCGGGGCCGACGGCACCGCCCGCGAGCACGGTCGCCGGGCCGAGGGCCAGGCCGGCCAGCAGCCCGCCCGCGCAGCCGCGGATGGCGGCCTGGTCCCAGCTCGCGGCCCGGTGCTGACGGTGGACCCGCGCCGAGGCGACGAACGCGACGACGACCGGGGCCGCCATCAACCAGCGGACCCAGAGCGGGGTCGGCCCGGTGTCCGGGAGCGCGGCGAGCAGCGGGAAGAGCGGCAGCGGGCCGAGCGTGACCGAGGTCAGCGAGACGGCCGTGCCGCCACCGACCGAGAAACCGGGGCCGAGCAGGTAGCTGCTGGAGAAGAGCACGGCGTTGGGCAGCACCGCCACCGTGACAGCGAGCAGCACGACGAAGTCGCCGGCCCCGACGTGCAGCTGCGAGGTGATGTTGGCGGCCGTCGAGAAGTCGACGACGAACGCGATCGCGAGCAGCAGCGTGGCGAGCGCGAGCCACCAGGTCAGCAGGGTCCGGACCAACCGCCCCACCACCCGTACGCCGAGCGGCACCGCGCCGACCCACACGGCGGCCCGGCCGGAGCCGCGCGCGATGGCGGGCACACCGGCCACGCCGCACAGCACGATCGAGAAGCCGACCACCCGCGGCGTGGAGAGGGCGCTGCTGGGGGTGCTGCTGATCGCGCACACCAGCACCGCGGTGACGACGTACCCCACGGTGAAGAGGAGACCGACGAGCGGGACGGTGAGGTCGCGCGCGCCGTCGGCGATGCGTTGGGCGTCGGGGCCGTGCCCGGAGATCGACTCGCCGACGCGGTGCCCGACCCGCCAGATCGCCCATGCGACGAGCAGCGTGACGCCGAGCGGGATCGCAGTGATCCGGGCGCCCTCCGCGTCCACGCCGGAGCCGTGGGCCATCAGCCAGCCGAAGGCGCCGACGCGCAGCGCTCCCTTGGGCGTGCCGTCCCCGCCGGCGTCGGTCAGGAACCAGCCGACGACGCCGACCGCGAGCGCCACCAGCAAGGGCGCGAGCGCCGCGAGCGCTCCCCCCAGGACCGCCGTGGGCACCAGCGGGCGACGGGTCGCGAGGTCGGCCTGCAGGTCCGACTCGGAGCGGTCCTTGCGGGCCAGTGCGCGGGTGAGCGGCGAGGGCAGCGACGTCATGGCTCCTCCATGATGAATGCGCCCGTACGCCGATCCGTGCCGCCACGCCGACCCGGCGACGAGGCATCCGATGCCGTACCGTGGACCGGCCATGACCGACGCAGCGACGCCTCCCCCCAGCGGCACCGACAGCGGCACGCCCAGCGACCCGGACAGCACCCCCGACGCCCCGAGGAAGGGCCGGGTGCGCGCAGCACGGACGGCGTACGGCGAGCGGGTGCTGGCCTTCGACACCTTCTACCGCGACTCCCGCGACCGGCTCCTGGTCCAGACGCTGGCCCTGACCGGCGACCTGACCGCGGCCCGCAGCGCTGTCCGCGACGCGTACGTCGTGGCCTGGCACCACTGGCGCAAGATCGCCCGCCAGGAGCGTCCCGAGGACGTCGTGCGCAGCTACGCCTATCGGTTCGGGCTGCGTCGGCGCTCGGCCCGGCCGTGGGCGCGCCGCAAGGACGGCGACGACGACGTGCGTGCCACGCTCGAGGCACTCGCCGAGATCTCGCTGCCCCAGCGCAAGGCGGTGATCCTGACCCAGCTGGCGGGCGTGGACATGGAGCAGGCGGCGCGCGAGATCGGCGTACCGATCGAGACCGCGGAGCGCGAGCTCGCGGCGGGCGCGGCGCTGTTCGCGCACGACCGGCAGATCCCGACGACCGGTATCCACCAGGTCCTGGTCGACCTGGAGAGGCTCACCCGCACCGTCACGTGGCCGCGGATCACCATCATCCGCCGCGCCGGCGGCGCCCGTCGTCGCGCCCACACCCTGATCGGCGCGACCGCCGCGGTGGCCGTCTTCGCCGCGGCCGGCGCTGTCGTCACCGACGGCAGCGGCCTGCGACCGACGCTCGACCGCGAGGCCCGCAGGCTCGCCGCGTCGGGGAGCACCCACGGCACCGAGGTCGACCTCCCGGCGAGCAGCCTGCTGACCGCGGCGTCGGTGAGCAGGTCCCTCGGCAAGGGCTGGACCCTGGACAGCACCACCGACAACTCCACGGGGAACGGGCTCGTCCAGCCCTGCCAGAGCACCCGGTACGCCGATCCGCACGGCACCGCCGCCCTGGTCCGCCGCTTCCACACCGGCACCGGCGCCCGCACGGCGACGTACCTGCAGTCCGCGGAGGCCTCGACCTCGACCACCGCGTCCCAGCGCGCCTACTCCCGCGCGCTCGCCTGGTTCACCGCCTGCGAGCCGGCCAAGAACCAGGACATCGCGAAGCTGCCGCAGACCCACCTGGTCAGCACCGGTGTCGTGAAGGGTCTCGGCGACCAGTCGGCGGTCGTGGTGCTGAGCACGACCGCCCCCAGCGCGACGTACGTGGTGGGCGTCGCGCGCACCGGCCAGTTCACGACCATGACCTCGCTGCGCAGCACGGTGCCGCCCGCCCGCGCCGATCGCACCGGGCTGGCCACGCTGCTCGGCACCGCCGTCGACCAGCTCTGCACGCTGCCCGGCGGCGGCAGCTGCGCGCCCGCCCGGGCCAAGGTCACCGACGCGCCGGCCTTCCCGATCGGCAGCAGCTCGGCGTTCCTCTCCGAGATCGACCTGCCCGCGGTCGGCACCCACCACGGCCGCCTCGTCGGCACCACCCCGAAGAGGGTCACCGCCGGCCGCGAGGACACCAACGTCCTCGGCTGCGACGTGGTCCACCTCGTGAAGTCGTACGCCGGCACCCCGATCCACGCGAACCTCACCCGCAGCTTCGTGTTCGTCGCCAGCGACCTGCCCAAGCAGACCGGCCTCACCCAGGTCGTCGGCGCGCTTCCCGTCCCCCGGGCACGCGCCTTCACCACCCAGATGGCCCAGCAGCTCACGAAGTGCCCCGGCCGCAACAAGTCCATGGGCACCCACGTCGTCGAGCTCCAGCACCACCACGGTGCACGCACCGACCTGCACGCGTGGCGGATGAGCACCGAGCTGCCCGGGAACCGCAGCGTGGAGTACGACGTCGCCATCGTCCGCTCCGGCGGCGCGCTGTCGCAGGTCATCTACGTGTCGGCCAAGGGGGCCCGGATGCAGGACGCCGACTTCGTCGCCCTCGCCCAGCGGGCCCTCGAGCGGATCACCGAGCTTCCGGCGTACTGAGGTGCAACCCGACACCGCCCGCAGGCGTATCCCCCTCTGACACCAGGATCGGGGAGCCCGGAAGCCGCGCGGCAGCGTGGCGTCGCCGGGCGGAGGCCGAGCGCGGGCCGACCGCGAGCGAAGGGAGCGCCAGCGACCGGAGCGAGTGGGCGGACCAAGTGAGGCGAAGCCCGGACAGCGACGACACGCTCGCGCAGGAAGGGGGCGGAGTGGACGAGCAGGAATTCGACGAGCTCTACGCGACATCGTTCCGACGGCTGACCGCGCAGGTCTACGCGATGATCGGCGACGCCGACGAGGCCACCGAGTGCGTCCAGGAGGCGTTCGCCCGGGCCTGGGCCCATCGCCGCAAGCTGGCGCGGGCCGACCACCCCGAGGCGTGGGTGCGGACCACGGCGTACCGGCTCGCGGTGAGCCGCTGGCGACGACGCCGTACGGCGCAACGACCACCGGACCGGGCCCTCGGCTCCTCGGGCACCATCCCGGAGATCGACCCTTCGCACGTCGCCCTGGTCGCCGCGCTGCGGCAGCTGCCCGCGGAGCAGCGACAGGCCCTGGTGCTGCACCACATCGCCGACCTCCCCGTGCGGCAGGTCGCTGCCGAGGTCGGTGCCCCCGAAGGAACCATCAAGGCCCGGCTGAGCCGCGGCCGCACCGCCCTCGCCGCCCTGCTCAGCGATGAGGCCGGCGGCATCACGGGAGGAGTGACCCATGTCTGACCCGCTCGAGCAGCTCGACCGGTTCCGCTCCGAGGTCGAAGGAGCACCGATGCTGACCGCGGCCGAGATCCGGCGCCGCGGCGACCGGATCCGTCGTCGCGGCACCGCGCTGAAGGCCGGGGTGGCCGCGCTCGCGGTGGCCGCGCTCGTCGTACCCCTCGCGGCGCGTGCCGACCACGACGACAAGGGGTCGGGTGTCGCCAACGACCCCACCAAGCCCGTCCCGTCCGCCCTCAGCCAGGCGAACCTCGTCAAGGCCGACGACGTCGGCTACATGGCGGGGATGTCGTGGACCCAGACCTACTCGGGCGCGCCGGACGTCCAGGCCCCGTTCATGGTCTGCGCCGCGAAGCCGCTGCCCGACCTCGGCACCACCACCGCGGTGCAGCGCGACTTCACCGCCCACTCCGACGAGACCGGCGAGGGCTCGGACACCTACCTGAACGAGAGCATCGGCAGGTTCGCCTCCCCCGACGCGGCGGCGAGCGCGGCCGCGACGATCCGGGACTGGTACACGCACTGCTCGCCGACCGGCTCGACGTCGTACCGCACCGTGAAGGCGTGGCACGACGTCCCGACCGGGACCTCGGCGACCGCGAGCCAGATGATCGCGACGTACGGTCCGGCCGACGCGGTCCCGGGCAGCCAGTACGACGTCAGCAACCGCCCCGACCTGCACTGGTTCATCGATGCCAGCGTGATCGTCGACGGCGACCGGGTTGCCGTGCTGACCCAGACCACGCTGGTGCCGGACTACGACACCACGGCGATCACCCCGACGTCCGACGACGTGGCGATCGCGGCCCAGCGGCTGGTCGAGGGCAGCGCGCCGACGAGCCCGCCGACGACCACGGCCGGCAGCCCCGGATCCGCGCCCGGCTCCGGCAGCCCCGCCGCGGGCCACCCGACGACCACGATCCCGGCGGGCTTCCCGCTCGACAGCGGCTGGCAGGACGACCAGCCCGAAGGCCCCGACAGCCGGCTGGCCCCCAGCCGGACGCGTGCGGTCCCGGAGCTGAACGCGTGCGGGACGACGCTGCCCTGGCCGGCGTACGAGGACCGGCTGAGCGCCGCCTTCCACAACCCCGAGGACAGCCGGGACCACGTCCTGATGACGTACGCCGACGCGGACACCGCGGTGGCAGCGACGAAGGCGATGGTGGACCTGTTCCGCGCCTGCCCGACCGAGCCGGGCCAGCCCGACGGGTACGTCCTCCACACCCAGGTGAGCCGGACCGACACCAGCGGCGACTCGTGGCTGATCTCGAGCTACTACACCTTCCACGGAGCACCTGCCCTCGGGTTGATCGACATCGAGGTGGTCCGGGTCGGGCTGGGCGTGCTGGTCATCACCCACGGCAACGAGGGCGGCAAGGAGTCGATCCCGATGGACAGCAAGGGGATGGAGACGGAGGCGGCCGACTCCATCGCGGCGATGTGCGCCTTCACGGAGGCCGGCTGCTGACCCGGCGTACCCGCAGGAAGCCCGGCCTGTCCCGCAACCAGCGGGTCGGGCCGGGCGTCTGTTCGGGTATGAACAACCTGCCCGCCGTGCTCGCGGCCACCGCCCTCGCGACCGCCGCCCTCGCCGGCTGCGGCGAGCGTACGGCCGTCACCCCGGCCGCCGCCCACCCCTCCACCGCACCGCTGCTGTCCATCTTGGGGCCGACCGGCTACGGCGACGTCTCGATCGGGATGAGCTACGTCGACGCGCTCGCCACCGGTCAGGTGACCTCCCAGGCCGTCGACGGTGGTCACGTCCTGCACCTCACCGGCCATCCGGACGCCGGCCTGTGCCTGACCCCGGCCGACGGCGTGATGGCGATCTTCGCGGGCAAGGGCATGCACACCCCCGAGGGCCTGCGGGTCGGCAGCACGGCCGCCGACCTCGTGAAGGACTACCCGGAGGTCCGCTCGATCGGCCCGGACGGAGCCGTGGGCGATGCCGGCATCTTCCGCGCCGACGCGCACGGTGGAGCCTGGTACGAGATCGACGTGAACAGGCAGCGCGTGGTGACCACGATCATCCTGCGCCAGGACCACCAGACCTGCTTCGAGTGAGGAATACCCCCTAGGGGTATCGTGTTGCGGACCGGCGAACACCTCACCGAGGAGGGCCCGATGTCCGCGCACGAGCACCACCACGAGCACGACCACCACGAGCACGACCACCACGGCGGCGGGCTCAGCGCGATGGCGGCCGCCGCCACCCTGCACTGCCTGACCGGCTGCGCGATCGGCGAGGTCCTCGGCCTGGTCATCGGTACCGCCGCCGGCATCTCGAACAGCGGCACGGTCGCGCTCTCGATCGCCCTCGCCTTCGTCTTCGGCTACACGCTCTCGACGCTCCCCCTGCTGCGCAGCGGCCTGGCAGTGACCGCCGCCCTCGCCCTGGTGCTCGCCGCCGACACCCTCTCCATCACCACGATGGAGGTCGTCGACAACATCGTGATGACGCTCATCCCCGGCGCGATGAACGCCGGCCTGACCAACCCGACGTTCTGGATCGGCATGCCGGTCTCGCTGGTCGTGGCGTTCGTCGCGGCCTTCCCGGTCAACCGGTTCCTGCTGCAGCGGGGCAAGGGCCACGCGCTCACCCACGAGCACCACGGAGCGGCGGCGCCGGTCACCGGCGTACGACGCCTCCTGCCGGCGATCCCGCCGGTCGCGCTCGCGGTCACCATCGCCGCCTTCATCGCGGGCGGGCTCACGGTCTCGATCGCCGACAAGCTGTCCTGAGACGCGACGAAGGCCCGCCCCCGAACGGGGGCGGGCCTTCGTGATGCTGTGGTCAGAGACCCTTCATGATCTCGCGCATCAGCTCGGCGGTCTCGGAGGGCGTCTTGCCCACCTTCACGCCGACGGCCTCGAGGGCCTCCTTCTTCGCCTGGGCGGTGCCGGACGAGCCCGACACGATCGCGCCGGCGTGACCCATGGTCTTGCCCTCCGGCGCGGTGAAGCCGGCCACGTAGCCGACGACCGGCTTCGTGATGTGCTCCTTGATGTACGCCGCCGCGCGCTCCTCGGCGTCGCCACCGATCTCGCCGATCATCACGATCGCCTTGGTCTCCGGGTCGTCCTCGAAGGCCTGCAGGGCGTCGATGTGGGTGGTGCCGATGATCGGGTCGCCACCGATGCCGATGGCGGTGGTGAAGCCGAAGTCCCGCAGCTCGTACATCATCTGGTAGGTCAGCGTGCCCGACTTGGAGACGAGACCGATCGGGCCCTTGCCCGCGATGGTGTGCGGCGTGATGCCGGCCAGGGACTCCTCCGGCGAGATGATGCCGGGGCAGTTCGGGCCGATCATGCGGGTGCTCTTGCCCTGCAGGTACGACCACACCTCGGCCGTGTCCTGGACCGGCACGCCCTCGGTGATGACGACCATCAGCGGGATCTCGGCGTCGATGGCCTCGATGCAGGCGTCCTTCGTGAACGCCGGCGGCACGAAGAGGACGGACACGTTCGCGCCGGTCTCCTTCATCGCCTCCGCGACGGAGCCGAAGACGGGCAGCTCCTGGCCGCCGATCTCGGCGGTCGTGCCGGCCTTGCGGGCGTTGACGCCACCGACGATCTGGGCGCCGGCGTCGAGCATGAGGGCGGTGTGCTTGGAGCCCATGCCACCGGTCATGCCCTGGACGATGATCTTGCTGTCCTTGTTGAGGTAGATGCTCATGTTTCTCTGCTCTCTATCTCAGGCGTTCGCCAGCTCGGCGGCCTTGTCGGCCGCTCCGTCCATGGTGTCGACCTGAGTCACCAGCGGGTGGTTCAGCTCGTTGAGGATCGCGCGACCCTCCTCGACGTTGTTGCCGTCGAGACGGACGACGATCGGCTTGGTGGCGCCGTCGCCCAGGATCTCGAGCGCACCCTTGATGCCGTTGGCGACCTCGTCGCACGCGGTGATGCCACCGAAGACGTTGACGAAGACGCTCTTGACCTGCGGGTCGTTGAGGATCACGTCGAGGGAGTTGGCCATCACCTGGGCGTTGGCGCCACCGCCGATGTCCAGGAAGTTGGCCGGCTTCACGCCGCCGTGGTTCTCGCCGGCGTACGCGACGACGTCGAGGGTCGACATGACCAGACCCGCACCGTTGCCGCAGATGCCGACGGAGCCGTCGAGCTTGACGTAGTTGAGGCCGAAGTCCTTGGCCTTGGCCTCGAGCGGGTTCGCCTCCTCGCGGATCTCGAACTGCTCGTGGTCGGGGTGACGCACCTCGGAGGCGTTGTCGTCGAGCGACACCTTGCCGTCGAGGGCCTCCAGCTTGTCGCCCTCCAGGCGCGCCAGCGGGTTGACCTCGACCAGGGTCGCGTCCTCCTCGACGAAGACCTTGTAGAGGGCCTCGATCATCTCGACGGCCTGCTCGAAGACGGCCTCCGGGAAGGCGGCCTCGGTCGCGATCTCGCGCGCCTTGGCGGCGTCGACACCCTTGCCCGGGTCGATGGCGATCTTCTTGACGGCGTCGGGGTTGGTCTTCGCGACCTCCTCGATCTCGACACCACCCTCGACCGACGCGATGCACAGGTACTGCCGGTTGGCGCGGTCGAGCAGGAACGAGAAGTAGTACTCCTCCTGCGGCGGCGTCGCCGGCGTCACCAGGACGCGGTTGACCGTGAGGCCCTTGATCTCCATGCCCAGGATCGCGCTGGCCGCCTCGAAGGCGTCCTCCGGGGTCTTGGCGAGCTTGACGCCGCCGGCCTTGCCGCGACCGCCGGCCTTGACCTGCGCCTTGACGACGCAGAAGCCCATCTCTTCGGCGGCTGCCTTCGCGTCCTCGGCGGTCTCGACGACCTTGCCGAGCGTGGTGGCCACGCCGTGCTTGGCGAAGAGCTGCTTCGCCTGGTACTCCATCAGGTCCACTGATCAGTCCTCATCTTTGTGTGCGGGCGCGGCGAGGTTCGTGGCTCGCCGGGGTTCGACCCGCCGTGCAGGAGTCGGGTGCACCACCTCGAGGTAGGTCGATGTAGCACACGTCCTCGGGCACCCTAGACCTGCGCGGCGCGTACGACGAGGCCTACCCCTGGGTACGTGACCCGGGTTACACGAATTCCGAGGGTTCTCGTCCGCGCCCACCGCAGCGGCCTCTAGGATTCGGCTGGCGGCGGAGCCCCGGGTATCGTCGCTGCGGATCTTGAGAAGGAATGTTCACCTCGTGGCCACCTGGCCGAGGCTGAGCCAACCAGACGAAGCCGACCAGGAGCAAGCGACAAGATGGGCAACCACCGCGCCGAACCCGGCAAGCGCCGGGCCTCCGTCTCGGTCGACTCCACCGCTCCCTCCCAGCCGTACGTCGGCCGCCGCGTGGCGAACCGCCCGGTGGACGCCGACCCGACGACCGGCGAGATCCCCGTCGTCACCACCGGGCTGCTCGCCGACCCGGCGTTCGTGGAGCCGGTCGTCCGGCGTACCACCTCGACCGTGTCGCCGACGCCGACCGTCGAGATCCCCCTCCTGAGCAAGCACGAGCTGATGGCCGCCACCGGCGAGATCCCGACGGTGGGCAAGCGCCGCGCCGTCGCTCACGCCGGCAGCCGCAAGTCCCTGTTCAAGGGGCTCCCGTCCGCGCCGGTGCTGGTCGGCGCCGCGACCCTCGTCGTCGCGATCGGCGGTGCCGTCGGCACGGCCAACACCGGGCTGGCCAGCCAGCAGACCGCCGCGTTCGCCGCGCCCAACGCGCTGAGCGGCTCCTTCGGCTCCGGCACGCTCGGCGGCGACCGGATGCAGACCGTCAGCCGCGACTCCGACCGGCAGACCCTGCAGAGCGCCACGGGGACCGATCTGGTCAACGAGGCCGAACGGGCCTCCGCGCAGCGCAACTCGGCCCTCGGCGTGCTCGCGAAGGACGCCGAGAAGAAGGCCGCGCAGATCGCCGCCAACCGCTGGATCCTCCCGATCGACGCCGGCGTCTACCACCTGACCGCGCGGTTCGGGCAGTGCTCGGGCCTGTGGTCGTCGTGCCACACCGGCCTCGACTTCGCCTGCCCGACCGGCACCCCGATCCACGCGATCGCCGACGGCGTCATCAGCTCCGCCGCCTGGGACGGCTCCTACGGCAACAAGACCGTCGAGACCCTCGATGACGGCACCGAGATCTGGTACGCGCACCAGGTCGCCTTCAACGTCAAGCCCGGCGAGCACGTCACCCAGGGCCAGGTCATCGGGTACGTCGGCTCCACCGGCAACACCACCGGCCCGCACGTCCACATCGAGGTCCGCCCCGGTGGCGGCGACCCGGTCGACCCGGACCCGGCCTTCGTCGAGCACGGGATCAGCCCGGACGCGAACCAGTAGTCCTTCGGGGGCGTCCAGTCGCCCCTGCAGATTTCCCAAGGTATGTAGGGAAATCTGCAGTTCCCACGCCGTACAGAGCCAGGGAAGCGCAGAGATCGCTACATACCTTGGGAAATCTGCACCACCGGCGCCCGGCGTTACAGCTTCTCCACTGGCGCATACCTCAGCAGCAGGCGCTTGACGCCCTCGCTGCCGAAGTCGATCGAGGCGACGGACTTCTCTGCGGCGCCCTCCACGGCGACGACCGTGCCGAGGCCGAAGGAGTCGTGGGTGACCCGGTCCCCCGGCTCCAGGTTCGGGATGGGCCGGGACGGCTTGGCCTTCGCGGCCGCGTCGGCGCGGACCGCGGCGCTGGAGAAGTTGCGGCGGCCGGCGGCGGTGGGCGAGCCGAGTCGCTGACCGGCGTACTCCCGGTTCTCGTAGGCGTTGGTGGGGCGGGCCCAGCGCGCCTGGTCCGCCTCGGTACGCCGCCAGTCGACCAGGTCGACCGGTAGCTCGCCGAGGAACCGCGACGCGGGGTTGTGCGCGGGCGCGCCCCAGGCCGAGCGGACCACCGCGCGGGAGACGTAGAGGCGCTGACGGGCGCGGGTGATGCCGACGTACGCGAGCCGGCGCTCCTCCTCGAGCTCGGGGCGATCGCCGAGCGCGCGGGAGTGCGGGAAGACGCCGTCCTCCATGCCGGTGAGGAAGACGACGGGGAACTCCAGGCCCTTCGCGGTGTGCAGGGTCATCAGCGTGACCATGCCGGAGTCCGGTGGGGCGTCCTCGTCCCCGTCCTCGGGAGCGTCCGGGATCTGGTCGCTGTCGGCGACCAGGGCGACGCGCTCCAGGAAGTCGCTGAGGCCGGGCTCGACGAGCCCGGCGTCGACGTCGGCGGGGTCGGCCGAGGGTGCGGCGATCGGGTCCTCGGCGAACTCCCGCGCGACCGCGACGAGCTCGGCGAGGTTCTCGATCCGGCTCTCGTCCTGCGGGTCGTCGGACTCCTCGAGGCTGACCAGGTAGCCGGACTTGTCGAGCACCGACTCCAGGATCACGTCGGGTCGCTCCCCCGCCTCGACCAGCTGCATCAGCTCGGTCATCACGCGCACGAACTGCTCGATGTTCTTCTGGCTGCGGGTCGCGAGGCCCGGCGCCTGGTCGGCCCGCTGCAGTGCCTCCCAGAACGTGATCCGGTCGCGGTCGGCGAGCTGGGTGATGGCGAGGACAGCCCGGTCGCCGATGCCCCGCTTGGGGGTGTTGAGGATCCGGCGCATGCTGACCTGGTCGTCGGGGTTGACCAGCGCCCGCAGGTAGGCGAGGGCGTCGCGCACCTCGCGCCGCTCGTAGAAGCGCACGCCACCGACGACCTTGTACGGCATGCCGGTGCGCATGAAGATCTCCTCGAAGACCCGCGACTGCGCGTTGGTGCGGTAGAAGACGGCGACGTCGCCGGCCCGTAGGCCGTCGTCGCCGTCGGTCAGCTTGTCGATCTCGTTGGACACGAAGCGCGCCTCGTCGTGCTCGGTGTCGCCGACGTACCCGACGATCTTGGCGCCGTCGCCGGCGTCGGACCACAGCCGCTTCGCGCGCCGGCCCTCGTTGCGGTCGATGACCGCGTTGGCCGCGCTCAGGATCGTCTGGGTGGAGCGGTAGTTCTGCTCGAGCTTGATGGTCCGGGCGTCCGGGAAGTCCTTCTCGAAGTCGAGGATGTTGCGGATGTCGGCGCCGCGGAAGGCGTAGATGGACTGGTCGGCGTCACCGACGACCATCAGCTCCGCGGGCGGTACGGCGTCGGGGCCGTCGTGCTCCTCGAGGTCCTGGCCGCAGAGCTGGTGGATCAGGGAGTACTGCGCGTGGTTGGTGTCCTGGTACTCGTCGACGAGCAGGTGCCGGAACCGGCGCCGGTAGGTCTCGCGGATGCCGGGCTTGGTCTGGAACAGCCGGACAGTCTCCATGATGAGGTCGTCGAAGTCGAGGGCGTTGGCCTCGCGCAGCCGCCGCTGGTAGAGCTCGTAGGCCCTGGCGTAGGACTCCTCGAAGCCGTTGCGGGCGTCCTTGCGCACCTCGTCGACGTCACGCAGCTCGTTCTTGTAGCTGCTGATCTGGTGCAGCACGGGACCGGGCTGGAACTTGCGCGGGTCGAGCTCGAGGTCGCTGCAGACCAGGGCGATCAGCCGCTTCTGGTCCTGGGTGTCGTAGATCGAGAAGTTCGACCTCAGCCGCTCGTAGCCGAGGTGCTCGGCCTCCTTGCGCAGGATCCGGACGCAGGCGGAGTGGAAGGTCGAGACCCACATGATCTTGGCCCGGTTGCCCACCAGCTCGGCGACCCGCTCCTTCATCTCGGCCGCGGCCTTGTTGGTGAAGGTGATGGCCAGGATGCTGCCCGGGTGCGCCTTGCGCTCCTGGATCAGCCACGCGATCCGGCGGGTGAGGACGCGGGTCTTGCCGGAGCCTGCCCCGGCCACCACGAGCAGGGGGACGCCGGCGTGGGTGACCGCCTCGCGCTGCGGCTCGTTGAGGCCCGCGAGCAGCTCGTCGGCGGTCGGGCCGCGCCTCGTCGTACGCGCCTCCTCCGCGGCCGGCGCGGCGGTGAGGAGGTGCTCGAACCCGGGCAGCTGCGGCGATTCACTCATGCTGGGACCAGCCTACGGCGGACCACCCCCACCCCTCAGCGCCCGGTGGCCGTGAAGTGCTCGTAGTCCTTGAGCGAGTGCCAGTCCCCGCCCCACGACCAGCCGATCGCGGCGAAGGCGCGGACGGCCACGGAGCCGGGCTCGACCATGCCGGGGCGGACCCAGCCGCGGTCGAGGTACGCCGACGCCAGCTCGGGCAGCACGACGTCGCCGCGCTGGTACGGGTTGTCGAACGGGTCCAGGTCGATCGCCAGGCCGTAGGCGTGGGCGGACCAGACCGACAGCCCGCGGGACGCGCGGCAGACCATCGAGGCGGTGTTGTTGCCGTCGCCGGTCGGGTGGGCGGTGAGGTCGGCCGTCGTCGGCAGCCGCATCTCCTCGATGGGGAAGCCGGCGGCGTACAGGGCACGGAAGACGCCTACCACGCCACGAGCGACCCGCGCGTTGACGACCATCTCGCCGGTGTGGGCCCGTCCGTCGAAGCCGCGGAACGTCATCGTCAGGTAGCGCAGACCGGACAGCGGCACCGGGCACGCGGGCGTCCAGGTCTCCCCCATCCGTTGCCGGATCGCGGGCGTGATCGCGCCGATCGTGGCGTGGTAGCGACCGTCGGTGGGCGCCGGCAGCACGTCCACCGTCGGGTAGCGCCGGTCGCGCAGCGAGCGCGGGGTCGGCCGGACCACGCCGTACCCGTCGGGGCGCAGGGGCAGCGGGTGGGCGCCCCGCACCCAGGTCGAGTACGCCGGCCCGGCGGTCGCGGCCTTCGGGCGGGCCGCCACCTTCGGGCGGGCCGGGCGATGGTGCGGTCGCGAGACCGGAGCCGGCGTCGGCGTACCCCACACCCGGCGAGCACCAGCACCAGGCCCCCCAGCAGGAGCCGCCTCACAGCAGCTTGCGGTCCGACGCCCAGCGCGCGAGCTCGTGCCGCGACGACAGCTGCAGCTTGCGCAGCACCGAGGACATGTGGGTCTCGACGGTCTTGATGGAGATGAACAGCTCGCCGGCGACCTCGCGGTAGGAGTAGCCGCGGGCGATGAGCCGCATGACCTCCCGCTCGCGCTCGGTGAGCCGGTCGAGGTCCTCGTCGACCGCGGCCAGGTCGGGCGCGACGCCCGAGCCCGCGAACGCGTCGAGGACGAAGCCGGCCAGCCGCGGCGAGAAGACGGCGTCGCCGTCGGCGACCCGCGCGATCGCGTCGATCAGCTCGGGGCCGGTGATGGTCTTGGTGACGTAGCCGCGCGCACCGCCGCGGATCGTGCCGATCACGTCCTCGGCCGCGTCGGACACCGAGAGCGCGAGGAAGCGCGGCCCGTCCAGCCCGACCTTCCGCATCACCTCGACGCCACCGCCGCCGGGCAGGTGCACGTCCAGCAGCACGACGGCGGGAGACGAGGAGCCGATCACGGACACCGCCTCGTCGACGTCGGCGGCCTCCCCGACCACCTCGACGCGCCCCGCGCCTCCGGCCAGCTCGGCCGCCACGCCGCGCCGGAACATCGCGTGGTCGTCGACCACGACGACCCGGATCCCAGTCATCGCTCCCCCTCGTCACCCGAGAGCCGCAGCCGGACCTCGGTCCCTTCACCTGGCGTCGACCGCACCTCGCCGGTGCCGCCGTGCCGTTCCATCCGGTCCACGATGCTGCCACGCACGCCGCGCCGGTCGTCGGCGACCGCCCCGAGGTCGAAGCCGACCCCGCGGTCGCGCACGAACACCTCGGCCGATCCCGCGGCCAGCTCGGCGAAGACGTCGACCCGGCCGACGCCGGCGTGCTTCGCGGCGTTGGTCACCGCCTCGCGGGCCGCCTGCACGATCGCGCGCACCCACTCCTCCATCGGTACGTCGCCGACGGCGACCACGTCGACGTGCACGCCGTACGCGTCCTCGATCTCACCGGCCATCGCGCGCAGCGCTCCGGCGACCGTCGTGTCCGACACGTTCTCGGCCTCGAACAGCCAGGACCGCAGGTCGCGCTCCTGGGCGCGGGCCAGCCGGGCTGCGTCGCCCGGGTTCTTCTGGATCAGCGCCAGCGTCTGCAGGACCGAGTCGTGCAGGTGGGCCGCGACGTCGGCGCGCTCCTGGGTGCGGACCCGCTCGGACCGCTCGTCGGCGAGCTCGATCGCGAGCCGGCGGGCCCACGGTCCGACCACCAGAGCGAGCCCGCCGAGCCCGAGCAGCAGCGCGATGCTCACGTCGCGGATCACCGCCACCGAGCCGCCCCGCAGCACGAGCATCACCACGCCCGACGACAGCAGCAGGGCGAGGCCGGCGCCGAGCCGGGCCCACGACGCCCAGCCGCCGTCGCCCACCACGATCCGGACCAGGTCGACCCGGCCGGAGGCGTCGAGCCAACGCTCGCGCTGCGCCTCGTCGGCCTGCCGCCACAGCAGCGCGACGCCGACGAGGCCGATCGCAAGCGGCCACAGGAACCACCCCGAGCCGAAGAACGCCTGCGCCACGAAGATGGCGCCGATCGCCAGCGCACCGAGCACCACGACAGGCCCCACGTCGCCGAGCCGCTCGAGCCGTCCCGGACGGCGGCCGCCCCGACGGGCGCTCGCCAGGCCGGGAGCCTCGTCGTCGGGGCGGCGCCCGGGGAGCAGGAGCCAGCAGGCGGCGTACAGGGCGAGACCGGCACCGCCGAAGACGGTCGCGACGACGAAGAAGACCCGCACCCAGAGGACGGGTACGGCGAGGTGCGCGGCGATCCCGGACGCGACACCACCGGCGACCTGACCGTCCAGGTCGCGATAGGCGCGGCGTACGCCCTCGGGCGGGTGGGTCGTCGTCATGATGGATCCATCGTCACACAGCGCGAACCCCGCGGGCAGCGGGAAGGACCCTGACCCGACCCTGAGTCGGCACCCCGAGCACCGGGCCAGGATCAGGGCTCTCCCCGATAGCCTCCGAGCCCCACCAGACCCGAGGGTTGAGGCATGACCACTCCACCGAACGGCAGCACCACCGAGGAACCGCAGACCGCGGGCCCTCGGGTGACCGGCGAGCAGATGCGCGACCTCACCCGGTTGCGCCGCAGCTCCTCCGACCGCAAGATCGCGGGCGTCGCAGGCGGCATCGCCCGGCACTTCGACGTCGACCCGCTCCTCGTCCGCATCCTGCTCGTGGTGATGGTCTTCTTCGGCGGCGGCGGGCTGCTGTTCTACGTCGCGTGCTGGCTGCTCGTCCCCGAGGACACCTCCGACCGGGCCACCATCCCGCTCGACGACCGCAGCCGCGGCATCGCGCTGTGGATCGTCGCGGGCTGCTCCGCGCTCGCCGCGATCGGCAACTCGGTCGGTCAGTGGCACTTCCCGTGGCCGCTGGCGGTGATCGCCCTGGTCGTCCTCGGCATCGTGTCCCACTCGGGCAACCGCCGGTGGTCGTCGCCGCCTCCGCCGCAGACGTACGCCGCTCCGCCGGCCGAGCCCTCCGAGAGCGGTACGACGCCGCCACCCCCGCCCCCGTCGTACGCCGGCTACGGCGGCGCGCCCGGCTACGGCGGCGCCACCGGCTACGGCGGCGCGCCCGGCTACGGCGGCCCCGCGGCCTACGCCGACTACGTCACCCCGGTCCGACGTGACCCCCGCCGCCGCGGCCCGATCCTGTTCGGCTTCACGCTCGCGCTGGCCGCGCTCGGCATCGGCACGCTGATCACCCTGCAGCTCGCGGGAGCGGACGTCCCGCACTCGGCGTACCCCGCGGTGGTGGCCGGTGCGTGCGGCCTGATGCTGGTCGTCAGCGCATGGTTCGGCCGGGGTGGCGGCCTGATCCCGATCGGGCTGATCGCCCTGCTCGCGATGCTCGCGAGCTCGGTGGTCGGCGACTGGCACGGCGGGCGGATCGTCGACCGGCCGACGACCGCGGCGGCGGTCGACAGCAGCTACCGGCTCGGCGTCGGCGAGCTGCGGCTCGACCTCACCGACGTCCGCGACCTGCAGGGCCTGGACGGACGGACCATCGACCTCCAGGGCCGGGTCGGCCACCTCGTCGTGGTCGTCCCCTCCACCGGTCTGGACGTCACCACGAACGCCACCATCGACGGTGGGGGCGAGACCGTCCTGTTCGGCGCGCAGCACGACGGCACCAGCAGCGCCACGCACGACGGCGGCAACGGCGTACCCCGGGTCACGATCGATGCGGACCTGGTCTTCGGACAGATCGAGGTCAGGACGGAGGAGGCACGATGAGCGAGAACAGCGAGAACAGCGAGAACAGGGTCGACCCCACGGGCGAGCCGACCAAGGTCATCGAGACCACCGAGCCGGCCGAGCCGACCCCGCCGAGCCCGCCGACGCAGGCGGCCGCCCACGACACCCCCTGGCACCCGGTCCACATCCCGCACCTGGTGATGGGGCTGGCGTTCCTCGGGCTGGTGACGGTGTGGGCGCTCGTCGTACCGCTCAACGCGGTCGAGCTGCCCCACGCCCGCTGGCTGCTCCCCCTGCCGTGGCTGGTGGCGGGCGCAGCGGGCCTGGTGGCGACGGTCCTCAGCGGCCGGCGGCGCCGGATCAGTGGGACAGGCCGGTGACCCGGATGCCCGCGTGCACCTTGTACTTGCGGTTGATCGAGATGAGCACGGCGGTGAACGGCTCGAGCTGACGAGCCAGCCGCAGCTTGCCGCCGTCGATACCGGCCCGACCGGTCACGGCGGCGGCGAGCTCCATCGCCACCTCCTTGGCCTCGACGACGTCACCGACCACGATGACGTCCTCGTCGAGGAACTCCTCGTCGCCCCACAGGCCGACGGCGGAGACGTTGTGGAAGGCGCCCACCACGGTCGCCTCGGGGGCCAGCTCCTGGGCCGACTCGGCGGCCGATCCCTCGCCGCCGTTGATGACCTTGCCGTGGGCGCCGCGCTTGTCGAAGGCGAGCGGGTTCACGCACGAGATCACGGTCTTGCCGGCCAGGTCGAGGGACGCGACGAGCTCGTCGTGACCGTCGTAGGGGACGGCGAGGAGGACGACGTCGGCCGCCGCGACGGCCCCCGCGTTGTCGGCTCCCGTCACGGTGCCGGCGCCGGCGACGCCGGCGAGCTTCTCGGTGACCTCGGCCGCGACGGCCTCGCCCTTCTCGGCGGCGCGCGAGCCGAGGACCACGTCGTGACCGCCCCTCGCGAATCGGTAGCCCAAGCCCTTGCCCTGCGGCCCGGTGCCGCCGATGACCGCTACGCGGTAACCCATGTGTGCCTCCTCAGCATCGCTCTTGCTCAGATCGTACGGGTCCAAACGGTCTGCTGTCCCGTTGCGATCGTGACAGTAATACTGTCACGATGGGCCCATGAAGCTCTCCATGCCCCTGGTGTACGCCGGAAACCCCCGCGAGTCGGCCGACCAGGTCGTCGCCCTGGAGAAGGCCGGACTCGACACGATCTGGGTCGCCGAGCCGTACGGCTTCGATGCTCCCACCCTGATGGGGTACCTCGCCGCCAAGACCGAGACCGTCGAGATCGGCGCCGGCATCCTCAACATCTACTCCCGTACGCCGGGTGCGCTCCTGCAGACCGCCGCGGGCCTCGACAACGTCTCCGGCGGCCGTGCCATCCTCGGCCTCGGCGCCTCGGGCCCGCAGGTGATCGAGGGCTTCCACGGCCTGCCCTACGACCGGCCGCTGACGCGCACCCGCGAGCTGATCGAGGTGCTGCGCGCCGGCCTGCGCGGCGAGCGCCTCGACTTCCAGGGAAAGACCATCCAGGTCCCCCTCCCCGCCGGCGAGGGCCTCGGCCTCGGCAAGCCGCTGAAGCTGCTCAACCGGCCCGAGCGCGCCGACCTGCCGATCTGGGTCGCGGCGCTGGGCGACAAGAACGTCGCGATGACCGCCGAGGTCGCCGACGGCTGGCTGCCGTTCCTCTACTACCCGGAGAAGGCCGACGGCGTGTGGGGCGAGGCGCTCGCCCGCGGCGCCGCGAAGCGTTCGGCCGACCTCAGGCCGCTGGAGATCTGCGCGGGCGGGATGGTCGCCATCGGCGAGGGCCCGGAGACCAAGGCGCTGCTCGACTTCATGCGTCCGATCTACGCCCTGTACGTCGGCGGCATGGGTGCGCGCGACAAGAACTTCTACAACCAGCTCGCCTGCGAGTACGGCTTCGAGAAGGAGGCCAAGGAGATCCAGGACCTCTACCTGTCGGGGAAGAAGCAGGAGGCCGAGGCCGCCGTACCGCTGGAGTGGCTGGAGGCCGGCAACCTGGTCGGCCCGGCGTCGTACGTCAAGGAGCGGATCGCCGCCTTCGAGGAGTCCGGCGTCACGAACCTGTCGGTCTCCCCCGCCTCCGACGACCCGGCCGCGACGATCGCCCAGGTCAAGGAGTGGGTCTCGTGAGCTGAATTTCTCGGCTGATGTCGCAAACACCCCGGTTCGGACGTCGTAGGAGTACCGACCCGGGGTGTTGCGCATCTCAGGGTCGGCCTCGGGGTCAATCCCGAGGCCAATGTCCCCGCCGAGTGGAAGAGTCACCACCATGCATCGTCAGATCGCCGGAAAGCTCACCGGCCCCGTCACGAAGTGGGTCGTCCTGTTGGTCGGCCTCGTGGTCGCGTTCGGACTGTCGTCGTTCGCCGCGAAGCTGGCGGACGTCCAGGACAACCAGGCGTCGTCCTGGCTCCCCGCCAGCGCCGAGTCCACGAAGGCCCTGGACAAGCTGGACAAGTTCCAGGATCCCTATGCGGCCGGCACCACGCTGGCCTACTACCGCGCGAGCGGCCTGACGAAGGCCGACTTCGCCACCATCGAGAAGCAGGCCAAGGAGATCGCCGGCATCGCCGGCGTCAGCGACGTCATCAGCCCGGCGACCGCGAGGTCGGCGCACCTGCCACCGGCCGTGTCGACCGACGGACAGGTCGCCGTCACCAACTTCACCGTCAACTACGGCGACCAGCTGTGGAAGAAGCTGCCGGACCTGAAGAAGCAGGTCGACGCGCTCGCGGTCCTGCCGGGCGGCAGCACGTACCTCACCGGCATGGGCGGGTCCAGCGCGGACGCCTCGACCGTCTTCAGCTCGCTCGACGGCGTGCTGATCCTCGGCACGCTGGGCGTCGTCGTGCTGATCCTGCTGTTCACCTACCGCAGCCCGGTGCTGTGGCTGCTCCCGATCGTCACCGCCGCGCTGGGGCTCGGCGCCTCGATGGGCCTGCTCTACCTGCTCGCCAAGTACGCCGGTCTGACCGTCAACGGGCAGACCCAGTTCATCGTGACCGTGCTCGCGATCGGGGCCGGCACGGACTACGCGTTGCTGCTGATCGCCCGCTACCGCGAGGAGCTCAGACGACACGAGGACCGGCACGAGGCGATGGCCTTCGCGCTGCACCGTGCGGCGCCGGCGATCCTCGCCTCCGCCGCGACGGTGGCGGCCGGCATGCTCTGCCTGCTCTTCGCCCAGCTCAACTCCACGGCGGGCATGGGCCCGGCCAACGCGGTGGCCATCGGCGTCACGTTCGTGGTGATGGTGACTTTGCTCCCCGCCCTGCTGGTGATCTTCGGGCGCTGGGTGTTCTGGCCGTTCATCCCCCGCTTCGGCTCGGAGGAGACGACGGCCAACGGCGTGTGGGCCAAGGTGGGACGCGGCATCGCGCCGCGACCCCGCATCGTCTGGATCGGCACCGCGGTGGCGCTCGGCGTGCTGGCGCTGGGCTTCCTGCGCCTCGACACCTCCGGGGTGCCGACCGACCAGCAGTACACCAAGACGATGGACTCGGTCACTGGTCAGGCGCTGCTCATCGACCACAAGATGGTCGACTCCAGCAACCCGCTGCAGGTGGTCGCGCCGGCCGCGGGCGCCTCGGCCGTGGTGACGGCCCTGGCCGGCGTGCACGGACTCGGCCCCGCCACGATCGCCGGGCCGCCGAAGGACGGCACCGCCCTGGTCGTCGCCCCGATCGACGCCGACCCGTACTCCGAGGCGGCCTTCCAGACCGTGCGGGACGCCCGAGCGGCGGCGCACGCCGCCGATCCGGGGTCGCTGGTGACCGGCACGTCGGCGGTCACGCTGGACATGAAGACCGCCTCGGCGCGCGACGACAAGGTGATCATCCCGATCGTGCTGCTCGCGGTACTGCTGATCCTGATCGGCCTGCTCCGCGCGCTCGTCGCTCCGGTGCTGCTGATCGCGACCGTCGTGCTGTCGTTCGGCTCGGCGCTGGGTCTGTCCAGCCTGGTCTTCGAGGCCTTCTTCAACCGCGACCACGCCGACCCCGGCTACCCGCTGTTCGCGTTCGTGTTCCTGGTCGCACTGGGTGTGGACTACAACATCTTCCTGATGACCCGGGTCCGCGAGGAGACGATCAACCACGGCACCCGGAGGGGCTCGCTCATCGCGTTGTCCTCCACCGGTGGCGTGATCACGGCAGCGGGGCTCGTCCTGGCCGCGACCTTCGCGATCCTGGCGACGATGCCGATGACGTTCACGCTCGAGCTCGGCACCACGATCGCCCTGGGCGTCCTGCTCGACACCTGGATCGTCCGCTCGGTCCTGGTCACCGCGATCAACCTCGATGCGGGCGACCGGATCTGGTGGCCGAGCACGCTGGCGGACCGGTCGTCGGCGGCCGTTCCGGCAGGCGCAGCGGCAGCGGCTGATCCGGCCTGATCTGATCTAGCATCAGGGCCGTGTCCGGGTCACAGCCGCCTCAGCCTCCCCTCCCGCCCGACGGGCCGATCTGGCCCGGGGCGGGAGGGCGACCGCTGCCGCCACCGACGCCGCCGACCCCGCCGACCGCGGCGCGGCCCGAGTGGCGGCCGATGGGCCCGCCGCCGGCCGGCCCCCCGACCGGGCCGCCTCCGATGGGGCCGCCTCCCGGGATGGGCTACCCACCCGTCCCGCCCCCGCGACGGGGGCCGTGGGGCTTGATCATCGGCGGCACCACCGCCCTGCTGCTGGTGATCGCCCTCGGCATCGGCGGCTGGGCCTTCGGCACCGGCCGCCTCGGCTTCGGTCCGCTGAGCGCGAAGGACAAGGCGGCAGCGCGGGCGATCGCCGACGGCGTCCAGGGCCCGTCCTGGGCCGACGCCGACCAGCGCGCCTGCGCCGCCACGAAGCTGCTTCACCAGCGTCGGTCGAAGGCACTGGCCGCCAGCGGGCTGATCACGCGCGGCGGAGCCGGCTGGAGGTTCACCGGTTCCTGGCAGGCCGCCGACGCGCAGACGTACGCCGACGGCCTCCTCTCCTGCTCCGCGGACTGGGAGAAGCAGGTCGGCGACCAGTGGAAGCTCAGCGACACCGGCTGCCTGGACGAGGTCGGCCGCTCCCAGGTCGCCGCGGTCCTCGTGACAGCCGAGCTGAAGGTCGACGCCGCCGATGCCCGCGCGGCCCACGACAGCGCATCGGCCGCCCTCGACCAGTGCTACGGCACCGGGGTGGCGAAGCCGACCGGCACCGCGGCTCCGGCGTACCGGGCGGTGCGGTTCAGCTTCGACCTACCGACGGCCGCGAACGCGCGGACCTCGCTGACCGTCGAGGGGCCTGATGGCGAGGACACCGTCAACGGCACGACCTACCTCGCCGACGCCCAGGAGGGCGGCGCGCGGGTCTGCATCAAGGCCACGCTGACGGCGACGTACGGTTGGGGCTCGACGGTGACGAGCACGACGCGGACCTGCGGACACGCGAAGCCGAAGCGTCTGTGGTGGTCGAGGCTGCCGCACTGCTCGGAGTACGCCGGGTGCGTGAACTGGGCCCTCTACGTCGCCGGGTACCGCACCGGCTTCCAACGGCTCGAGCTCAACGGCAACGGCGGACCCGGCGACTGCCCGCTGGTGAGCGGCAACTGCGACCACGACGTGCTCATCGGCAGCGACGGGCGCGCGCTGGGCGACCCCTACCTGCTGAAGGTGACCACCGGGCCCGGCAAGCGCAGCGACCTGGTCGCCCACCTCGGAGGCCTGACCGCCCGGCTGCCCGGGTGACCGCCCTACGGTAGAACGTGTTCTCGTTTCAGGGAGCGGGCGATACCCTCGGGGGCGATGAGTGAGCCGACCCCCCAGCAGATCCGCCGCGCGCTCGCCCGGGCCGAGCGCGGTGCCGCGCTCGACGTCGCGGAGGCGACCGCGCTGCTCGCGGCGACCGGTGAGGACCTCGACCGGCTGACCGCGGCCGCGGCGCTGGTCCGCGACGCAGGCCTCGCGGCCGCGGGCCGGCCGGGCGTCGTGACCTACTCCCCCAAGGTGTTCATCCCGGTCACCAGGCTGTGCCGGGACCGCTGTCACTACTGCACCTTCGTCGAGACGCCGGGCCAAGCCGCGCGTGAGGGGCGGGCGCCGTACCTGTCGCCCGACGAGATCCTCGCCATCGCCGCCGAGGGCGCGAAGCTCGGGTGCCTCGAGGCGCTGTTCACGCTCGGCGACCGGCCCGAGGACCGCTGGCCCGAGGCGCAGGCCTGGCTCGACGAGCAGGGCTACGACTCCACGCTGGCGTACGTGCGGGCCATGGCGATCCGGGTGCTGGAGGAGACCGGGCTGCTGCCCCACCTCAACCCCGGCGTGATGTCGTGGGAGGAGCTGAACCGGCTCAAGCCGGTCGCCCCGTCGATGGGGATGATGCTCGAGACGACATCGCGGCGGCTGTACGAGACCAAGGGCCTGGCCCACTTCGGCTCGCCCGACAAGGACCCCGAGGTCCGGCTCCGGGTGCTCGAGGACGCCGGCCGGCACTCGATCCCGTTCACGACCGGGCTGCTGGTCGGCATCGGCGAGACCCTCGAGGAGCGGGCCGAGACGATCTTCGCGCTGCGCGCGAACCTCAAGGCGTACGGCGCCGTGCAGGAGGTCATCGTCCAGAACTTCCGCGCCAAGCCCGACACCGCGATGCGGCACGTGGACGACCTCGACCTGGCCGACTACCGGGCGGCCATCGCGGTCACCCGACTGGTGCTCGGCCCGAAGGCGCGGATCCAGGCACCCCCGAACCTCGTGGACTCCTCCATCGGCTCTGCCGAGTGCCGCCAGCTGTTGGAGGCGGGCGTGGACGACTGGGGCGGTGTCTCACCGCTGACCCCGGACCACGTCAACCCCGAGCGCCCCTGGCCCTCCCTGGACCGGCTCCGCGCGATCACCGCCGAGTGCGGCTTCGAGCTCAAGGCGCGGCTGACCGTCCACCCGGAGTACGTCCTCGGCGCGCTCGAGCGCGGCGAGGCCTGGCTGGACCCCCGCATCACCGGCCACGTGGCCGCGCTCGCCGGGCCGGACGGGCTGGCGATCCCCGGCGTACGCCCGACCGGGCTGCCGTGGCAGGAGCCCGACGGCGGCTTCGAGTCGGCCGGACGCACCGACCTGCACACCTCGGTCGACACCGAGGGACGGTCGGCCGACCGGCGTACCGACTTCGGCTCGGTCTACGGCGACTGGGCCAGCGTCGGCGAAGCCGCGGCCCGGACCGGCGCCCCGGCCGTCCTCCACGCCGAGGGAGGCGACGCCCTGCGCGCGGCGGAGGCCGACCCCGGCAACCTCTCCGACGAGCACGCCCTGACCCTGATGACCGCTTCAGGCGCGCTGCTGCGCGAGGTGACCCGGCTGGCCGACGGCCTCCGCAGGGAGACGGTCGGCGACGACGTGACGTACGTGGTCAACCGGAACATCAACTTCACCAACGTCTGCTATGTGGGCTGCCGGTTCTGCGCGTTCGCGCAGCGGCGCACCGACGCCGACGCCTACTCGCTGTCGTACGACGAGGTCGCCGACCGGGCCCAGGAGGCATGGGACCTCGGCGCGACCGAGGTCTGCATGCAGGGCGGCATCGACCCCCAGCTCCCCGCGTCGGCGTACTTCGACATCGCCGCCGCCGTGAAGCAGCGCGTGCCCGACATGCACGTGCACGCCTTCTCCCCGATGGAAGTCGTCAACGGCACCGCCCGCACCGGCCTGTCGATCGAGGACTTCCTGATCAAGGCCCGCGAGGCCGGCCTCGGCTCGCTGCCCGGCACCGCCGCCGAGATCCTCGACGACGAGGTCCGCTGGGTGCTCACCAAGGGCAAGCTCCCCGCCTCCACCTGGATCGAGATCGTCTCCACCGCGCACCGGATCGGCCTGCCGACCACGTCCACGATGATGTACGGCCACGTCGACAACCCGCGGCACTGGGTCGGCCACCTGGGCGTCCTCAAGCGGGTCCAGGACACCGCCCGCGAGAACGGCTCGAGCGGGTTCACCGAGTTCGTCCCGCTGCCGTTCGTGCACACCTCCGCGCCGATCTACCTGGCCGGTGTCGCCCGCCCCGGCCCGACGCTGCGCGACAACCTCGCGGTGCACGCGATGGCCCGGATCATGCTCCACGGCCGCATCGACAACATCCAGACCAGCTGGGTCAAGCTCGGCGTCGACGGCACCCGCGCCATGCTCAACGCCGGCGCCAACGACCTCGGCGGCACGCTGATGGAGGAGACCATCTCCCGGATGGCCGGCTCCGAGCACGGCTCGGCCAAGACCGTCGCCGAGCTCGCCGAGATCGGCGCGGGGATCAACCGGCCCGTGCGGGAGCGGACGACCCTGTACGGCGTTCCCACCAGGCCTTGAACCTGCGCCACCCGCGGCGGACCAGGCGCATCAGCAGGTAGAGCACAGCCAGCCCGGTCACGAGCAGCACCGCGGCGATGACCGCGGCGACCACCGGGTGGGCGAGCGCGAAGGACATCACGGCGAGGACGAGCCCGTCCTCGCCCACCGACAGGCCGATGTTCGTGAACGGCTCGGGCAGGGTGTTCACGGCGAGCCGGGTGCCCGCCTTGGTGACATGGGCCCCGAGGGCGCCGCCACCGCCGACCAGTCCCCCGACGACCTCGTCGAGCGACTGGTGGGAGTCCCCCGCGAGCATCACCCCGAGCACGGCACCGACCACCGGTCGGATCACCGTCGAGACCGCGTCCCAGGCGGAGTCGACGTACGGGATCTTGTCGGCGACGAACTCGAAGACGTACATGAACGCAGCGATCCCCAGGACGGGCCAGCTGCCGAGCACGTCGGGGATCCGGTCGAGGTGCTCGACCCGGTCCGCGATGCCCAGCACCAGCACCACCAGGTAGCTGTTGATGCCGCTGGCCCATCCCGAGGTGAAGCTGAGCGCGAGTGTCTCCACCCGCGCAGGCTAGCCCGTCGCCGGCCCGTCAGGCCTTCCGCGCGCGCCGCCTCGAGATCGCGTCGACGCCGGCCGCCAGCAGGAGCACGACACCGGTGATGACCTGCTGCCACTGGGTGTTCGGGTTCTGCTGGAGCAGGATCCCGTTCGGGATGATCGTGATGACCAGCGCGCCGATCACGGCGTCGCGGGGGCGACCCCGGCCGCCGAACAGCGACGTACCACCGATGACCGCGGCCGCCACGGAGAACAGCAGCACGTTGCTGCCGCCGAGGTCCTGGGAGGCAGAGGACTGGGTCGAGGCCAGCAGGATGCCACCGAAGGCGCCGAACGCGGAGCAGATCGCGAAGGCGGTCACGCGCATGTGCACCACGTCGATGCCGGCGCGACGAGCCGCCTCGGCGTTGCCGCCCGTGGCGTAGAGGTGGCGGCCCCAGGTCGTCTTGGTGAGCACGATCGTGCACAGGATCATCAGCACGACCACGATCGCCGCCGGCGTCGGGATGCCCTCGATGACGAACCCGCGCGGGTTGCGGTTGGTGCTGAAGAACCAGGTGACGAGCAGGCCGAGCACGGCGAGCGCACCGCAGCGCACCAGCACCAGGTCCATCCCGTCGCGGGTCAGCCCGGCCGCCTTCGCCCGCAGCGAGGCGAACACCGAGTACGCGGTGTAGGCCGCGGCGATGACGATCGTGAACACCCAGCTCCACAGCACCGGCAGGTTGCCGTAGGTGAGGTTGTGCCAGAACTGGTAGTTGGAGGTGTTCACCGGCTGGTTCTTCAGCGCGAACTGGATGATGCCCTGCCAGGCGAGGAACAGCGCCAGGGTCACGATGAAGCTGGGGATGCCGACCTTGGCCACCAGGAAGCCGTTGAAGACACCGATCGCGCAGCCGATGCAGACCGCGGCCACCAGGGCGAGCCCGAGGTGCTGGGTCAGGTTGGTGATGACCAGGACGAAGCCGACCGCCGAGACCACGGCCGCGGTCCAGGCCTTGAGCCACGCCGCGAGGGCCACCGCGATCACGAGCCCGACGACGAGCGCCCAGTAGAGCGCGGTCGGCAGCGAGTGGTGCAGGTTGCCGTTGAAGACCCCGACCGCGGCGAAGGTAGCGCAGGCGCCGCCCGCCGTACCGGCCGACAGGTCGATCTCGCCGAGCAGCAGCACGAAGACGAGGCCCAGCGCGATGACGGCGATGTACGCGCCCTGGCCGGGGATGTTGCCGATGTTGGCGCGCGAGAGGAAGCGGTCGCTGAGCTGGGCGAAGATGACACCGAGGACCAGGATGCCGAGCAGCGACGGCAGCGCGCCGGGCTCGCCGGAGCGGAGCTTGACCGTCCAGTCCCGCACGGCTGCGCCGATCGAGCGCTCCTCGACGTCGAGGGAGAACTCGCTGGCTCGCTCGGCGCCGCTCTCGGGCGCGGTCACGGAGGTGTTCGCGGACATCGAGGCTCCTCAGATGCTCTGGTTGGCGGTCGCGGGCGCGAGACCGATGTCCCCGCTGCGTCCGGCGGTGATCAGCTCCACGATCTGGGTGGTGCTGGTGTCGGCCTTCTTGACCTCGGCGGCGACCCGGCCCAGGTAGAGGGCGACGACGCGGTCGGCGACCTCCATGACGTCGTTCATGTTGTGCGAGATCAGCACGACGCCGAGTCCCTGGTCGGCGAGACGGCGTACCAGGTCGAGCACCTGGCGGGTCTGGGCCACGCCGAGTGCCGCGGTCGGCTCGTCGAGGAAGACGACCTTGCTGTTCCACAGCACGGCCTTCGCGATGGCGACGGTCTGCCGCTGGCCACCGGACAGGTTCGCGACGAGCTGCCGGACCGAGGAGACGGTGCGGACCGAGAGGCTGGCGAGCGTCTCCCGCGCCTTCTTCTCCATCTCTCCGTCGGAGAGGAACGCCCGGCGGCTGGTGATCTCCCGGCCGAGGAACATGTTCTGGGTGATGTCGAGGTTGTCGGCGAGAGCCAGGTCCTGGTAGACGAACTCCACGCCGAGGTTCGTGGCCGCCTTCGGATCGGCGATCGTGACCGGCTGCCCCTCGAAGCGGAGCTCTCCGCTGTCGATCTGGTTGATGCCCGCGAAGCACTTCACCAGGGTGGACTTGCCGGCACCGTTGTCACCGACGAGCGCCGTGACCTCACCGGGGTAGACGGCGAAGTCGACGTCGTGGAGGACGTGGACGGCGCCGAAGCTCATGTTGAGCCCCCGCGCCTCCAGGATCGGTTCGGTCACGGTCATCCCCGTTTCGTTGTGGACCACTGCTGATGTCTCTGCTGACGGTGCGGGCCGGCGGCCGGATCACGTCCGACCGCCGGCCCGGGTTCCGCGTCAGCTCACTTGATCCCGAGCTTGTCGCAGGCGGGCTGGATGCCCTGGCAGATCTCCGACGCCTTGAGGGCGCCGGCCTTGACCACGTCGTCGACGTTGGCCTGGGTGATGACCTGCGCGGGCAGCAGCAGCGCCTGCACGTCGTGCGAGGCCGCCTGCGGGTCGTCGAACTTCGACAGCGTCAGTCCGGCCGAGCTCGGGTCCTTGCCCTGGATGAGGGCGATCGCGAGCTGGGCGGCCGCCTGGGCCTCGAGCTTGACGTTCTTGAAGATCGTCATGGACTGCAGGCCGTTGACGATGTTCTGCAGACCCTCGACACCCGAGTCCTGACCGGTGACGACGACCTTGCCGGCGAGACCCTGGTTCTTCAGGACACCGATGACGGCGTTGGCGATGTCGTCGTTGGCCGCGAGCACGCCGTCGACGTTGTTGCCGGCAGCGGTCATCGCCTGCTGGAACGCGGGCGCGGCGTTGGAGACGGTCCACCCCTTGACGGTCTGCTCGTTGACGATCTTGGCGCCGCTGTTGTCGAGCACCTCGTGAGCGCCCTTCGCGAACAGCACGGCGTTGTTGTCGACGTCAGTGCCGCCGTCCATCATGATGATGTTCGGGTTGTCGACGCCTTGGGCCTTGAGGCAGTCGAGCATGGTCTGCGCCTGCAGCTTGCCGACATCCTCGTTGTCGAAGGACACGTAGTACGGCGCGGTGCCGCCGAGGTTGATCCGGTCGTAGTCGATGACCTTCACGCCGGCCTTGTCGGCCGCGGCCTCGACACCGGCACCCGACGCGGCGTCGATCGAGTCGATGATGAGCACCTTGGCCCCGTCGCCGATCATGTTCTGCGCGATCGCGGCGAAGCGGGCCTTGTCGCCCTGCGCGTTCTGGACGTCCGCAGTGATGCCCGCCGCCGTCAGCGCCTGGGTCAGCAGCGGCTTGTCGTAGAGCTCGTAGCGCGTCGAGGACGTGGTGTCGGGCAGGATCACGCCGACCTTCCCGAACGCCTTGCCCAGGTCGAGGCCGGCCGCGGGCGCCTTCGCACCGCTCGTGGGCGGGGTCGCGAGCGAGCACGCGGCGGTGATGTTGGCGGACCCCGAGTCCGAGCCGTTGTTGCTGCTGCCGCAGGCGGCGAGCCCGGCGGTGCCCGCCAGGAGTGCGGCCGCAGCGAAGGTCGTGCGGCGGAAGTGGATGGACATGTTCCTCCTCGGCGAGGCGTGGGGGCTCGGAGGGACCGAGCGTCGTTGCGAGTCCGAGTGTCGTGCGTCACAGCATTAATGGTCAAGAGGTGAACACAAACTGTGATCGTTTTTCTTTTTCAGGCCGTTAATGAACAACCCTTGACCATTTGTCAGTACGGCGGGCAAGGTGCTCCCCATGAGCGACGCGGCCGAGCAACCGACGGGATCCGCCGCCGCGCTGCGCATCGCCAACGAGCAGCGGGTGCTGGACGTGCTGCGCCAGACGCTGCCCGAGAACGGCGGGCGGACGGTGCACACCCAGGCCCAGCTCGCCCGAGCGACGGGGCTGGCCCGTGCCACGATCTCCAACATCGTCCGCGACCTGGCCGCCCAGGGGCTGGTCGAGGCCGAGGCGGGCGCCGGGCGCCGCGGCTCGGCGGTGCGGCTGTCCAGCAGCGTGGGCGTGGTGGTCGGCGTGGACTTCGGCCACAGCCACCTGTCGGTGGCGGTCGGCGACCTCACCGGCGCCGTCCTCGCCGAGGAGCGGCACACCCTCGAGGTCCAGCTGCCGCCCGCCGAGGCGCTGGCCCGAGCGCGGGAGGTCGCCGACCGGCTGATCCCGGCCGGCGCGACGCTGCGCACCGTGGGGCTCGGCCTGCCCGCCCCCGTCATCCACGACACGATCGGCACCCCCGCGATCTTCCCGGGGTGGGACGGGACCGATGCACGCGCGCTGGCGGCCGAGGTGTTCGGCGTACCCGTCAAGGTGGACAACGACGCGAACCTCGGTGTGCTGGCCGAGCACCGGGTCGGGGTGGCCCACGGCAGCCACAACGTGGTGTTCGTGAAGATCTCCTCCGGCGTGGGCGCCGGGCTGATCTTCGACGACCGGGTCTTCCGCGGCGCCCAGGGCACCGCCGGCGAGATCGGCCACCTCACCCTCGACGAGCACGGGCCGCTGTGCCGGTGCGGCAGCCGGGGGTGCGTCGAGGCCTACACCTCGACCTCGGTGATCGTGCAGATGCTCGCCGACCAGCTCCCGGACGCCGACTTCGACGCGGTCGTGGCGGCCGCGCAGGGCGGGAACGTGTCGGCTCGGCGCGCCTTCGAGGACGCCGGGCTGCACCTCGGCTGGGCCGTCGCGACCATCGTGAACCTGATCAACCCCGAGGTCGTCGTGATCGGCGGCGAGCTGGTCAAGGCCGGCGAGGTGCTCCTCGAGCCGGCCCGGGTGGGGCTGCGTCGGCACGCCCTCGACTCGGCCACCGCCACACCAGTGCGGGCCAGCGAGCTGGGCGAGCGGGCAAGCCTGGTCGGCGCGGTGCTGCTGGCCGCCGAGAGCACCGACCTGCGGGTGCCCGCCTGAGGCCTGGTCCCTTCCGCGACCGTCTCCTGGCCCGTACGTTGGGGAGATCCCAGCCTCAGGAGGTGTCGGAATGACCGAGAACGACTCGTACGGCGACTACAGCGTGGACGAGGAGAACCAGCTCGAGCCCGAGGACACCCTGGACGACAACGACGTCGCTGACGAGCTCGATCGCGGCTACTCCCCGCCGGAGCGCTACTCCGCGGGCCAACGCTGGGGCAACACGCCGTGGGAGGCGGAGCACGACGAGCCGCTGTCGATGAGGTTGGCCGAGGAGGAGCCCGATCCCGATCCGTACGCCGAGGACGAGGACCCTGACGAGCAGGAGCGACCCGGCGACCACGAGGTCGGCTCACGACGGGCCGGGCGGCTGGTGGCGCACGACAACGGCGACCACGTCGAGCAGGACGTGTGGGGCGACGACGTCGGGATCGACGGCGCCGCGGCCAGCGCCGAGGAGGCCGCCATGCACATCATCGACGGCGACGAGGAGGTCGAGGACGAGGAGTAGGCGGGTCAGCGCGGCGCGGGCAGCGGACGCCCGCCGTCGGCGCGCAGCAGCGCCCGCATCGCGCCGATGTCCTCGACCTGCTGCACGATCATCGATGCCGCCGCGTCCCGCACGACGCCGAGCGCCGCGTGCTGCCGGGCGTCGGCGGCCATCAGGATCCCGCCCTGGTGGTGGCGGATCATCAGCTGCAGGAACAGCACGTCGAAGCGCCTGCCCTGCAGCTGCGCCAGCCGGGTGAGCTGACCGCCCGTCGCCATGCCGGGCATCGGCATGACCATCCCCGGCATCCCCGGCATCACCCGCTCGCCGCCCATCCAGGCCATCGGCTGCGGGTCCACGGCCGGCTCGCCCCACAGCCGCAGCCACCCACGCAGCGCCCCGAGCTCCTGCGACTGCCCCGCCAGGATGCCGTTCGCGATGGTGCGGACCGTGCGGGTGCCGCGGGTCTGCGCGAGGGTCGACAGCAGGATCGCCTGCTCGTGGTGGACGGCCATGTCCTGGCTGAACCCCACGTCCACCGCGCTCGGCCGCGACGTCGCCGGGGCCGGCGCGCTCCCCCGGCCCAGCGCGAACCCGGCGACGACGGCCGCCACGATGGCGACGACGGCGACGACGGCCAGCGCGAGGAGCGGGACGGTGCGTCGGCGTACCGCTGCCGTCACCGGGGCCAGGCCCGGCTGTTCAGCCTCAACGCGTACAGGCCCGCCCCGGCGTCGGAGTAGTAGACGACGCGGTGCGCGGGGTCGAACGCCGGCTGCGACGTGGCGAAGTCGCCGGGCAGCAGCCCGAGCAGGTGCCCCGCCCGCGGCGGCGCGATGAAGTAGCCGACCTCCTTCGGGTGGGCCGGGTCGCGGATGTCAAAGATGCGCAGACCGGAGGTGAGCGCCGAGCAGACCAGGATCGTGGGGTTGTTCCGCGTCGGGACGGCGCAGTAGTGCATGGCTCCGCCGAAGACCGTGTACGGCGGCAGCGGCGAGGGGTCGGACGCGGCCGCCGCGTGGTTCGCCCGCATGTTGATGGCGAGCCGGACGTTCGCCACGACGCGCGGCCGGGCCGGGTGGTCGATGTCGATGATGCGGGTCGCCCCGACCCGGTCGGCGACGGTGGCCGGGTTGAAGCGGAAGGCGAACTCGTCGAACTCGGCCAGGTACTGGTGCCCGTTGCGGGTGAACGGCACCGAGTTCTGCGGGATCGAGACCGTCGGCCAGGTGATCCGGCTGATGTCGTGCACCTGTGGGTCGGGCACGCGGTCCTGGACCTGGCTGACGTCGATGAGCCCGAGGTTCCCGTTGATGGGATCGGTCTGGTAGATCGTGCGGCCGTCAGCGGACACGCTGATGCCGTGCGCGTAGTACGCGCCCTTCCAGATCTGCTGGGGCTGGCGCGGGTTCGTGAGGTCGAACGCGGTGATGTAGCCCGCGCCACCGGCCACCCAGAAGGTGCGGCCGTCCGGGCTGAACCCGCTCTCGTGACCGGTGGGGATGGCCCGCTGCGCGAGAAGCTGCGGGTGCCGACAGTCGGAGTGGACGTCGTACACGTCGAAGGTGCCGGGGAGGGTCAGACCGTTGCCGACCTCGGCGGCGAGCAGGCCGCGCTTGGCGTTGAGGTTGAGCGACTCGTGCGGCGAGAGCATCGCCAGCGACATGAGCGTGGCGGTGTGGTGCAGCGCTCCCGGCCGCGCCGCGTCGAGGACCTGTACGCCGAGCGAGGGACCGCCCGCCACGCTGATGATGTTCGCGGGCGCGGTGAACGAGGTGTCGTAGTAGACGCAGGTGTGCCCGTGCGGGTCGCGGTAGCGCCACACGCGCCAACCGCCCGGCGTGGCGAAGCGGCTCACCTGGGTGACGTTGCAGGTCCAGCCGCGGCTCGCAGCCGGGGAGTCGACGTCGGCCTGGGTGACCCGACCCTGCATGCCGGCGAGCGGCCGCGAGCCGGGGCCGCACCGGGCTCGCGGCACCGCGCTCAGCGGCGGCGACGGCACGACCACGGGCGTCTTCATCGTCGCGAGCCCGCCCGCCGCCAGCCCGATCATCGCCTCCAGGTCGTTGGCCGGCAGGGTCGGTCCGGTGAACCCGGAGTCCGCCGATGCCGTCACGTTCACCCCGAGCGCGCACAGCACGAAGCCGGCCACCATCCCCCACGTCGTACGCCGGACCCGCATGCCGCTCCTTCCCGGCCGCCCGGGCGACGACTCCGCGGCACTATCGTGCCGGCACCGGGGCCCGTCAAGGCATGTCCGGCGTTTGGCGGTGGTCGCCGCGGGTACCTCACGTCACCGGCCGAGAGGCCCCGACGAAGGAGACGACGATGCTGTTCATCCTGTGGTTGATCGCGGTGATCCTGGTGATCGCGGGGATCGTGAGCCTGGTCCGCGGCGAGGTCCTGTGGGGCGTCGTCCTGATCGTCGTCGGCCTGCTCGTCGGTCCGGGAGGCGTCAGCATCTTCCACTGAGCCCGGCCGCGACCCGGAGGTCAGCCACGAGCCCGTCGTACGCCGCGTCGCGGTCCTCGGACCGCAGCACGGCTGACGGGTGGAGGGTGACGAGGTTCCACTCCGGGGTGCTCGCCAGCGGGTAGCGCTCCGGCCAGTCCAGGCGCCGTCCCCGGCTCTCGGTGAGGCGGAAGGACGGGCCGTGGACGGCCTTCGCGGCCGTCGCGCCGAGGAGGACGACCCCGGTCGGGCCGACGAGGTCGAGCTCGATCCGCAGCCAGGGCGCGCACGCCGTGACCTGGCCCGCCTTCGGGGTGTCGTGGATCCGGCGGCGACCGACCAGGTGGTGGGCGAAGTGCTTCACCGCGTTGGTGAGGTACGTCGAGCCGCGATCGATCCCCGCGTGCTCCAGCGCCCGGTCGAGCAGCCGGCCGGCGGGGCCGGCGAACGGCTCGCCCTCCTTGTCCTCGACGTCGCCGGGCTGCTCACCGACCAGCACCAGGTCGGCACTCGCCGGGCCGACGCCGACGACGGCCTGGGTGGTGTCGCGGTAGAGCTCGCAGCCGTGGCAGGCCTGCGCGGCGGCGTACAGGTCCTCGAGGCGGGGGCGTCCGGCACCCACTGCTGGGCGCCGGGTCGGTCGGGTCGCACGCCTGCGGGTACCCGATCGCGGGCGGGTCAGTCGCGCACGCCGCGGTAGATGCCGCGGCGGACGATCCAGCGCTGCAGGAGGGTGTCGACGGTCCACGCGGGGAACCGGAACGGGCGGCCGTTGGGGGCGAAGACGCGGAGGCCGTCCGGCTCGACGCCGAGCACCGACCCCCAGCGGTGCCGGGGCGGCCGGTAGTGGCGCAGGGGCCGTCCGGCGAGGTGGGCCCGGACGTTGCGGGCCACGAGCGTGTCGGCACGGCTGCGCGCCGAGGCCCGCAGCGGGTCGGTTGCCGCGACGTCGCCGAGCGCGAAGACCTCGGGGTGAGCGGGGAGCTGGAGCGCCGGGGTCACGCGGACGAAGCCGTGCGCGTCGAGGAGGTCCTGCGGCAGCCAGGAGGTGTTGGGCCGGGCGCGGCCGATCGTCCAGAGGACCGCGTCGGCCGGTGTCGGTGCGTGGCCGGTCTGCCAGGCGACGGGGCCGGCAGTGATCGCCTCCGCGTCGTCCGGTACGACGGCGCGCCGACCGGGCAGCAGCTCGACCCGGCGGCCTCGAGCCTCCGGGCCGCGTTGGCCCAGGTCCGCGGGTGGTGCTGCGGCAGGCCGCGCTCGCCGGGGAACGCCAGGCTGACCCGCGTGCCCGGCCAGCGCAGCGCGAGCTGGAGGGCGCTGCTGACCGAGGCCGCTCCCCCGCCGACGACCAGGATCGTGCTGCTGCCGGCCAGGCGGGCGTGCGCGGTCGCGAGGGCGGCGGTCACCTCGTCGACGGTGCGGAGGTCCGGCGTACGCCAGAATCCGTTGCGGACACCGGTGGCGATGACCAAGACGTCGTACGGCTCCTCGATGTCGCGCCCTCCGACGTCGCGGGCCTGGAGCGTCCGGGTGGCGAGGTCGAGCCCGGTCACCTCGGCGTGCCGGAGCCGCACCCGGTCGAGGGCCCGGTAGCGCTCGAACGCGATCCGGTAGTCGCGCTGCCAGTCCTCGGGGCGCGCGAGCCGGGTGCCGAGCTCCTGGCCGCTGACCAGCCCGGGCTGGCTGGAGATGCCGACGACCTCGAGGTCGCAGTGGCGGGCCAGGTGGATCGCGGTCAGCAGGCCGGTGTCCCCCAGCCCCGCGACGACGATCCGCGTCACGACGGACGGCGCGGCGGTCGCGGGACCAGGCGCGGCACCCGGTCGATGACGTCGTGGTACGCCGGGCGGCGCTCCAGGCTGCGCTCCTCCATCATCGGGATGCTGGCGCCCTCGAACATCGCGATCATCGCCACCGCGCCGACGACCAGCCACCACCAGTCGTGCGGTGCGCCGGCGACGCCGAACAGGGCGAGCGCGCACCAGAACGCGATCTCGCCGAAGTAGTTGGGGTGCCGCGACCAGGCCCACAGGCCGCGGTCCATCGCCTGCCCCGGCTGTCGTCGTCGGATGAACGCGCGCATCTGGGCGTCGGCGACGAGCTGGAGCATCGGAGCGGCCAGGCCGACGACCGCGGCGACGACGTCGAGGGCGTTCAGCCCGCGGCCGGGGCGGGTGAGCACGGCGTACGCCGGCAGCAGACCGAGGAACACGATCACCGTGGGGAAGACGTGGATGGCCATCAGGTCGACGACGGCCTCGGCGGGGCCAGCCCGGCCGCGCAGCATCGGGTAGCGCCAGTCCTCGTGGTGCATCCCGGGCCAGTCCAGCACCCAGTTCGCGGTCAGCCGGATCGCCCAGACCACGACGACGATCGTGAGCAGCGTGGCCCGCGCGTGGTCGACACCCGGGCGGTCCTGGACCAGCCAGAAGCCCACGAGGTACGGCGGCAGCACGCTCCAGTACGGGTCGTAGCAGCTGGAGTTGCGGTGGATCCGGCTCGCCACGAACACCACGGCCGTGGCGATCAGGTCGGCGACCAGCGCGTCCAGCCAGAGGCGGCCGGTGTCCGGGCCGAGGGCCAACCAGCCGGTGGCGGCGGCCAGCGCGACGACGTACACGATCCCGACCCGGGCCAGGGAGGCAGCCTTGCTCACCCCCGGCATCGTAGTGGAACACGTTCTAGCATGTCGCGACCTGCGATGATGCGCACATGCTGCACGCATCGCGCACCGTCACCATCGCCGCACCGATCGAGAAGGTCTTCGCCTTCTTCACCGACCCGGCCAACGAGCCGTCCTGGCGCACCGGCGTCAAGGACATCCACGCGCACGGCGAGCCCGCCGTCGGCGCGGTCGTCCACCAGACCATCAAGGGCCCGCTCGGGCGCGGCATCCCGGCCGACATCGAGATCACCGACTACACCCCGACCTCGTCGTACGGCTTCAAGGGGGTCGCCGGACCGGTGCAGCCGGTCGGTCGCTACGAGTTCCGGGAGGCCGACGGCGGCACCGCCGTCACGTTCACACTCGACGCCGACCTGGGCGGCGGCGCGAAGGAGAGGTTCATGGGCAAGCCGGTGCAGAAGTCGATGGACGGCGAGATGGCCGCCCTCGACCGCGCCAAGGCGCTGCTGGAGGGCTGAGCCTCACTCCCACTCAATAGTGCCCGGGGGCTTCGAGGTCACGTCGAGGGTGACCCGGTTGACCTCGCGGACCTCGTTGGTGATCCGGGTCGAGATCCGCTCGAGCACCTCGTAGGGCAGCCGCGCCCAGTCGGCCGTCATGGCGTCCTCGGAGGTGACCGGACGCAGGACGACCGGGTGGCCGTAGGTGCGACCGTCGCCCTGCACACCGACGCTGCGTACGTCGGCCAGCAGCACCACCGGGCACTGCCAGATGTCGCGGTCGAGCCCGGCCCTGGTCAGCTCCTCGCGGGCGATGGCGTCGGCCTCGCGGAGGATGTCGAGGCGCTCGCGGGTGACCTCGCCGATGATCCGGATGCCCAGGCCGGGGCCCGGGAACGGCTGGCGGTGGACGATGACCTCCGGCAGGCCGAGCTGGGCGCCGACGGCGCGCACCTCGTCCTTGAACAGCTCCCGGAGAGGTTCGACGAGCTCGAACTCGAGGTCCTCCGGCAGGCCGCCGACGTTGTGGTGGGACTTGATGGTGGCGGCGCCGGCGCCGTGGCCCGACTCGACGATGTCCGGGTAGAGCGTGCCCTGAACCAGGAAGCCGACCTTGCTTCCCTCGGGCGCGTCCTTGATGATCTCGAGCTCGGCGCCCTCGAAGGTGCGGATGAACTCGCGGCCGATGATCTTGCGCTTGGTCTCGGGGTCGCTGACACCGGCGAGCGCGTCGAGGAACTGCTTCTCCGCGTCGACGACGACGAGCTTCGCACCGGTCGCGGCGACGAAGTCGCGCTCGATCTGCTCGGTCTCGTCCTTGCGCATCAGGCCGTGGTCGACGTACACGCAGGTGAGGCGGTCGCCGATGGCCTTCTGCACGATGGCCGCCGCGACGGCGGAGTCGACGCCGCCGGACAGGCCGCAGATCGCGCGGCCCTCGGGGCCGATCTGCGCGCGGACCCGCTCGACCTGCTCCTCGGCGATGTTGCCGATGGTCCAGGTCTGGCGGCACTTCGCGATGTCCCAGAGGAAGTGCTCGAGCACCCGCTGGCCGTGCTCGGAGTGGAGGACCTCGGGGTGCCACTGGACGCCGGCGAGGCCGCGTGCGGTGTCCTCGAAGGCGGCGACCGGGGTGTCCGCGGTGCTCGCCAGCACGGTGAAGCCGTCGGGCGCGCGGCGCACGGAGTCGCCGTGCGACATCCACACGTTGTGCTGGGCGGGGATGTCCTTGAGCAGGGTGCCGGCGGCGCCGATCGTCACCGGGGTGCGGCCGTACTCACGCGCGCCGTCGTTGTCGACCTCGCCGCCCAGGCCGCGGGCCATGAGCTGGAATCCGTAGCACATGCCGAACACCGGCGTACCGGTCGTGAAGATGCCGTCGTCGATGCCCGGGGCGCCGTCGGCGTACACCGAGGAGGGGCCGCCGGACAGGATGATCGCCGCCGGCTTCTTGGCCAGCATCTCGGCGACGGGCATCGAGTGCGGCACGATCTCGGAGTAGACCTTCGCCTCGCGGACGCGCCGGGCGATCAGCTGGGCGTACTGCGCCCCGAAGTCGACCACCAGGACCAGATCGTGCTCTTCGGTCATGGGCGGATCCTATCGGCGGGGCGGGGGTGGGCCCGATTCGCCGTCGTACCTGATCGTTTGGCCCCTACTTCGCCGAATTCAGGGCCAGACGATCAGGTACGACGCGATAGCGCAGCCATCGATCGCGCTGCTCCGGCGACAAGGCACGACGAGCCGCCACCGTCGAGGTGTCTACCCACCAATCCGGCTGCGTCAACGTCCACCGACCCCGTGCGTCTGCTCGCCGCTCCGCCCGTCGGTAGGCCCCGTTCAACCGTCGCAGGAAGGGGCCTGGATCGCGCAGGTCGCCGCGCATCATCGTGACCAGCTCGATGCCGAGCCGCTTCGCCAGCTCTTCGCGATCGAGGTCGCGCCGACGAGGTGCGTCATCGTCGTGCACGCCACCGTTGTACTCCCCTCCGACTGCTGCGACCGGATCGAACAGGTCGGGCGTCAGGAGGTGCGCGCCTTGAGGGTCGAAGATCGGAGCGTTGCACCGCAAGCGGGCGCGACGCTCGTCGCCCAGCCAGCGGACCCGCATGATCGGCTCGATCGGCGACCACACGTTTTCGTCTGCCATGTCGAGCGCCGTGCGGAGCTGACGGACACCCGGTCGGGCGGGCAGGCGTGCCACATAGGCGGCGAGAGACTCCAGGTCGATCAGATCTGCGTACGCCGCCACATCGATGATCTGCACAGCGCGTTCGAGTGAATGCGCTCGTCTGACCTCCCAGCTGACGGAACGCTCCGGAACCGTGACTCGGACTCCGTCGACCACCACCACGTCATCGGCGAACAGCCAGTCCTCGCTCACCAGGGCGCCCGCGCGTGGCGCAAGACAGCGGCTGTCGCCGATTGCCAGCGGTACCGGCAAGAGACCACCGCGGCCGGTCGTCCCCTCGAACCAAGGCGCCCCGAGCCAGTGCAGCGCGGCCCAACCCGTGATAGCCGCTGTCGGCGCTGCTGTCGCTGCCTCGACGATGCGTTGGTCAGCGACCGTCGAGTCGACGTCCGAGGGCACGAACAGGTTCGGTCCCGTTCGTCGGTAACGGCGACCGCGTGCTTGCTTCCGGGTCGGCAGGCCCGGTTTTCCCGTTCCCGCCGGCACAGGAACCACGACGCCCGGACGAGTGATGCTGTCTCGATTCATCGGACCAGCGTCGGCCTAACGCGGCATCGGTGCGTTCTCTATCCACAGGTCTCACCCGGCCTCCCTCGTACCTGATCATCTGGCCCCTTTTCACGTCGAAAAGGGGCCAGATGATCAGGTGCGACGCAAACCCCTCCCACCCGCAAAAAGCACGCCAGGGCCCGACCGGGGAGGGAGGGTGGTCGGGCCCTGGTTGTCCACGCAACTGATGGACAGTGCCTGGACCGAGCCCGGGCGTCGGGAGGGAGCGTGAATCCCGGGCTCGTGCATTCAACGAGAGGTGGTTCGGCGGGTTACGCCGCTCCCGAGGAACTTTCCAGACCTCTCCATGACATCAGTTGACCCCCACGATGGGCAAGCGCAACGCAGCAGGAGCCTCGTCTGGTACGACGGGCGCCTTCGGCGCGACCGGCTGGATCGAGCGGTAGGCCTCACCGGCCGCGGGACGGGTGTCGGTCTCGCCCTTGTTCGGCCAGTAGGCCATCGCCCGCTCCGCCTGGGCGGTGATCGTCAGCGACGGGTTCACGCCGAGGTTCGCCGAGATGGTCGAGCCGTCGACGATGTGGAGGCCGTCGTACCCGTGCACCCGGTGGAAGGGGTCCACGACGCCGGTCTCGGCCGTCTCGCCGATGGTGCAGCCACCGATGAAGTGGGCCGTGAGCGGCATGTTGAACGGCTCGCCGATGGTGCCGCCGGCGGTGCCGCCGAGGTGCTCGGCCATCTTCCGGACGGCCTCGTTGGCGACCGGGATCCAGGACGGGTTCGGCTCGCCGTGGCCCTGTCGCGAGGTGAGCCGCCAGCCGAGGCCGGGGATCTTCTTCGGCGAGGTGATGATCGAGTTGTCCACCGTCTGCATGACCAGCGCGATCACGACCCGCTCCGACCAGTGCTTGACGTCGTAGAGGTTCTTGATGTTGGCCTTCTCGCGCCACATCTCCTTCAGCCACGTCTTCCAGCGCGGGCCCGGGCCGTCACCGTCGGTGAGCACGGTCTGCATCAGCGACATGGCGTTGGAGCCCTTGCCGTAGCGCACCGGCTCGATGTGGGTGACCTCGTCCGGGTGCCACGACGAGGTGATCGCGACACCGCGGCTGTAGTCGGTCGGGTCGTCGGCCTTCGCGATGGCGCCGAGGATCGACTCGGAGTTGGTGCGGGTGCGGTAGCCCAGCTGGTCGGACAGCAGCGGCAGGTCACCCTCCGCCTTGAGCTGGTGCAGCAGCTTCTGGGTGCCGAGCGCGGCAGCGGAGAAGATGACGTGCTGGGCGCGGTACGTCCTGGTCGCCGTACGCCGGGACAGCTTCGCCTTCGTCCAGCGGGCGTCGACCCGGTAGCCCCCACCGTCCAGCGCGCGGACCCGGGTGACGGTGGTGAGCGGGTGGACCACGGCGCCGTTCTGCTCGGCCAGGTAGAGGTAGTTCTTGACCAGCGTGTTCTTGGCGTTGTGCCGGCAGCCGGTCATGCACTCACCACAGTTGGTGCACGTGTTGCGCTCGGGGCCGGCGCCGCCGAAGTACGGGTCGGTGGTCCGCTCGCCCGGCGTCTGGTCGGGGCCACCGAAGAACACACCGACCGGGGTCGGGTGGAAGGTGTCGCCCGCGCCCATCTCCTCCGCGACGGCCTTCATGACCTCGTCGGCGGGCGTCATGTCGGCGTACTCGACGACGCCGAGCATCCGCTTGGCCTGGTCGTAGTACGGCGCCAGCTCGGCCTTCCAGTCGGTGATGTGCGCCCACGACTTGTCGCGGTAGAACGCGTCGAGCGGCTCGTAGAGCGTGTTCGCGTAGACCAGCGAGCCGCCGCCGACGCCCGCACCCGCCAGGATCAGGCAGTCGCGGACGGCGTCGATGCGCTGGATGCCGTAGCAGCCGGCCGCCGGAGCGAACAGGTAGCGCTTGAGGTCCCAGGAGTTGTCGGCGAAGTCCTTGTCCTCGAAGCGTGCACCCGCCTCGAGGACGGCGACCTTGTAGCCCTTCTCGGTCAGCCGCAGCGCGGAGACCGAGCCGCCGAAGCCCGAGCCGATGATGACGACGTCGTAGTCGAACCCAGAGTCGTGCTCGGTCATGTCAGGCCTTCCCCAGCTTCTTGAGCACGCGCAGGCTGAGCGTCATCAGCTTGGCGTGCGTCTCGGCGGACATGCCGAAGTTCGGCGCCACCTTGATCACCCGCTGCGTGGCGACGGTCTGCGACTCGGTGTAGCGGTGGATGCCCTCGGCCCCCTGGCGCCGGCCCATGCCCGACTCGCGCATGCCGCCCATCGGGGAGTCGATGCTGCCGAAGGCCGACGCGAAGCCCTCGTTGATGTTGACGGTGCCGCATTTGACCTGCTGGGCGAGCTCACGGCCGCGCTTGCCGTCCTGGGTGTAGATCGAGGCGTTGAGCCCGTACTCACCGTCGTTCGCACGGGCGACCGCCTCGGCCTCGTCGTGGAAGCGGTAGACGCTGACGACCGGGCCGAAGGTCTCGTGACCGAAGCAGGTCATGTCGGGCGTGACGCCCTCGAGGATCGTCGGCTCGAAGAAGTACGGCGCCAGGTCGGGCCGCGCGCGACCACCGGCCAGCACCGTGGCGCCCTTGGCGCGGGCGTCCTCGACGTGGGCGACCGCGGTGTCGAGCTGGTCCTGCGAGATGAGCGCACCCATGTCGATCTCCCAGTCGTGACCGGCGCCCAGGGTCAGCGCCTGGGTCCGCGCGACGAACCGCTCGACGAACTTGTCGTAGACCTGGTCGGCGACGAACATCCGCTCGGTCGACACGCACAGCTGACCGGCGTTGGAGAAGGACGCGCGGACCGCGCCCTCGGCGGCCTTCTCGATGTCCGCGTCGCGCAGCACCAGGATCGGGTTCTTGCCGCCGAGCTCGAGCGAGCAGCCGATCAGCCGGTCGGCGCACTGCTTCGCGATGATCTTGCCGGTGGCGGTCGAGCCGGTGAAACAGATGTAGTCGGAGCGCTCGATGATCGGCGTACCGAGCTCACGGCCGGGGCCGGCCACGACGACCCACAGGTCGCGCGGGATGCCGGCCTGCTCGAGCATCTCGGCGCCCAGCAGCGCGGTCAGCATCGTCTGCGCGTCCGGCTTGGTGACCACCGCGTTGCCGGCCATCAGCGCCGGGATGCCGTCCGAGATCGCCATGGTGAGCGGGTAGTTCCACGGCGAGATGATGCCGACGACGCCCTTGGGGATCCGGTTGTGGTCGACGCGGGTCAGGACCGGGATCACGCCGGAGCGGCGCTGGCTGTCGAGGTGCCGGTGACCGGTCCGCGCGTAGTAGCGGGCGGTCAGCGCGACGTGCAGCGCCTCGTCGTACGCGTGCTTGCGGGCCTTGCCCGACTCCAGCGTGATCAGGTCGAGGACCTCGGGAAGCCGGTCGAGCACGATGTCGTGCAGCCGCAGCAGGGCCTCGCTGCGGTGCTCGAGGGAGGTCCTCGCCCACTCGACCTGCGCGGCGCGGGCGCGCGCGAACGCGTCGGCGACGTCGTCGGCGCTGGACTGCGGGATCTGGGCGATCGGCGCCCCGTCGAGCGGAGACATCAGCGGGAGGGTGCGGCCGGTGGTGGAGAGGATCCGGTCGGTCAGCCGGGCGACGTACGACGGCTCCAGGACGTACGTCGCTCGCGGGTCGTGCTCGGGGTCGTGCGGCCCGTCGATCATCGGCTCGGGCCTCGGGTCTGGCACAGGGTTGGACGCGCTCATGGGGCCGAGGGTACTCGCGGTTACCGCTCAGTAGAACCGGTATCGAAGGACAGATGCGACACAGTGTCGCGGTAGGTGCGGGGATAGATCTATCCCGGCAGCCGGTCCGCCGAGCCGAGGCGCCACACGGCGTTCGGCACGCGCCTCCCGAGGAGACCCGCTACACCGGCGGGGCCGTGAGGTAGACCGACTTGAGCTCGGTGTACTGCGCGAGGCCCTCCGGCCCGAACTCCCGGCCCAGCCCGGAGGCCTTGTAGCCGCCGAAGGGGGCCGCGAAGTCCATCGTGTAGGTGTTGACGCCGTAGGTGCCGGTGCGGACCTGGCGGGCGACGTCGACGCCGGCGTCCTGGTCGGCGGTCCAGACGGTGCCGGCCAGGCCGTAGTCGGAGTCGTTGGCGATGCGGACGGCGTCGGCGACGTCGACGTACGGGATGACCGAGAGGACGGGGCCGAAGATCTCCTCCTGGGCGATCCGCATCCGGTTGTCGACGTTGGCGAAGACGGTGGGACGGACGTACCAACCGGTGGAGAGACCCGCTGGCATGCCGGGGCCGCCGGCGAGCAGCTTGGCGCCCTCCTGCTCCCCGATCGCGATGTACGACGCAACCCGCTCCTGCTGCCGACGCGCGACCATCGGGCCGATCTCGGTCGCGGGGTCGAGCGGGTCGCCGACCACCATGTCGCCGATCGCCGAGGCCAGCGCGGCAGCCACCTCGTCGTGGCGCTCCCGGCTCACCAGCACCCGGGTCTGCGCCACGCAGGCCTGGCCGGAGTTCATGACGCCGAGGAACTTCATGCCCTCGACGACCGTGGCGAGGTCGGCGTCGTCGAGCACGATCGCCGCCGACTTGCCGCCGAGCTCGAGCGAGACGCGCTTGAGCTGCTCGCCGCAGATCGCGCCGATCTTCCGGCCGGCCGCGGTGGAGCCGGTGAACGCCACCTTGTCGACGCCGGGGTGGCGGACCAGGTGCTCGCCGACCTCGCGGCCCCCGGCCACGATCGACACGACGCCCTCGGGCACGCCCGCCTCGACCAGCAGCTCGGCGAGCAGGTAGCCGTCCAGCGGTGCCTCCGGCGCGGGCTTCACGACCACGGTGCAGCCGGCCAGGAGCGCCGGGATCAGCTTGGACAGCACCGTGAACTGCGGGACGTTCCACGGCGGGATCGCCGCGACCACACCCACCGGCTCGTGCCGGACGAGCACGTCACCACCGAGAGCCCCGGGCCGCGTCGCCTCCCACGGGAACTCCCGCGCGATGGTCAGGAACGCCTCGATCTGCATCCACGGAGCCGGCGCCTGGGCGAGGCTCGAGAAGGAGATCGGCGACCCCATCTCGGTCGAGATGACGCGAGCCATGTCGTCGAGGCGTCCGGCGTACAGCACCGACAGGCTCTCGATGACCGAGATCCGCTCCGCAGGGCTCATCCGCGGCCACGGCCCCTCGTCGTACGCCGTCCGCGCGGCCGCGACCGCGGCGTCGATGTCGGCGGCCGAGCCCTCGGGCACCCGCGCCACGACCTCCTCGGTGTGCGGGCTGACCACCTCCAGCAGGGTGTCGGTGGCGGGCTTGGCCCACGTCGTACCGATGAAGAGGGCGTCGCGATCGAATTCCATTTGCCGTTTCCTAGTTGGTCGAGATCGAGTGCCACTGGCCGGCAGCGTGGCGGGAGGCGGATCGGCCGCCTCCGGACCGCAGCCTGCGAGCGGTTCTGTGCTGTGAGGCCGAGGCCGTCGGAGCCACGCTCGGCCCATCAATCGGCGAGGGTGAACCAGTCGGAGAAGCCGGAGGCGTCGTGGCGGCCGAGGGCGCCGTGCTCGAAGAGCCCCCACCCCTGCGACCCGTCCGGTACGCCGGCGCCGGGGCCGTGCACCGTGGCGGACCCGACGTGGTCGATGACGCCGAACATGACCCGCCCGGCGACGGCCGGGTCGTTCATGTCGTAGGTGAGGCGCTCGGTGAAGCCTGCGCCCTTCCACACCCCGTGGGCCCAGTCGGAGTCGCCGCCGTACCCACCGCCGACGTGGATCGGGACGGGCAGGTGCGAGGCGACCTCGAAGCGGACCTCCTCGCCGCGCGGCGTGGTGCAGTGCAGGGTCGCGCCGGTGGGGACCCGGGTGCCCGAGGCGTAGCGCACCTCGACCCGCGGCCAGCCGAGCTGCTCGACCCGGCCGTCCTTCCACACCCGGGTGCAGTCGTTGACGGTGCGGTAGCCGTCCGGGGTCTCCTGGATGATCACGCACAGGCAGAACTCGTCGAACGCGATCGGCACGTAGAGCCACCACATGCCCTCGAAGGCCGGGTCCGCGGGCTTGCCGGCCGGAGCGGCCTCCCCTGACGGGCGGATCCCCCACGACCGGTCGCGCGACCCGATCCAGATGTCCGGCGAGACCGTGATGTCCTCGCCGTCGAGGTGGATCACGCCCTCCCACGAGCCGACCTGTGCGAAGCGCTGCGCGTCGAGGGTAGTCCCGGTCCCCTGCCGCATCACGTGCGGCAGCTCCTGGACCGGCGGGAACAGCCCGCGCCACGTCAGGTCGAGGCCGATCCCGTCGGTCTCCTCGAGCACCACGCGCAGCTGCTTGAGCGGCGCGGCCACCTCGATCCGGTAGCCGCCGACGGAGTGCGACATCCGGTCGGCGCCGCGCGGGTCGGCGGCGTCGGAGAGGTGCACCGCGGTCTGGGTGTCGCCGCGGCGGACCAGCACGAAGGCGTCCTTGGTGCCGAGGTTCGGGTAGAAGCCCATCCCCGAGATCAGGAAGATGTCGCCGGTCCGGTCGTGCGCGTTGAGGTAGGAGCGGTCGTAGAAGTTCCGGTCGCTGCTGCCCGACCAGGTGACCGGTCGCGGCAGCTGGTGGATGGGGTACTCGTCGAGGGGGCCGAGGCCGACGTACTCACCGTGCAGGCCAGCCTCGGTCCCCGCGGCACCGGTCCAGCTCATGCGCCCACCTCCGCCAGCAGCTGCTCGACGAGCGGCTTGCAGTGGAAGAGCGTCTCGACGTCGTCGGGCCGCTCGATCTCGCCGAAGTGGATCTGCCGTGTGCCGGTCCGCATGAAGACCACGCACCAGACGACGCCGTTGTAGAGGTGGTACCAGCCGAGGTCGCCGAGGGAGACCCCCGTGCGCCGCTCGTACGCCGCCCGCACGTCCTCCTCGCGCAGGAAGTCCGGCATGCCGGGTAGCTCGAAGACGGCCGCGATGGTCTGGAACACCCGGTGCGCGAACACCAGCCACGAGACGTCCATCTCGCGCGGGCCGAGGGTCGCCATCTCCCAGTCGAGGACGGCGGCGGGCGCGAAGTCGTCGTAGAGGACGTTGCCGATCCGGGCGTCGCCCCAGCAGAGCACGGCCTCGTCGGTGGCGGGCAGGTGCTCCTCCAGCCACGCCAGCGCGCGTTCCACCATCGGGGAGCGACCGATGTCGGCGGCGGCCCACGCGTACCACCCGCGCAGGTGCGCCAGGTTGCGCGCCAGCATCGTGCTGCCCGGCTCGGCCGGGGCGAGGAAGGCGTAGTCGTCGGCGGGCAGGGCGTGCAACCCGGCCAGCACCGCGACGGTGCTCTCCTGCAGCCTCCGCTGGTCGTCGGCCGAGGCGTCGTACAGCCAGTTGTCGCCGAACGGGTACGGCATCACGTCCGGCGGGACGACGCCGCCGACCCGGTCCATCAGGAAGAACGGTGAGCCGATGACCTCCCCGGTCGGCTCGAGCCAGCGCACACCCGGCACCGGCACGTCCGACTGCTCGCGGACCAGGCGGAGGACGTCGTACTGCGCACGGAGGTCGTACGCCGGGAACACCGGCACGTCCTCCGCCGCGGGCGCGACCCGGGCGACGTACTCCCCCACCCTCGGCGAGCCGTCCTCGACCCAGGCGACGTCCAGCACGACCGTCTCCGACGACATGCCGTTGGCATCGATGCCCGCGTGGATGGTGACCCGCGGCCCGGCACCGGCCGGCAGCTGGGTCGCGAGCCACTCCTCCAGGCGGCCGGTCAGGGCGTCGACGTCCCGGCTGGAGCGCTGCAGGTGGAAGTCGGGCGGCGTCTGCTGGGTCACTGCATCTCCTGACCAACGATCTAGAACAGGTTCTACCTCGGTTGGTTACGGTACTCTCGGTCTCGAAAGAAGGGAAGGGGTCCGTGCCAGCAACCTCCCGGGCGCGTACGACCGGCCGCCCGCGCGACCCGCGCATCGAGCAGGCGGCCCTGGCGGCGGTGCGCGAGCTGCTCACCGACGGCGGCTACGCGGCCGTCACCGGCGCAGCGGTCGCGCAGCGCGCGGGCACCACCAAGAGCGCCCTCTACCGGCGCTGGCCGGCGCTCCCCCACCTGATCCACGAAGCCGCCTTCCCCAGCGAGCTCGCGCTCGACATGAGCCTCGGCCAGGACCTCGAGGCCGACGTCGCCGGCATCGTGCGCGGCACCCGCGACGCGCTGTGCTCCCCGGTCGGCGCGGCCGCGCTCCCGGCCCTGCTCAGCGAGATCACGACGTGGCCCGACCTGCACGCGGCGATGCTGGAGCGGTTCGCCGGCGCGTTCCAGGCCATCGACGAGCGGCTCCAGCGGGCGATCGCCGACGGCGAGGCCCACCCCGACGCGCGCGCGACCGACCTCCTCCAGGTCGTGATCGGCACGATCATCGCCGGCGTGCTGCTGACGCCCGGGCAGCTCGACGACGCGTGGGCGGACCGGCTCACCGCGACGCTGGTGCGCGGGCTCCGTCCCTGACGGCGACCGGGATCCGCTCGTACCCCCGCAGCACCCGGGTCTCCCGCCGCTCGGGCGTGCCGGAGACGCGCAGGTCGGGGTGGCGCTCGTAGAGCAGGCGCAGGGCCGTGGCGGCCTCCAGCCGGGCGAGGCTGGAGCCGATACAGTAGTGCACACCCGCCGAGAAGGCGAGGTGCTCGGCAGCGTTGGGTCGGGTGACGTCGTACCGGTGCGGGTCGGCGAAGACGTCGGGGTCGCGGTTCGCGCCGCCGAGGATGACCAGGGTCGGCATTCCCGCCCGCAGGGGTACGCCGGCCACGACCGTGTCGCGCTGCGCGACCCGCATCGTCATCTGGACCGGCGGGTCGAACCGGAGCGTCTCGTCGACGGCGTTCGCCCAGCCGTCCGGGTCGGCCAGCAGACCCGCGAGCTGGTCCGGGTGGCGGTCCAGGTGCACCACGGCGTTGCCGATCAGGTTGACGGTGGTCTCGAAGCCGGCGCCGAGGACCAGCAGCCCGACCTGGTGCAGCTCGGTGTCGGACAGCGGGTCCGGGGCGTCGGAGGTGATGATCTGGCTGAGCAGGTCCTCGCCCGGGTCGCGCCGGAGCTCCTCGACGTGGGCGGCGAACATCGTGTGCAGCTCGCGCATCGCGGCCTCGGCCGCGCGGTACTGCCGGAAGGTCAGCGCCGGGTCGAGCGTGGTCGCGGCCAGGTTGCCCAGGGCGAGCACCCGCTCGCGGTGCTCCTCGGGCACCCCGAGCAGCTCGGAGATGACGACGACGGGCAGCAGGGCGGCGTACCGCTCGACGAGGTCGAAACCGGTCTCGCCCTCGAGCTCGTCGAGCAGCCGGACGGCGACCTCCTCGACCCGGTCGACCATCCGGCCGACCTTGCGGGCGGTGAACGCGCGGGCGACCTGCTGGCGGTAGCGGCTGTGCTCGGGCGGGTCCACCGCGAGCATCGAGGGCGGGTCGAGCGGACCCATCACGCCGGGATCGGAGATCCGGGCGAGCAGCCGGCGCAGCGGGACCGGCAGCTCGCCGTGCCCGCCGCCGACGCCGAAGTCCTCGCTGCGCAGGATCTCGTTGCAGGCGGCGTGCCCGACCGCCGCGGCCATCGGGCCGTTGACGACGAGCGGGCCCTGCCGGCGCAGCCCCTCGAAGCCGGGCACCGGGTCGCGGTGCAGCTCGGGGTCGATGGCGAGCCGGGCCGAGAGGGCGCCGCGCCGCGCCCCGAGCCGGATCATCGTCCGACCGAAGCCGAACCCCAAGGCCCAGCGGCCCCAGGTCCTCGCCTCCTCGCGCACCTCATGCGGCGACATGGTCGCTCCCGTCCTCGGTGAGGTGCGCGTGGCGCTCCAGGATCCGGCGTACGCCGGCGAAGCGCTCGTCGATCCGCCGGCGCTGCTCGTCGAGGACGGCCTCCGGCAGGCTGGGGTCGACCTGGGCGTCGCACGCCAGCTCCCAGCGGTAGCGCAGCATGGCCAGCATCGTGGCGCGGTCGCCGAACAGCTCGGCGTGCTCCTCGCTCCACGGCAGCGGCGCATCCGGACCGGCCAGCTCCGTCTCGAGCTGCCGCAGCACCTGCCACCGGCGGTGGGTCTCGCTCCATCCCATGACGTCCTCCTCGTCCGCGGCCGGCTCGGTGCCGGTTCGACGCCATCGACGCTAGGCGGCCGGGGACGTCTCCAGCATCGCCCCGTGGACCGCATCCCGCGTCCTACCGCGGGAGGAGATCGGGTGCCGCCCGCGGACGGATGCCGACCGCCCACGGGCGGATCTACGCTGGGCGGCGTGATGGCCCTGGGGACGCGGTGGAAGCGCCGCATCGAGGAGCACTGCCTGGCGCACGGCATCTCCTACCCCTGGTACGTCCCGGTGCTGACCTGCGCCGCGACCTTCGTGTGCGCCGTGGTGGCGCTGAGCCTGCGCGACGCGCTGTGGCCGATCGGCCCGCTGTGGGCCGTGCTGGTGCTCGTGCCGGCCGCCGGCGTCATCCAGCTGGTGGGCGGCGTGTGGCTTCCCTGGTACGTCGACATCCTCGGCGCGATGACCGGCGCAGCGCTGCTGCTGGCCACGCCGACCAGCCCGCACTTCGCCGGCCTCGACGCGGTGCCGGTGCTGCTGATGTGCGTGACCGGCGAGTCGACCGGCCGCGACGGTGTCCGCCCCGGAACGGCGGTCGCGCTGATCTCCGCCACGGTCCTCGGCGTGCACGCCGCCCTCACCGACCTGGCCGTGCTCCCCTTCCAGCTGCTCACGATCCTGCTGGGGTACGTCGTCGGCGCGATGATCCTCTGGCAGGGCCGCGCCCTCGCGGCCGAGCGGATCGCGCGCGAGCAGGCCTGGCAGCAGGCGACCATGGCCGAGCGGCAGCGGATCGCCCGCGAGATCCACGACCTCGTCGCGCACTCGCTGAGCGTGACGATGCTGCACCTGACCGGCGCCCGGCACGCGCTGCGCGACCTGGGCGCGCCCACCTCGCCGGACGAGGTCGCGGCCACCGTCACCGAGGTCGACGCCGCGCTGGCCGACGCGGAGGCGGTCGGGCGCCAGGCGATGACCGACATCCGGGCCACCGTCAGCACGTTGGCCACCGGCCCCAGCCCGCTGGCGCCGCTGCCGGGCGCGGCCGGGATCGCGGGCCTCGTCGAGCAGTTCGGTTCTGCCGGCCTCGAGGTGCGGTACGACGAGCGCGGTGACCTCTCCGGGCTGCCGGAGCCGACCGGGCTCGGGCTGTACCGGATCGCGCAGGAGTCGCTGAGCAACGCGGCCAAGCACGCGCCCGGCGTACCGGTCACGATGCGCCTGGTCGCCGCGGATGCCGAGGTCCGGCTGTCGGTGCGCAACGCCGTGCCGACCGGGCACCGGCTCGGCGCCGGCTCCGGGCTGGCCGGGATGCACGCCCGCGCCGAGCAGCTCGGGGCGACGCTGTCGGCGGGCGGTTCGGACGACGGCTGGGTGGTGGACCTCCGGCTGCCCGTGGGCCGGTCCGGGCCGCACTGCCCCGTGGGGCTGCTGCCCGCGGTGTCCGCCCGGACAGCGGAGGCGCGGTGATCCGGCGGTGATCCCGGCCCAGCCCGTCGGCCTGGTGCTCGTCGACGACCAGGAGCTCGTGCGCTCCGGCCTGCGCCGGATCCTGCGCCGTCGTGACGGATTCGAGATCCTGGCCGAGTGCGCGGACGGTGCCGAGCTGCCCGCGGCCGTCGACTCCCTCGGCGACACGATCGACGTGGTGCTCATCGACCTGCGGATGCGTCAGGTCGACGGCATCTCGGCGATCGAGGCGCTGCAGCAGCGCACCGACCCGCCGCCCGCGCTCGTCCTCACGACCTTCGACGACGACGAGCTGCTGTCCGGCGCGCTGCGGGCCGGCGCAGCCGGGTTCCTGCTCAAGGACTCCCCCGCGGACGACCTGATCCGCGCCGTGCGGACCGTCGCCCTGGGTGGCTCGTGGCTGGACCCGGCCGTGACCGGGCGGGTGCTGGCGGCGTACCGCTCGACGCCGGTGGCCCGCACCGGGCCGGCCGTCGACGCCCTCACCGACCGCGAGGTCGAGGTGCTGCGGGCCATCGCGGCCGGGCGCACCAACGGCGAGATCGCCGGCGAGCTGTTCATCTCCGAGCTCACCGTGAAGAGCCACGTGGGCCGGATCTTCAGCAAGCTGGGGCTGCGGGATCGGCCGGCCGCGATCGTGTTCGCCTACGACAACGGGCTGGTGGGCGGCTGACGCTGCTGTAACACGTGGTCCGGCGGGGTAACACGTCGTCCGGCGAGCTAGCGGCCCGCTGGAGGTGCTGGCAGCCTGTCCGGACGGGCTGCTAGCAGCCAGAACCGGCGACCAGCTCGCGCAACCACGTGTTACAGCGCCCGCGGAGAGCTCGCGCAACCACGTGTTACAGCCCCCGCAGAGAGCCGCACAACAGCGTGTTACAGCAGCCGAGCGGCCCGACACTCAGTGGGCTGACTCCACGACCTCGACCCGCTGGAACTCCTTGAGCTCGGTGTAGCCCGTGGTCGCCATGGACCGCTTGAGCGCTCCGACGAGGTTCATCGTGCCGTCGGCGACGCGGGAGGGACCGAACAGGATCTCCTCGATGGTGCCGACCTGCTCGAACTGGACCCGCTTGCCGCGCGGCAGGTCCGCGTGGTGGGCCTCGGTGCCCCAGTGGAAGCCGTGACCGGGCGCGTCGGTGGCACGGGCGAAGGGCGAGCCGACCATGACGGCGTCGGCGCCGCAGGCGATGGCCTTGGCGAGGTCGCCGGAGGTGCCGATCGAGCCGTCCGCGATGACGTGGACGTAGCGGCCGCCCGACTCGTCGAGGTAGTCGCGGCGCGCGGCGGCGACGTCGGCGACGGCCGAGGCCATCGGCACGGCGATGCCGAGCACGGTGCGGGTGGTGTGGGCCGCGCCCCCACCGAACCCGACGAGCACACCGGCGGCGCCGGTGCGCATCAGGTGCAGCGCCGCCTGGTGCGTGGCGCAGCCGCCGACGATCACGGGCACGTCGAGCTCGTAGATGAACTCCTTGAGGTTCAGCGGCTCGGCCTGCGACGACACGTGCTCGGCGGACACCGTCGTGCCGCGGATGACGAACATGTCGACACCCGCGTCGACCACGGTCTTCGCGAACTCCTTGGTGCGCTGCGGCGACAGCGACCCGGCGACGGTCACCCCGGCGTCGCGCACGAAGCGCAGCCGCTCGGTGATCAGCTCGGCCTTGATCGGCTCGGCGTAGATCTCCTGCAGGCGGCGGGTCGCCTCGACGCCCTCGAGCCCGGCGACCTCCGCGAGGAGGGGCTGCGGGTCGTCGTACCGCGTCCAGAGGCCCTCGAGGTTGAGCACACCCAGGCCGCCGTGCCGCCCGAAGGCGACGGCGGTCTCCGGCGACATCACCGAGTCCATCGGCGCGGCCAGGATCGGCAGCTCGAAGCGGTAGGCGTCGATCTGCCAGGCGGTCGAGACCTCCTCGGGGTCGCGCGTCCGCCGGGACGGGACGATCGCGATGTCGTCGAAGGAGTAGGCGCGGCGGGCCCGCTTGGCACGGCCGATCTCGATCTCGCTCACCGGAGGATCCTAGCGAGTGGAAACCTTGACCTCAGAACGAGAACAGGTTTCAGTTCTGGCGTGCGCAGAACCGCGATGCTCCTCGCCACCACGCTGCTGACCCTCGGCCTCGGTGCCACGACCGCGAACGCCCTCACCGGCGGCACCGGCACGCACGTCACGACCGTGACACCCGTGACGCCACAGCCGATCGTGGCCGACGTACCGCCGCAGAACCCGCACCTCGCGCCCGACGGCACCAACTCGATGCACAACGACGCCTACGGCACCAACGCCTACCAGGTCAGCGGCCCGCTCGGTCGCGACCTGCAGGTGAGCAGCCGGTCGTACGGCGTCTCCGAGTGCGCCACGATCGCGTTCGACTCGCGCGGCCGGATCGTCGGGCTGTGCGGCGGCCTGGAGGGCTTCGCGCTGCGCCTGATCGACCCGGTCACGCTGGAGCAGATCGCCACGCTCACCACCTCGACCCGGCCGCTCACCTCGCTGGTGGGCAACCCCTTCGCCGACATCTGCGGCGGCACCTACTTCTACCTCGACAACCACGACGTGGCCTACGTCGTCACGACCGACAAGACGATCATCCGGGTCAAGGTCGGCGCCACGTCGCTGCGGAAGATCGGGACCTACGACGTCTCCGCGCAGGTCCCCGGCAAGGACTGCCTGGTCGCGACGATGCCCGACTGGTCCGGCAACGTCTTCTTCGCGACGCAGCAGGGACGGGTCGGCGTCATCAAGCCGACGACAGGCGCGGTCCACACGATCCGGTTCGTGGGCGAGGGCATCTTCAACTCGATGTCGGGCGACGAGACCGGAGCCGTGTACGTCGTCACCGACCACAAGCTCTACGCGATCGCCGCCGGCGCGGCCGGTGTCCCGCACGTGCGGTGGGCGGCGGCGTACGAACGCGGCAGCGTGCAGAAGCCGGGCCAGCTCTCCCAGGGATCCGGTACGACGCCGACGCTGCTCGACAACGGGCTGATCGCGATCACCGACAACGCGGACCCGCGGATGCACGTGCAGTTCTACCGACGTACCGGGCCCGCCGCCGGCCGGCGGGTCTGCCAGGCGACGGTGTTCGCCGCCGGCGCGTCCGACACCGAGAACAGCCTGGCCAAGGCCGGGCCGGACTCGGTGATCGTGGAGAACAACTACGGCTACCGCGGCGTCCAGAGCACGATCCTGGGGCAGACCAGCTCCCCCGGCGCCGCGAAGGTGACGGCACGCGGCGGCACCTGCACCGTCGACTGGACCAACCCAATCGTCGCGCCGACCTCGGTGCCGAAGACCTCGCTGGCCAACGGGCTGGTCTACGTCTACGCGAAGCCACCGTCGAACCTGCTCGACGACAGCTGGTACCTCGCGGCCCTCGACATCCGCACCGGCCGGACCCGGTGGCAGCAGAAGACCGGCACCGGCATCACCTGGAACAACCACTACGCGTCGATCTACATCGGCCCCGACGGAGCGGCGTACATCGCGACCTTGGTGGGGCTGGTCCGCTTCAAGGACGGGAGCTGACTCACCGGTCGCGGAGCTGGTCGAGGAGCCGACGGTCGCGCTTGGTCGGGCGACCTGCTCCCCGCTCGCGCTGGAACACCGGCGCGGGCCGCTCCTCCTTCGGGGGAAGCGCCGGGGTGCGGTCCTCGTAGGCCAGCACGGCGACCGGCGCACCGACCCGCTTGACGAGCAGCTGCTTCACCACGACCACGTGCTCGCGGTCGGTGAACACCCGGACCTCGTCGCCGATCTTCACCGGCTGGGCGGGCTTGGCCCGCGCGCCGTTGATCCGGATGTGTCCGGCCTTCGCGCCGGCCGTGGCCTGGGACCGGCTCTTGTAGAGCCGGACCGCCCAGCACCAGGCATCCACCCGCACCGACATATCGCCCTCCTGCTGGAGGGACGATACGCCGGGCCCCCGAGGTCAGTCGCTGTCAGTGGCTGGCGTCGTGGCGCTCGCGGTCGGACGCGTCGGAGACATCGGTCCGGTCGGCGGTGTCGGCGCGGTGCGCTGCTCCGTCGGCGTCCGGATCGATCCGGTCCGCCTCGCGCATCCGGTCGACGTACTCCTTGCGCTCGCCCTCCAGCTTCTGCCGGTGCGAGCGCGCCATCGCCTCGCGACGGTCCGCCTCGGCGCGGGCCTCGCTGGACTCCGCCTCGAGACGGCGCGCCTCGGCCTCACGACGCGCGAGCCTAGGCTCGTCACGCCGGGCCTCGGCGCGGATCGACGCCGCGCGCTCCCGGTCGCGGTCACGCTTCTTGCGCCGGGCCAGCACCGCCAGGCCACCGAGGACCAGCAGGGCGACGACCACGTAGACCACGATCCAGCCGGGGTCGTTCCCGTCTCCGAACCAGTCGTTGAGATTCATCGTCGGCTCCTCTCGCCGACGACGCGGTACCCCGCCCTCCCGCAGCCATGCGGAAGGGACGTGGTCAGCGACCCGAGTAGTTCGGGGCCTCGACGGTCATCTCGACGCCGTGCGGGTGGCTCTCCTTGAGCGAGGCGGAGGTGATCCGGACGAACCGGCCCTTCTCCTTCAGCTCGGGGATGGTCCGCGCACCGATGTAGAACATCGACTGGTTCAGGCCGCCGAGGAGCTGGTGCGCGACCGAGGCCAGCGGGCCCTTGTAGGCCACCCGGCCCTCGATGCCCTCGGGCACGATCTTGTCGTCGCTGGTGACCTCGGCCTGGAAGTAGCGGTCCTTGGAGTAGGACTTCTTGCCGCGGCTGGACATCGCGCCGAGCGAGCCCATGCCCCGGTAGGCCTTGTACTGCTTGCCGTTGTGGAAGACGATCTCGCCCGGCGACTCCTCGGTGCCGGCGAGCATCGAGCCGACCATGACGGAGTCCGCGCCCGCGACGAGCGCCTTGGCGATCTCGCCGGAGTGCTTCATCCCACCGTCCGCGATGACGGGTACGCCGGCCGGGCCGGCCGCCAGGGACGCCTCGTAGACCGCGGTGATCTGCGGGACGCCGACGCCGGTGACGACGCGGGTGGTGCAGATCGAGCCCGGGCCGACGCCGACCTTGATCGCGTCCGAGCCCGCGTCGATGAAGGCCTGCGCGCCCTCACGGGTCGCGACGTTGCCGCCGATGACCTGGACGTGCTTGGTGGCCGGGTCGCTCTTCAGCTTCGCGACCATGTCCAGGAGCATCCGCACGTTGCCGTGGGCCGTGTCGGCGACGAGCACGTCGACACCGGCCTCGATGAGCATCGTGGCGCGCTCCCATGCGTCGCCGAAGTAGCCGATCGCGGCGCCGACCATGAGCCGGCCGTCGGCATCCTGGGAGGCGTTCGGGAACTGCTCGCCCTTGACGAAGTCCTTGACCGTGATGAGACCGGCGAGGCGACCCTCGTCGTCGACCAGCGGGAGGCGCTCGCGCTTGTGCTGGCGCAGCAGCAGCGTCGCGTCCTCGCGGGAGATGCCGGCCGGGCCGGTGATCAGGGGCATCGGCGTCATGACCTCGTCGACCTTGGTCGTGGCCCACTCCGCGACGGGGGTGAACCGCAGGTCGCGGTTGGTGATGATGCCGATCAGGTGGTTGTCGGTGTCGACGACCGGCAGGCCGGAGACCCGGTACTCACCACAGATGCGGTCGAGGTCCTCGAGCGTCGCGTCCGGGCCGATGGTGACCGGGTTCGAGATGATGCCGGTCTGCGTGCGCTTGACCAGGTCGACCTGGTAGGCCTGCTCCTCGGAGGACAGGTTGCGGTGCAGGATGCCGATGCCGCCCTGGCGCGCCATGGCGATCGCCATCCGCGACTCGGTGACGGTGTCCATCGCCGCGCTGACGAGCGGCGCCTTGAGCGAGATCTCGCGGGTCAGCCGCGCGGTGGTGTCGATCTCGTCCGGCGCGAAGTCGGAATGACCCGGCAGGAGCAGCACGTCGTCGTAGGTGAGACCGAGCGGGGCGAACTTCGCGGGAACCTCATCCATGGAGAGATCCTACGGCTCACCCGGGCGCCCGCACGAACCGCGGAGGGCCCTCGGACGCCTCGGGTCGGCCAGATCACACCGGTGCCGCGCGGACCGTGCCACGGCCGTCAGGACACCGGCGACGGGGCCCGCAGCTCGGCCAGCGAGATCCGCACCGTGAGGACGCCGTCGGCGACGCGGATCCGCCCACGCAGGCCGGCGGCGAGGACCATCGGGAGCACGGCCGCCGAGTCGCCGGGCGCCATCAGGACGATCTCGTCGCCGCCCCGGGCGCGCACCAGCCGGGCGATCTCGGAGAGCAGCCGAGTGCCGATGCCGCGCCGCTGCCAGGCCGGGTCGACCCACATGTCGACCGGCCACGGGCCGGCCTCCGGCACCGCGGCGGTCGCGCGCCCGGCGACGAGACCGCCGGCCAGCGCGGAGATGGTGGTGCCGTCGGCGACGTACTCCAGCTCGGAGCCGAAGGTGCGCGACGGGACCGGTACCCGTGCCTCGAGGGCACGGCCGACCAGGTCGGCGAGGGCGGCGGCCCGCTCCCGCTCCACCGAGGTGAAGGGGATCGAGCGGCGGATCTGCAGGGTCGCGCTGTCCCCCACGACCATCTCGAGCACGTCGGCCGCCGGGTCGTCGACGGCGACCTCGGCGTCGAAGAGCTCGGCCGCGATCTCCGGGAAGGCGGTGGGCCGGCTCAGGATCCGCTCGGCCGCGCGCACGTAACGGGTCGGCTGGTCCTCGGTCGCGGCGGCGGAGCACGGTGCGGCCGACACGAGCTCGCCGCCGGCCTCGGCGACCATGGCGGCGATCGCCGGCAGGCCGGCCTCGCCCCGGAGGTCGATCACCAGCTCGTCGGTCACCGAGCCCCGGTCACGGAACACGTGCAGCGCCACGATGTTGCCCTCGGCCCTCCCGCAGGCGGACGTGAGCAGGGCGAGGACTCCCGGGCGGTCCGGCAGCTTCGCGCGCACTCTCCACAGCATGTCCCGATCGTCGCTCGCGTAGATGACGCGGAGGTTGCCACGGCGTCGCGCCCGCGTTGCATCTGCAGGCTTGACGTCAGCGGCAAGGTGGAGTCATGGCGTCCGACCTCCCTCCCCACGTGCTCGTCCTCTTCGGCGCGACCGGCGACCTCGCCGCCCGCAAGCTGTTCCCCGGCCTCTACCGGCTGGCCCTGGCCAAGCGGCTGCCCGAGAACGTGGCCGTGATCGGCAGCGGCCGCCGGTCCCCCGGATCCGACGACGACTTCCGCCGCCGCGTCCGCGAGGAGCTCGAGGAGTTCGTCGGCGAGATCGACGCCGTCGTCGCCGACCGGCTGCTCGAGCGGGTCTCGTTCGTCGCGTCCAGCGACGACGACGGTTCCGCGCTCGCCGACGCCGTGCACCGGGCCGAGGACCGGCTCGCGCTGGATGCGGGGCTGACCCTGGGCGACGTACGACGCCTGCTGTACCTGTCGGTCCCACCGAACGCGGTCCCCGCGATGGTGGGCATGCTCGACCGGGAGGGCCTCGCCGAGCGGGCGCGGCTGGTGTGCGAGAAGCCGTTCGGCACCGACTTCGCGACCGCGCGGGACCTCGACGCCACCCTCGGCGCGGTGTTCGACGAGGAGCAGATCTTCCGGATCGACCACTTCATCGGCAAGGAGGCGGTGCAGAACCTGCTCGCGCTGCGCTTCGCCAACGGCCTGTTCGAGCCGGCGTGGAACCGGCACAGCATCGAGTCGGTGCAGATCGACGTACCGGAGAAGCTGACGATCGAGGGGCGCGGCGCGTTCTACGAGGGCACCGGCTGCCTGCGCGACATGGTCACCACCCACCTGTGCCAGCTGCTCGGCTTCGTCGCCATCGAGGACCCGCACGCGTTCCGCGAGGGCGCGATCCGCGCGGCGAAGGCGGCCGCGTTCGCCGCCGTGCGACCGCTCGATCCGCAGCGCGTCGTCTTCGGTCAGTACGACGGCTACCGCGAGGAGCCCGACGTCGCACCGGACTCCGACGTGGAGACCTTCGTCGCGATCGAGGCGTGGATCGACAACGACCGGTGGCGCGGCGTGCCGTTCTACCTGCGCACCGGCAAGGCGATGGCCGCCGGGCAGCGCACGATCACGCTGCGGTTCAGCGACCCGCGGCACCAGTGGCTCAAGCCGGCCGCGTCGACGCGACCCGAGCCGAACGAGCTCGTCATCGAGCTGAGCGACGAGCCGAAGATCGCCATCGACGTACGCGCCAAGCGGCCGGGGCCGGACATGGCGCTGGTCGAGGCGGTGTTCCACCTCGACCTCAAGTGCGACGCCCCGGACGCCAGCCCGTTGGAGGCCTACGAGCGCCTGCTGCTCGACGTGATGCGGGGCGACCGCACGCTCTTCATCGGGGCGCGCGAGGTCGAGCGGCTCTGGGAGATCTGCCAGCCGGTGCTGGACCACCGGCCGCGGGTGCAGCCGTACCCCAAGGGCTCGTGGGGCCCGGAGGAGGCGCTGGCGCTGCCGCCCGGCGGATGGCGGCTCGGGCGCGACTAGCCGGAACGAGCCGGACAGAGCCGGAGATGACAGGAGCCGCCGGGCGATGCCCGGCGGCTCCTGCTGTGTCGTGCTCGATCAGTGACCGTGGCCGTGGCCGTGGCCGTGACCGGCGGCCTCCTCGGTCTCCTCGACGGGCTTCTCCACGACCAGGGTCTCGGTCGTGAGCAGCATCGCCGCGATGGAGGTCGCGTTGACGAGGGCGGAGCGGGTGACCTTGACCGGGTCGAGGACGCCCTGGGCGACGAGGTCGCCGTACTCGCCGGTGGCGGCGTTGTAGCCGCTGCCGGGACCGGCCTCGCGCACCTTGGAGACGATGACGTAGCCGTTCTCGCCGCCGTTCTCGGCGATCCAGCGCAGCGGCTCGTCGGCGGCCTTGCGCACGATGCGTACGCCGGCGGCCTCGTCGCCCTCGAGCCCGAGGTCACCCTCGAGCACCGAGACGGCGTGGATCAGCGCGGAGCCACCGCCGGGGACGATGCCCTCCTCGATCGCGGCACGCGTCGCGGAGACGGCGTCCTCGATGCGGTGCTTCTTCTCCTTGAGTTCGACCTCGGTGGCAGCGCCGACCTTGATCACGCAAACGCCGCCGGCCAGCTTGGCCAGCCGCTCCTGCAGCTTCTCGGTGTCCCAGTCGGAGTCGGAGGCCTCGATCTCCTTCTTGATCTGGTTCACGCGGCCCTCGACCTGCGCGGGGTCACCGGCGCCGTCGACGATGGTCGTGTTGTCCTTGGTGACGACGACGCGGCGGGCGCGGCCCAGCTCGTCGAGGCCGACCTGGTCGAGCTTGAGGCCGACCTCCTCGCTGATGACCTGGCCACCGGTGAGGATCGCGATGTCCTGCAGGATCGCCTTGCGGCGGTCGCCGAACGCCGGCTGCTTGGCGGCGCAGGCGTTGAAGGTCCCGCGGATCTTGTTGACGACGAGGGTGGACAGGGCCTCGCCCTCGACGTCCTCGGCCAGGATGAACAGCGGCTTGCCGGTCTGCATGACCTTCTCCAGCACCGGCAGGAGCTCCTGGATCGAGGAGATCTTGCCCTGCTTGAGCAGGATGTAGGGGTCGTCGAGGACGGCCTCCATCCGCTCCGGATCGGTCACGAAGTACGCCGAGATGTAGCCCTTGTCGAACTGCATGCCCTCGGTGAACTCGAGCTCGGTGCCCATGGTGTTGGACTCCTCGACGGTGATGACACCGTCCTTGCCGACCTTGTCGAAGGCGTCGGCCAGCAGCTCGCCGATGTGGCTGTCGCGGCTCGAGATGGTGGCGACGTTCGCCATGTCGTCCTTGGAGTCGACCTCGCGGGCGGCCTTCAGCAGCGCGTCGGACACGGCCTGGGCGGCCTTGTCCATGCCGCGCTTGATGCCCATCGGGTTCGCGCCGGCAGCGACGGCGCGCAGGCCCTCGTGGACCATCGCCTGGGCGAGGACGGTCGCGGTCGTCGTGCCGTCACCGGCGACGTCGTTGGTCTTGGTCGCGACCTCCTTGGTGAGCTGGGCACCGAGGTTCTCGAACGGGTCGTCCAGCTCGATGTCGCGGGCGACGGTGACACCGTCGTTGGTGATCGTGGGGGCTCCCCACTTCTTGTCCAGGACGACGTAGCGGCCCTTCGGGCCGAGCGTCACCTTGACGGCGTTCGCGAGCGCGTCGACACCGCGCTCGAGCGAGCGACGAGCCTTCTCGTCGAACTCGAGGATCTTGGCCATGGGTTCTCCTTGAGGAGGTGGTTCTGGGGTGCAGGGATCCCCGGTCGACCGGGGATTCTGTTACCTGTCGGGCGTTGCAATGCCCGACAAGCGCAGGAATCCCCGGTCGACCGGGGATTCCTGCGCTTGATCGAGATCAGGAAACGACCGCGAGGATGTCGCGGGCCGAGAGGATGAGGAACTCCTCGCCGGCGTACTTGACCTCGGTGCCGCCGTACTTGCTGTAGATGACCTTGTCACCCACCGCGACGTCGAGCGGGACGCGGTTGCCGTTGTCGTCGACACGGCCGGGGCCGACGGCCAGGACCTCGCCCTCCTGGGGCTTCTCCTTGGCGGTGTCCGGAATGACGAGGCCCGACGCGGTGGTCTGCTCGGCCTCGACCTGCTTGACGACGATCCGGTCCTCGAGAGGCTTGATGTTGATCGACACGGTGTCGACCTCCCCTTCACATGGTTGATGTGGTGATTCACGTCTGCGCCTGCGCACGCAGAGGGCGTCGTCGCGGGTGCCGCACTCCGGCCGCAGGCATTGGCACACTCCGGTGGAGAGTGCCAGCCCTGACGTTAGCACTCTCCCAAAGTGAGTGCTAGAGCGGTTCGCTGCGAGGATGCAGGGGTGGATCTCGAGACCTTCGCCTGGCTGCTGACCGACGACGGTCAGGACGCGCTGGCGACGGCGACCTCCGCGATCGCGGACGGCGGGGCCGAGCTGCAGGTGCAGTCCCTGCTGCGGCGTACGACGACGGCGGCGCAGGCCGCGGCCGTGCTCACCCAGGTCGAGCTGCGCACCCACGCCCGGGCCAAGCTCGGCGACCTGGCCGCCCGGATGTACTTCACCCGCGACGCGCTCGAGCAGGCCACCCGGCTGCGGGTGTCACAGCACCGCGCCGGTCGGATGCGCGCGTTCGACGCCGAGACCCTGATCGACCTCGGTTGTGGGATCGGGGGCGACATGGTCGCGGCCGTACGCGCCGGCATCGTCTGTGCCGGCGTCGACCTCGACCCGCTCCGCGTCGCCATGGCCGAGGCCAACCTGGCCGCGCTCGGCCTGCCGGGCGCGGTGATGGTCGCCGATGCGACCACCGTCGACCACTCCCCCTTCGACCTCGCGTACGCCGACCCGGCCCGTCGTACCGGAGCGGGACGCAGCTTCCAGGTCGACGACTGGACGCCGCCATGGACCTGGGTCGAGGGCCTGCTGCGGCGCGACGCCTGCGTCAAGGTCGCCCCCGGCATCCCGCACGAGCTGGTCCCGGCCGGCGTCGAGGCGGAGTGGGTCAGCGACGGCGGCGAGGTCAAGGAGGCCGCACTCTGGTCGGGGCGTACGGCGACCACGGGTCGGCGCGCCACCGTCATCACCGACGGCGGGCTTGCCACCCTCGAGGACGACGACGACCCGGGCGCCGACGCCGTCGGGGTCCGCGCGATCGGCGACTTCCTCTACGAGCCGGACGGCGCCGTCATCCGGGCCGGGCTGGTCACCGCGGTGGCCGCCGGGGTGGGTGGCGGCCTGGTCGACCCGAGGATCGCCTACGTGACGTCGGACCAGCCGTTCGTGACGCCGTTCGCCCGCGGCTACCGGGTCGTCGCCGAGCTGCCCTACCGCGAGAAGCAGCTGAAGGCGGCCCTCCGCGAGCGGGGCATCGGCCGGATCACCATCAAGAAGCGCGGCGTCGACGTGTCCCCCGAGCAGCTGCGCAAGCGGCTCGCCCTGGCCGGTGACGACGAGGCGACGATCGTGCTGACCCGGGTGGCGGGCGAGGGGACCTGCCTGCTGGTCGAGCCGATCCGCCCCGCATGACCACGCCATGACCCCGGCGGCGTACGAGCCCTCGCCGCGGCGCTGGATCGCGCTCGTCGTCTGCTGCAGCGCCATGTTCATGACGCTGCTCGACGTCAGCGTCACGAACGTGGCGCTCCCCTCGATCGGTGCGGCCACCGGCGCCGGGCCGTCCGGGCTGCAGTGGGTGATCAGCGGCTACACGCTGGCCTTCGGGATGGTGCCGGTCCTGGCCGGCCGGCTGGGCGACGACCACGGGCGCCGGCTGATGTTCCAGGTCGGCGTGATCGGCTTCGTCGTCACCAGCACGCTCTCCGGGCTGGCGCCGTCGGTCGGCCTGCTCATCGCGGCCCGGGTCCTCCAGGGGCTGTTCGGCGGCCTGATCAACCCGCAGGTCTCCGGCCTGGTCCAGCAGCTGTTCCGCGGGGCCGAGCGCGGTCGCGCCTTCGGCGTCCTCGGGACGACGGTCGGGCTCGGCACCGCCCTCGGCCCGATCGTGGGCGGCACCCTCATCGCGCTGGGCGGCCCGGACCTCGGTTGGCGGCTCGTCTTCTTCGTCAACGTGCCGATCGGCGCGCTCGTGGTCGTGCTGGCCCGACGCCTGCTGCCCGAGGACGCGGCCGCCGGCCAGCACCACCTCGACGTTCTCGGCGCGCTGACCCTGGGCACCGCCACGTTCTGCATCCTCTTCGCCGCCGTCGAGTACGACGCCGCCCACGACCCTCGCCTCGCCTGGCTCGTCCTGCCCGCCGCCGTGCTGCTCGTGGTCTTCTGGCGGCGCGAGCGGCGGCTCACCCGCGAGCGGATGGACCCGCTGGTCGACCTGCGGCTCTTCCGGCAGCGGTCCTACACGCCGGGCATCCTGCTCGCGATCACCTTCTTCCCCGCACAGGCGGGACTGCCGCTGGTGATGGCGATCTACTACCAGGACGGGCTCGGCTACCCCGCGCTCGAGTCGGCCCTCGGCGTCACGGCGTTCGCGGTCGGCAGCGCGATCGCGGCACCCAACGCGGGTCGCTTCGTGACCCGGCTGGGGCGCCCGCTCGTCGTCGGCGCCGCGACCGCCTTCGCGCTGGGCGCCACCGCGCTGGCGGTCGTCGCGTGGCACGCGCCCGCGCACCACGCGGCGCTTGCGCTCGCCCTCCCCCTGTTCGTGATGGGCTGCGGCTCCGGCTGCCTGATCACCCCGAACCAGACGCTCACCCTGGCCGACGTCGACCCGGTCGTCGGGAGCACGGCGGGTGGGGTGCTGCAGACCGCGCAGCGGATCGGGCTGGCGATCGGCCAGGCGGTGATCGGGGCGGTGTTCTTCGCCGCCGTAGGCCACGGCAGCGGCCCGACGGCGTACGGACACGCGGTGACGGCCGCCGTCGTCGCCGCCCTCGGCTTCGTGACCCTCGCGATCGTGATCGGCGCGGCCGACCTGGTCCGCAACGGTGCCCGCACGCCCGTGGCGCGGGTCACTCCGGGGCCATGACAAAAGACATGTGCCGAGGCTGAGTCAACGCCGTAGATTCTGAGCCATGTTTGCCGCCCTCGGACGTTTCGTGTCCCAGAAGCCGTGGTGGGTCGTCGGCGCGTGGATCCTGATCGCCGGCCTGGTGATCGCCTTCGCGCCCGGCCTGAAGTCGACCACCGACCAGTCGTCGTTCCTCCCCTCGAAGTACGAGTCGATCAAGGCCGCGAACACGATGACGGCCGAGTTCCCCGAGTTCAGCACCCAGTCGGGTGCGACCCTCGCGTTCTCGCGCACCGACGGCGCCGCCCTCACCGCGCAGGACCTGACGAAGGCCAGCTCCGTCGTCAAGAGCCTGAACGCCGAGCTGCCCGGCACCTTCCAGAAGCTGGCGCCCGCTGCCGCCGTCGCACAACAGTCGCCCGACAAGCTCGCCGCCAAGGCCGCCTTCGGCATCACCAAGGACCGCACCGCCTTCGACAAGACCGCGATGGACGACGCGCAGACCCTGCGCGACGACGCAGCCAAGCTCACCCAGGGCACCGACCTCACGCTGTACGTCGGCGGCCCGGCCGCTCAGCAGCTCGACGCGCAGAACTCCAGCGCCAAGACGATGGCGATCGTGGGCGCCGCCACCATCGTGCTCATCGTGCTGCTGCTCGCGCTCATCTTCCGCAGCGTGATCATCTGCCTGCTGCCGATCCTCGTCGTGGGCCTGGTCTCCCAGGTGGCCACCGGCCTGATCGGCTGGGCCAACGAGGCGTTCAACCTCCAGGCAGACTCCTCGCTGGAGATCATCCTGATCGTCGTCCTTTACGGCATCGGGACCGACTACATCCTGTTCCTGCTGTTCCGGCACCGGGAGCGGCTCCGCCTCGGCGAGGACGTCAAGACCTCGATCGTGGCCGCCATGGAGCGCGCCGGCGAGGCGATCGCCTCGGCGGGTGGCGCGGTGATCGTCGCCTTCAGCGCGCTGATCCTCTCCTCGCTCGGCATCTTCAAGGCAATCGGTCCGGCTCTCGCGATCGCCGTCGCCGTCACCCTCGTCGCCGCGCTCACGCTGGTCCCCGCCGTCGTGACGCTGCTGGGCAAGGCGCTGTTCTGGCCGTCGAAGAAGTGGCGCGTCGAGTCCCAGGGAGCCCGCTTCGCCAAGATCGGCGACGGCCTGGGCAAGCGGCCGGCGCTGTTCGCGGCCGGCTCCGGCCTGATCCTCGTCGTGCTTGCGGTGTTCTCTCTCGGGTTCCACCCCTCCTTCGACTTCACCTCGAGCCAGCCCAAGGACCTCGAGTCATCCAAGGCCGACGCCACGATCCAGACGCACTTCTCCGCCGGGGCGACCGACCCGGCCCTGGTCGTGCTGAAGTCCGACGGCAAGCTGACCCCGGCCCAGGTCGGAGCGTTCGCCGGCGACCTCGGCCGGACCGAGGGCGTGAGCGCGGCCGCACCGATCGGACCGATCTCCTCCGACGGCACGACCGCGGTGATCGCCACGGTCCTCAAGGACGCTCCGGGATCGGACGCCGCCGCTGCCGCGGTCAAGGGACCGATCCGCAGCCAGGCGCACGCGGCCGCGCGGCAGATCGGCGCGACGGCGTACGTCGGCGGGACCACCTCGGTGTTCGTCGACATCGACGCGGCGATGGTGCGCGACTACAAGGTCGTGTTCCCGGTCGCGGCGGCGATCATCCTGCTGATCCTGGCACTGCTGCTGCGGTCGCTCGTCGCTCCCTGGTACCTCATGGTGTCGGTCGGCCTGGGCTTCCTCGCCTCTCTCGGAGCGACGGTGCTGGTCATCCAGCACCTCAAGGGCGACAACGGCCTGATCTTCATGCTGCCGATCTACATCTACCTGTTCGTGGTCGCCCTCGGCACCGACTACAACATCCTGATGATCGCCCGGCTGCGCGAGGAGGCGCAGGAGGGACGCGAGCCGCGTGCCGCGGCGGCCGAGGCCGTCAAGCACGCCGGTCCGACGATCGCCGCTGCGGGCGTGATCCTGGCCGGCACGTTCGCCTCGCTGATGCTGGGCGGCAACGCGCTGATCGTGTCGATGGGCTTCGCGCTCTCGTTCGGCATCTTCACGGCCGCGTTCATCATGGCGATGTTCTTCACCCCGGCCCTCACCGCCCTCGTCGGCCACGCGGCCTGGTGGCCGGGTCATGGGGACGAGAAGAAGGACGTCGAGCCGGAGAAGCAGCTGGTCTGACCCGCTCTGCTCCGTCGTACCTGATCGAATGGCCCCGAATTCGAGGAATTCGGGGCCATTCGATCAGGTACGACGGAGCGTGCGGCGGTAGAGGCCGTCGTCGCGCAGAGCCACGTCGAGGAGCTCGTCGTGGCGGCCGTAGACCGGGGTGGGGCCGACCGCGGAGGCGGACGGGAAGCCGGTCCGGAGCGGCTCGAAGTCGGCGGCGACGGCACAGTCGGTGAACCGGAAGTTGGCGTGCCGGATCGCGAAGACGCCGCCCGGGCGCACCGCGCGGCACAGGCCGGTGACGGTCCGCTCGAAGTCGGCGAAGCGCAGCGTCGAGGCGCACGTGGGCGGGGCGTCGTTCAGGCCTCCGTGCCGCAGCACGGCGAAGGCCAGGACCGCGTCGTACGCCGCCTCCGGCTCCCCCTCGGCGTCCCCCGCCCGCACCAGGGTGACCAGGTGACCGGCAGCGGCCTCGTCGATCCGTCGCCGCGCCGTCCGCAGCGCCAGCGGGTTGACGTCGATCCCGGTGATCCGCGCCTCCGGGAACTGCTCGTGCAGCGTCAGGAGCTCCTGCCCCGACGCGCAGCCGAAGGAGAGGATCCGCAGCCGGTCCGGAGGTACGTCGCCCAGGGCCTCGCGCATGCACGCGAGCTCCTCCGGATACCTGTCCCGTGCGGTCGTGGTGAACGGCTGGAACAGGTTGTGGGGGCGCAGCACCAGGATCACCGCCGCCTCCCGCTGCTCACCACCCGCCAGCCACATCCGCAGCGGCTGCCAGATCCGGCGGCCGGGCAGCCGGCGCAGGAGTGCCTTCACCTGGCCGAGTCTGGCAGCGGGTGCGACGTACCCGGTGCAGAAGTCCGCGAAAACGCGTGATGTTGCGTGTTCCGCCGCGTCTGGACTGGTGAACGTCTCGGACAAGGAGCACACGATGAGCACCACGACCTCGAAGCATCGCGCCACGCAGCCGCTGCGGGCGGCCGAGCGGCCCCCGGTCGCCCCGAACCACCGCGCGGGCCGCAGCAGCGACCTGCCGATCGCCGCCCTGCTCGGCCTGCTCCTGCTGGTCGTCGCCGCCTACCTGGCGGTGCGGCGATGAGCCTGTGGCTGTCCTCGATCGGCGCCGTGGTCACCAACATGGTGCTCCAGCCGCTCCGGCGGCTGCGCCGGTCGGCGACCGAGGGCTCGGACCGGGCCTAACCAGCCAGCACGTCGGTGACCGGCAGGCTGGAGTCCGCCGGCAGGTCCAGCGGGCTCGGCGTACGTCCGCGGGCCACCATGGTCGAGCCCAGCGCCGCCACCATCGCGCCGTTGTCGGTGCACAGCCCGGGCCGCGGCACCCGGATGCGTACGCCGACCTTCGCCGCCCGCTCCTCGGCCATCGCCCGGAGCCGTGAGTTGGCGGCCACGCCGCCCCCGATCATCAGGTCCTCGATGCCCTCGCTGGCCGCCGCGTCGAGCGCCTTGCGCACCAGGACGTCGCAGACGGCCTCCTGGAACGAGGCGGCGACGTCGGCCACGGGCACCGGCTCGCCGGAGCGCTCCCGGGCCTCGACCCAGCGCGCGACCGCGGTCTTGAGGCCCGAGAACGAGAAGTCGAAGCGGTGCCGCTCCAGGTCCTTGCGGGTCGAGAGGCCGCGGGGGAAGTCGATCGTGATCGCACCCTCGCGCGCGGCGCGGTCGATGTGCGGGCCGCCGGGGAACGGCAGCCCGAGCAGCCGCGCCACCTTGTCGAACGCCTCGCCCGCCGCGTCGTCGATGGTCGCGCCCATCGGGTCGACGCCCGTCCCTCCCGGCCCGCCGCCGGTGATGTCGGTGACCCGCAGCAGGCTGGAGTGACCGCCGGAGACCAGCAGGGCCAGGCTCGGCTCGGGCAACGCGCCGTGCTCGAGCTGGTCGACCGCGACGTGGGCGGCGAGGTGGTTGACGCCGTACAGCGGCTTGTCGAGGCCGATCGCGAGCGCCTTGGCGCTCGCGACGCCGACCAGCAGCGCGCCCGCCAGACCGGGGCCGTGGGTCACCGCGATCGCGTCGATGTCGGTGAGCGTCACCCCGGCGGTGTCGCAGGCGCGGCGGATCGTAGGCACCATCGCCTCGAGGTGCGCCCGGCTCGCCACCTCGGGGACGACGCCGCCGAAGCGGGCGTGCTCCTCGACGCTGCTGGCCACGGCGTCCGCGAGCAGGGTGTGGCCGCGCACGATGCCGACACCGGTCTCGTCGCAGGAGGTCTCGATCCCGAGGACCAGGGGCTCGTCGATCACAGGTCCTCCAGGGCGCGGGCGAGGACGACCGCGGTCGACCCGTCCCGGTAGTAGCGCTCGCGCCGCGCGAGCTCGGTGAACCCGGCGGAGCGATAGAGCGCGAGGGCGGGCTCGTTCGTCTCGCGCACCTCCAGGACGAGCCGCTCGGCGCCGCGGCGGGCGGCGTCGGCGAGGCAGGCGTCGAGCAGCTCCCGGCCCAGCCCCTGCCCGCGGTACGCCGGGTCGACCGCGATGCGCTGCAGCTCGGCGTCCTCGGCCGCGACGCTGACGACCGCGTGGCCGACGACCTCGTCGCCCTGCTCCAGGACCAGGTAGCCGACCGTCGGCAGCAGCCCGGCGACGCCCTCGGCGACGAGGTTCTCGCCCCAGGGGTCCTCGGGGAAGCCGACGGCCTCGGACGCGACGATCGCGGCGAGGTCGGCGGAGGTGGCGGTACGGCTGCTCATGCCGGCATCGTCGCGTGGGGGATCTCGGCGTCCGGGCGGCGCAGGTAGAGCGGCTCGGGCGGCAGCACCTCGGCGAGGCCGTCGGCCACGGCCCGGGCGACCCAGCCGCCCGCGGGACGCAGCGGACCGACCGGGTGCGGGAAGGCGTCGGGGTAGAGCAGCGCGCCCTCGCCCACGACCGGCCCGTCGGTGGCGACGGCGGCCGGCCGCTCGACGACGGGTCCGGAGGTACGCCGGCCCGCCGCGTCGTACGTCGCCAGGTAGACCTCCTTGCGGCGCGCGTCGGTGGCGACCGTGAAGGGGCCGTCGACCGCACCCGACGCGACTGCCTCGGCGGCCAGGACGTCGAGCGAGCAGACGCCCTGGACGGGAACGTCGAGCACGAGGCCGAGCGTGCGGGCGGTGACCAGGCCGACCCGGAGGCCGGTGAAGGGGCCCGGGCCGACGCCGACGGCGATGCCGGTCAGGTCGGCCGGGGTGGTACCGGCCCGCGTCAGCGCGGTCTCGATCAGCGGCGCCAGCTCCTCCCCGTGCTTCATGGCCCGCTCGGAGACGAGGTCGGCGAGCACGGTCGTGCCGTCGTACAGGCCCACGGCGACCGTCGGGGAGGCGGTGTCCAGGGCGAGCAGCAGCACGTGGGTGAGGTTAGGCCAGGAGGGGCGGACGGCCCAACCAGGCCGGGCCGATGGGCGCCAGGACCACGACACGGGGGTCGTCCTCCGGGTCGACGTCGGGCGCGGCGACGGCCCGCTCGATGCGGATCTCGAGCGGCGAGTCGGTGAGCGCCTCGGCGAGCCCGCTCCCCCACTCGACGACGGTGACGGCGGCGTCGAGGTCGGCGTCCAGGTCGAGGTCGTCGAGCTCGGGAGCGCCCCCGAGGCGGTACGCGTCGACGTGCACCAGCGCCGGCCCGTCGGCCAGGTTGGGGTGGACCCGGGCGATGACGAAGGTGGGCGAGGTGACGCCGCCGCGCACGCCCAGCCCGGCGCCCAGGCCCTGGGTGAACGTGGTCTTGCCGGCTCCCAGCTCGCCGCTGAGGACCAGCACGTCCCCGGCCCGGAGGTGCGGGGCGAGACGCTCGCCCAGGTCGCGCATCTCGTCGGCCGTCGCGACGGTCACGCTCCGCGGGGTGCTGCGGGCGAAGTGGACGTACGGCGCGCTCCGGTGCGTCTCGGTGAAGCCGGCATCGCGCCAGAAGCCGATCGTCGCGGGCAGCTCCTGGCGGGCGAGCAGTGCCACCCGGTCGAAGCCGCGCGCTGCCGCCTCCCGCAGCGCCGCGGCGACCATGGCGTGCGCGACCCCGTGCCCCTGGGCGCCGGGCACCACGCCGACGCGCCGCAGGTAGAGCGCGTCGTCCTCGGGGACCCGGTCGAAGACCAGCGCACCGACCGGTGCGCCGTCGACCCGCGCCAGCAGGCCCCCGTCGGAGGTCAGGTGGCCGGCCATCGTGGCCTCGGTCTCGGAGAGCGCGTCGGCCGGCGGGTCGAGCGGAGCGCGCGCGGCGAACGCCGCCTGCACGACGGACAGCACCTCGGGAGCGGCGGTCGGCCCGACCACCTCGACGACGACCTCGGTCACCGGCGCGCGGCTCCCTCGGTGGCGGCGGTGATGAGCTGGTCGAGCTCGGCGTTCACCAGCTCGTGCCGCTCGAGGATCACCATGTGACCCGCGCCCTCGCACTCGAGCAGGTTGGAGCCCGGGATCCGGGAGTGCAGCTTGCGCGAGTGCCCGATGGAGGTGAGCCGGTCGCGGGTGCCGCAGATGATCGAGGTCGGGATCGTGCCGAGCTGCTCCATGAAGTCGAACTTGTCGAGGGAGGCGAAGTTCGGGAAGAACTCGGCGACCGTCTCGAACGGGGTCGCGGAGAGCATGGAGTCGACGAACTCGACGTACCCGTAGGGCACCTCGTCGCCGAACGCGAAGGTGTCGGTGACGACCGTGGCGACGTTGCTGCCGAGCCGGCGCAGCACGTCGACCGCGCGGTGACCGGCCCGCAGCGTGCGCACCGCACCGCTGGCGAAGGGCCGACCGAGCCGGGCGGGCACCATCGGCAACAGGATCCGGCCGACGTCGAGGCCGCCGGCGGTGGTCGAGATCAGGCCGACGCCGATCACCTTGGTGCCGATCATCTCGGGGAACTGCTCGGTCAGCGCCACGATCGACATCCCGCCCATGGAGTGCCCCACGAGGACGACCGGTCCGTCCGGGGCGGCCGTCTCGATCACGGTCTTGAGGTCGCGGCCGAGCTGGTCGATCGTGCAGTTCTCCCGGCTGCTGTCGCCGGAGCGGCCGTGCGAGCGCTGGTCGTAGTAGACAGCCCGGACCAGGTTGCGGTACGCCGCCCGCTGGAAGTGCCAGCAGTCCAGGTTCAGGCAGTAGCCGTGGACGAACACGATCGTCACGCCGCCGAGCGGCTTCCTGCCGAAGAACCGGCCGCCGGAGGGCTGCTCGACCTCGTCGATCTCGACGTGGAGGGGTACGCCGTCGTCGGCCATCACCATGATCGGGTCGGAGTGCAGCGTCCCGAACGCCACGCGTTCGCCGGCCCGGTGGCTGATCTGCCGCTGCTGGCGCGCGATGTTGATGGCGGTGCCGGCGGCGGCGATGCCGAGCGCGCCGGCGACGGAGCCGAGGATGCGGTGGCGGGTGCTCATGACTCCTCCATCGGCGCGGAGTCGACGTAGGTGCGGGCCATCCGCCCTCCGATCCTCGTGACGATCTCGTAGTTGATGGTGCCGCACGCCTCCGCCCAGTCCTGGGCCGTGGGTCCGCCGAGCGACGGGGGCCCGAAGAGGAGCACGTCGGTGCCGAGAGCCGGCCGGTCGCCGCCGAGGTCGACGACGAACTGGTCCATGCAGACCCGGCCACGGATGGGTCGGAGCTTGCCGTCGACGGCCACCGAGGCGCTCGTCGAGGGGTCCGGGGAGGAGGCGTGACGAGGGATGCCGTCGCCGTACCCGACCGGGACCAGGCCGACCGTGGTCGGGTGGTCGGCGACCCAGATCCGGCCGTAGGAGACGGCGTCGCCGGGCGCGAGGTCCTTGACCATGGCGAGACCCGCGCGGGCCGTCATCGCCGGCACCAGGCCGAGGTCGGGGGTGTGGCCGGGCGCGGGGTCCAGGCCGTAGACGGCGATGCCGCAGCGGACCGCGTCGAAGCGGCTGCTCGGGCGCAGGATGGCGGCCGCGGAGTTGGCGAGGTGGCGGACCTCAGGGGTGAGGCCGGCCGCCTCGGCCAGGGCGAGCGCCTCGCGGAAGCGGGCCTCCTGCGCGTCGTTGGCCGGGTCGTCCGGCTCGTCGGAGCTGGAGAAGTGCGACCAGATGCCGGTGATGCGCCACCGCTGCTCGCGCTCGCCCCGGGCCGCGTGGGCGAAGAGCTCGGGCCAGGCGCTCCGGGGCGCACCGCCGCGGGACAGCCCGGTGTCGACCTTGAGCTGGACCCTCGGCGTACGCCGGTCGAGCCCGTCCAGCCACGCGACGGTCGACGCGATCTCGTCGAGCTCCGCCACGCTGTAGGCGGTCAGGTCGATGTCGGCCTCGAGGGCCGGAGCGAGATCGGTGCCGGGGACGGTGAGCCAGCACAGGATCGGGCCTGCGAGTCCGGCGGACCGGAGCGCGACCGCCTCCTCGACGGTCGCCGTCGCGAGCCACTCGGCACCGCCCTGCTTCGCGGCGCGGGCGGACGCGACCATGCCGTGCCCGTAGCCGTCGGCCTTCACGACCGCGATGAGCCGGGTCTGCGTCGTCGCGCGGAGGATCTCGGCGTTGCGCCGGATCGCGGCGAGGTCGACCTCGATCCAGCCCGCGCCCAGGGCAGGTCTGGCGTCGGCGGGCGCGGTCATGCAGTCGATTCTCCCAGGACCCGGCCGATGAGGCGCGGTAGGGCTCGGGCGACGTCGCCCGCGACGATCGGCCCGCTGCCGGCGGCGAGCGTGGCGGCGGCTCCGTGCAGCCACGAGCCGACCGAGGCGGCGTCGTAGGGATCGAGGCCGGTGGCGAGGAGGCTGCCGATCAGGCCGCCCAGCACGTCGCCCGCGCCGGCGGTGGCCAGCCAGGGCGTGCCGCTGGTGGTGACGCGGGCGCGGCCGTCGGGGCGGGCGATGACGGTGCGGCGGCCCTTGAGGAGCACCACGGCGCCGCGCTCCTGGGCGGTACGACGGGCGTAGGTCAGCGGCTCGGACTCGATGTCGGCGCGCGGGATGTCGAGCAGCGCGGCGAGCTCGCCGGCGTGCGGGGTGAGGACGGCGAACCGGCCGCGGACGCGGTCGGCGTGCCGGATCGCATCGGCGTCGACGACCAGGGGGACGTTGTCGTGGATCGCCTCGACCAGGTGTCGCTCCGCGCCTGCCGCGCTGCCCGAGCCGACGACCCACGCCTGCACCCGGCCGTCGCCGACCACCTCGGGGTGCTGCTGATGGACCAGGCTCGTGGGGATCGGATCGCCGACGTACCGGACCATGCCGGCGAGACCGCAGCTCGCGCCGGCGACGCTGAGCAGCGCCGCGCCCGGGAACGTGCCGGAGCCGGCCCGCACGCCGACCACGCCGCGCGTGTACTTGTGGGCGTCCGGCGTCGGGGTCGGGACCAGGCGCGCGACGTCGGCCTGCTGGAACGCCTCGACCGGGGCTGGGGGCAGGTGCTCGTCGAGGCCGATGTCGACGAGCTGGATCGCCCCGCACGCCTGTGCCGCGGGGTCGACGAGGTGGGCGATCTTGTGGGTCCCGAAGGTGACGGTGAGGTCGGCGGTGACGTGGGGCTCGCGCGCGCTGCCGTCGTCCACCCCGACGCCGGACGGCACGTCCACGGCCACGACGGGGATGCCGCTCAGCCCCTCGAGGGCCTGCTGGGCGTCCGGGCGGAGGCCGGGGCGGCCGCCGATGCCCACGATGCCGTCCACCACGACGTCGTACCTGACCAACGCGTTGGGTTCGGGCGCGGGAACCAACGCGTTGGTCAGGTACGACGTGCGCCCGCCGGCGGCGCGCAGCTCGGCCACACCCCCGGGGTGGGCGTTCGGCGACAGCAGCCAGGCATCCACCCGGGCTCCGCGGCGGGCGAGGCGCGCACCGGCGTAGAGGGCGTCGCCGCCGTTGTCACCGCTGCCGACCAGGAGGAGGACCCGCCGCCCGGACACGCCACCGAGGAAGTCGGCGACGGCCGTCGCGAGGCCCGCGGCCGCGCGCTGCATCAGCGTGCCGTCGGGCAGCGTCGCCATCAGGGCCGCCTCCGCGGCCCGGACCTGCTCGACGGTGTGGGCGCGGATCACGCGTCCCACGGTAGCGGGTTGAGTCGGCCCTCCCGGACGGCCGACTCGGCCGTCCGGGAGGGCCGACTCGACGGTCGGGGAGGGCCGACTCGACGGTCGGGGAGGGCCGACTCGACGGGTCAGGACTCGAGGACCACCATGGCCGTCGCCACGCCCGCGTCGTGGGAGAGCGAGAGGTGCGCGGACCGCACGCCCAGGCCGTCCGCGACGGCGCGCACGGTCCCGCGCAGCTCGAGCGTCGGGCGGCCGGACGGCAGCACCACGACCTCGCAGTCGTGCCAGGCCATCCCGGCCGGCGCACCGAGGGCCTTGGCGACGGCCTCCTTGGCGGCGAAGCGGGCCGCGAGCGACTCGACCGGCAGGCCGACCTCGCCCCCGACGAACAGCTTGCGGCCCAGCGACGGGGTGCGCTCCAGCGCCGTCCGGAAGCGCTCGACGTCGCAGACGTCCACGCCGATGCCGATGATTCCCATCCGGTGATCGGCCCCCATCCGGTGATCGAGCCTGTCGAGATTCACTCGACGGTGACCGACTTGGCCAGGTTCCGGGGCTGGTCGACGTCGTGGCCCAGCGCGGTCGCCAGCTCGCACGCGAACAGCTGCAGCGGCACGATCGCCACCAGCGGCTGCAGCAGCACCGGCACCTTCGGCAGCGGGATCAGCTCGTCGGCGTACGGCTGGATGGAGGTGTCGCCCTCCTCGGCCAGGCACAGCGTGCGGGCCCCGCGCGCCCGGACCTCCTGGATGCCGCTGAGCATCTTCTCGTGCAGCTGGTCCCGCCCTCGAGGAGGTACGACGCACAGCACCGGCAGACCCTCGTCGACGAGCGCGATCGGGCCGTGCTTGAGCTCGCCCGCGGCGAACCCCTCCGCGTGCAGGTAGGCCAGCTCCTTGAGCTTGAGCGCACCCTCGAGGGCGACCGGGTAGCCGGCGTGCCGCCCGAGGAAGAGCACCGACCGGTTGCCGACGTGGTCGCGCGCGAGCCGGTAGACGAGCTCGGCGCGGTCGAGCACCTGCTCGATCTTGGCCGGCATGTCCTCGAGCTGCTGCATGATCTCGGCGATCTCGTCGCCGAACCGGGTGCCCTTGGTCTGCGCGACGTAGAGCGCGAGCAGGTAGCAGGCGATCAGCTGGGTGAGGAAGCCCTTGGTCGACGCCACGCCGATCTCCGGGCCCGCGTGGGTGTAGATCACCGCGTCGGACTCCCGCGGGATCGAGGACCCGTTCGTGTTGCAGATCGCGAGCACCTTCGCGCGCTGCGAGCGGGCGTGGCGGATCGCCTGCAGCGTGTCGGCGGTCTCCCCCGACTGCGAGATCGCCACGACCAGGGTGGTGGCGTCGATGATCGGGTCGCGGTAGCGGAACTCCGAGGCGAGCTCGACCTCGACCGGCGTACGCGTCCAGTGCTCGATGGCGTACTTGGCGACCATGCCGGCGTAGAAGGAGGTCCCGCACGCGATGATGATGATCTTGTCGAGGTCGCGGATCTCCTGGTCGGCCAGGCGCATCTCGTCGAGCTGGAGCAGCCCGCCGACGCCGCGTCGGCCGATCAGCGAGTCGGCCACCGCTCGCGGCTGCTCGAAGATCTCCTTGCGCATGAACCAGTCGTGGCCGTCCTTCTCGGCGGCCGAGAGGTCCCAGTCGACGTGGAAGCGGGTCGCCTCGGCCGGCCGGCCGAAGAAGTCGGTGACGTGCACCCCGTCCCGCGTGAGCACGACGATCTGGTCCTGCCCGAGCTCCAGCGCCTCACGCGTGTGGTCGATGAACGCCGCCACGTCCGAGCCGAGGAAGTTCTCGCCCTCCCCCAGCCCAACGACGAGCGGCGAGTTGCGGCGTGCGGCCACCACCCGCTCGGGGTCCTCCGCGTCGACGGCCACCAGCGTGAACGCGCCGTCCAGCTGCTGGCAGACCCGCTGCATCGCCGTCGGCAGGTCCACGCCCGACTCGACCTGCAGCTCGATCAGGTGGGCGGCGATCTCGGTGTCGGTGTCGGAGAGGAAGACGTGGTCGTCGGCCTCGATCCGGCCGCGCAGCTCGTGGAAGTTCTCGATGATGCCGTTGTGGACCACGGCCACCCGGCCTGCGCCACCGGTGTGCGGGTGCGCGTTGGCGTCCGACGGGCGGCCGTGGGTCGCCCAGCGGGTGTGCCCGATGCCGAGCGTCGCCGGCGGGAGCGGGTGCTCGTCGAGCGCCTTCTCCAGGTTGCCGAGCTTCCCGGCCCGCTTCGCGACGGACAGCGCACCGTCCGCGACCACGGCGATGCCGGCCGAGTCGTAGCCCCGGTACTCCAGCCGGCGCAGGCCGCCGATCACGACGTCACGGGCCTGCTGACCTCCGACGTACCCGACGATGCCGCACATGATCGCCAACTGTAGAGGCTCGCCCTCGCAGGGACCCGCCGCCACGTCAGAGCAGCGCCCTGGAACAATCTTCGCCATGTCGACCGGCATCCCGGCCGGCGAGCAGCCCCGCGAGGCCTCGCCGTACCTCGAGCTCGACCGCGCCACCTGGGCCGCGCTCGCGCACGAGACGGAGAGCCCCATCACGGCCGAGGAGCTCACCAAGCTGCGCGGTCTGGGCGAGGCGATCGACCTGCGCGAGATCGTCGAGGTCTACCTGCCGCTCTCCCGCATGCTCAGCCTGTACGTCGAGGCCGCGGGCAGCCTGTACCGCGAGCAGCAGTCCTTCCTGCACGGCCACGCCGGGGTACGCACCCCGTTCGTGATCGGGCTGGCCGGCTCGGTCGCGGCCGGCAAGTCGACGGCCGCGCGCGTCCTGCAGCAGATGCTCGCGCGCTGGCCCGAGCACCCCAAGGTCGCCCTCGTCACGACCGACGGCTTCCTGCTCCCCAACGCGGAGCTCGCCAAGCGCGGTCTGATGGAGCGCAAGGGCTTCCCGGAGTCCTACGACCGCCGCGCGCTGATGAAGTTCGTCGTCGACATCAAGTCGGGCAAGGAGGAGGTCGAGGCGCCGGTCTACAGCCACCTGGTCTACGACGTCGTCCCGGACCAGAGGATCACCATCCAGAGCCCCGACATCGTCATCGTCGAGGGCCTCAACGTGCTGCAGCCGGCGCGCGTGCGCGAGGACGGCCGGACCGGCCTGGCGATCTCGGACTTCTTCGACTTCTCGATCTTCGTCGACGCCGCGGTCCCCGACATCCGCGAGTGGTACGTCGACCGCTTCCTGCGGCTGCGCGAGACGGCCTTCCGCGACCCCAACTCCTACTTCGCCAAGTACGCCGCCCTCTCCCACGACACCTCGGTCGACGAGGCGCGGCGGATCTGGGACACGATCAACGGTCCCAACCTGGAGCAGAACGTGCTGCCGACCCGCTCCCGGGCCCGGCTGGTCCTCCGCAAGGAGTCCGACCACTCCGTCCGCTACGTCCGGGTCCGGAAGATTTGAAGCCAGTCGCTGGTTGAGTAGCCCGAGCGAGGAACGAGCGAGCGGCGTATCGAAACCAGTGACGTCGGCCGTTGGTTTCGATACGCCGCTCGCTAGCGCTCGCGGCTACTCAACCAACGACAGTCGTTCCCGGACGACCAGCGCGAGGTCGTCGGCGACCGACTGCGCCTGCTCGGCCGTGGGGGCCTCCACCATGACCCGCACCAGCGGCTCGGTGCCGGAGGGGCGCAGCAGGACCCGGCCCCGACCGCCCAGCGACGCCTCGGCCTCGCCCACAGCGGCGGCGAGGGCCTCGTCGGAGGCGCAGCGCCCCTTGTCGACCCCGGACACGTTGACCAGCACCTGCGGCAGGCGGGTCATCACCGAGGCCAAGTCGCGCAGGGTGCGTCCGGTCGCCACCATCCGCTGCAGCACGTGCAGGGCGGTCAGCAGGCCGTCGCCGGTCGTGGCGTGGTCGCGGAGGATCACGTGGCCGGACTGCTCCCCGCCCAGGTTGAACCCGCCGGCGCGCATCGCCTCGAGGACGTAGCGGTCGCCGACCGCGGCCTGCTCGACCTTCACGCCGGCCGCGTCGAGCGCCTGGATCATGCCCAGGTTGCTCATCACGGTCGCCACGAGCGTGTCGCCGACCAGGAGCCCCCGCTCCTTGAGCGCGATCGCCAGGATCGCCATGACCTGGTCGCCGTCGACGAGCTCACCGGTGTGGTCGACCGCCAGGCAGCGGTCGGCGTCGCCGTCGACCGCGATGCCCACGTCGGCGCCGTGCTCCAGCACGGCGGCCCGCAGCGGCTCCAGGTGCGTGGACCCGTAGCCGTCGTTGATGTTCAGCCCGTCCGGCGCGGCGCCGATCGCGACGACCTCGGCCCCGGCCGCCTCCAGCACCTTCGGCCCGACGACGCTGGCGGCGCCGTGCGCGCAGTCCAGGACCACCCGCAGGCCCGCGAGCGGCCGGCCGGTCGGGTCGTCGAGGGTGGCGAGCAGGTGCTCGGCGTACCGCTCGGCCGAGGGGCCGTACGGCGCCACGGTGCCGACCGCGCTACCGGTCGGCCGGTCCCACTCCTGGTCGAGGTGCGCCTCGATCTCGTCCTCGAGCGCGTCGTCGAGCTTGACGCCGCCGCGTGCCAGGAACTTGATGCCGTTGTCGGGCATCGGGTTGTGCGAGGCGCTGATGACGACGCCGAGGTCGGCCTGCAGCTCGTCGGTCAGGTAGGCCACCCCGGGCGTGGGCAGCACCCGCAGCCGGAGCACGTCGACACCGGCCGACGCGAGGCCCGCCACGACGGCGTGCTCGAGGAACTGGCCCGAGATGCGGGTGTCGCGGCCGACGACGGCCAGGGGTCGGCGACCCTCGGCGGAGTGCTCGACGAGCACGCGTGCGGCCGCCACCCCCAGCCCGAGTGCGAGCTCGGCGGTCAGCTCGCCGTTGGCGAGGCCGCGGACGCCGTCGGTGCCGAAGATGCGCGTCACAGGTTCCCCTCGTGCGGTCGTGGAAGTGTCAGCCAAGCACAAGGGCCACCACCGCGAACGGAGGTGGCCCTTGTCGTGAAGGTCCCGGAGGGACGATCAGCGCTTCGAGTACTGCGGAGCCTTGCGGGCCTTCTTGAGACCGGCCTTCTTGCGCTCGGTCGCACGGGCGTCGCGGGTCAGCAGACCGGCCTTCTTCAGCGTCGGACGGTAGCCCTCGACGTCGATCTCGTTGAGCGAGCGGGCCACGCCGAGACGCAGCGCGCCGGCCTGGCCGGTGATGCCGCCACCGTGGATGCGGGCGATCACGTCGAAGCGGCCCTCGAGGCCGAGAGCCGCGAACGGCTCGTTGACGACCTGCTGGTGCAGCTTGTTCGGGAAGTAGTCCTCGATGGTCCGGCCGTTGATGGTCCAGACGCCGGTGCCGGGGACGATGCGGACGCGGGCGACGGCCTCCTTGCGGCGGCCGGTCGCAGCACCCGGGGCGATGGTCGCGGGACGCGACGGGGTGTCGACGGACGGGGACGACTCGCTGGTGTAGGCGAGGCCCTGCTCGTCGGTCTCGAAGGTCTCCTCGACCTCGGTGGTGTTCTCAGTCATGTGTCTGATCCTCGAAGTCGATTACTGGGAGATCTGCTTGATCTCGAACGGAACGGCCTGCTGGGCCTGGTGCGGGTGGGCCGGGCCGGAGTAGACCTTCAGCTTCTTGATGATCTGACGACCGAGACGGTTCTTGGGCAGCATGCCCCAGACGGCCTTCTCGATGGCCTTGCGCGCGTCCTTGTCGAGGATCTCGCCGATCGGGGTGGACGTGAGGCCGCCCGGGTAGCCCGAGTGGCGGTAGACCATCTTGTCGGTGCGCTTGTTGCCGGAGAGGGCGACCTTCTCGGCGTTGATGACGATGACGTAGTCACCGGTGTCGGCGTTCGGGGCGTAGATCGCCTTGTGCTTGCCGCGCAGGAGGTTGGCCGCGGTGACGGCGAGACGACCGAGGACGACATCCTCGGCGTCGATCACGAGCCACTGACGCTCGACGTCAGCCGGCTTCGGAGCATACGTACGCATGGAGAGACCCATTTCGTTCGTGTCGGACCCCGGTCAGGGATCCGACCGGAGGCATCTTCTGACGAACACTGCTCCCGGCCGACGGCTGGGAGACTGCCCTCACGTGTGAGAGCGGCAGGAGACGCAGCAAGCAGAGTACGGCGGTGCCGGCGTACCGGCCAAATCACAGGGCTGCCGTCCCCGGACGCCACGCTTCGGGACACCGGGTTATCGACTTGTGACCTGGACGACTACGGTGTCGAGCGTGACTGAAACTCTCACCGTTCGCGACAACCGCACCGGAGCGGAGTACGAGATCCCGATCGTCGACGGCACCATCCGCGCCGCCGACCTGGGCCAGATCAGGACGGCTGAGGACCAGCCGGGCATCGCCACCTACGACCCCGGGTTCGTCAACACCGCCTCGTGCCGCAGCGCCGTCACCTTCATCGACGGCGACAAGGGGATCCTGGAGTACCGGGGCTACCCCATCGAGCAGCTGGCCGAGAAGTCGACCTTCCTCGAGGTCGCGTACCTGCTCATCTACGGCGAGCTGCCGACCAAGGAGCAGTACGAGGCCTGGGTGCACGAGATCACCTACCACACCTACGTGCACGAGAACGTCAAGGGCTTCATGCAGGGCTTCCGGTACGACGCCCACCCGATGGGCATGCTGATGGCCTCCGTCGGCGCCCTCTCCACGTTCTACCCGGAGTCGGGCAACATCGCCGACCCGGACAACCGGCACCTGCAGATCGTCCGGATGATCGCCAAGATGCCGACGCTCGGCGCCTGGGCCTTCCGGCACGCGCAGGGCAAGCCGTACATCTACCCGGACAACGAGCTCTCCTACACCGAGAACTTCCTGTCGATGCTGTTCAAGATGAGCGAGGCCCGCTACCAGGCCGACCCGCGCATCGCGAAGGCCCTCGACACGCTGTTCATCCTGCACGCCGACCACGAGCAGAACTGCTCGACCAACGCGGTGCGCTCGGTGGGCTCCTCGCAGGTCGACCCGTACTCCGCGGTCGCGGCCGGTGTCGGCGCGCTCTACGGCCCGCTGCACGGCGGCGCCAACGAGGCGGTGCTGAAGATGCTGCGCCGGATCGGCACGGTCGAGAACATCCCCGACTTCATCGAGGGCGTCAAGGCCGGCAACGAGCGGCTGATGGGCTTCGGCCACCGCGTCTACAAGAACTTCGACCCGCGCGCGAAGATCATCAAGAAGGCCTGCGACGACGTCTTCGAGGTCACCGGGGTCAACCCGCTCCTGGCCGTCGCCAAGGAGCTGGAGAAGATCGCGCTCGAGGACGAGTACTTCATCAAGCGCAAGCTCTACCCGAACGTCGACTTCTACTCGGGCCTGATCTACGAGGCGCTGCAGTTCCCGCCGGAGATGTTCACCGTGCTCTTCGCCATCGGGCGTACGCCGGGCTGGCTGGCGCAGTGGCTCGAGCTCACCACCGACAAGGAGCAGAAGATCGCGCGCCCCAAGCAGATCTACACCGGCGACCGCGGCCTCACGTTCACCCCGCGCGAGGAGCGGTGGGCCTGACCGCTCGACCGTTCTCGACGACCCCCGGCACCTCGGTGTCGGGGGTCGTCTGGGATTTCGGCAACGTGCTCATCCGCTGGGAGCCGGCCCGTGCCGTGGCCGCCGGGGTCGGGGCGGTCGAGGCCGAGCGGTTCCTCGCCGGCTACGACTTCGCGGCCTGGAACCACGTGTGCGACGCGGGCGGCACGTGGGCGGACGCCCTGGCCGCGCTCGAGCGGGAGCACCCGCAGTGGCTGCCGCACGGACAGGCGTACGTCGACCACTTCCCCGCATCGCTCGCCGGCCCGGTCGACGGGACGCACGAGCTGGTCCGGCAGCTGCACACGGCGGGTGTGCCGCAGATCGGCCTCACGAACTGGTCGCACGAGCTGTACCCGGTCGCGCCGGCGACGTACGACGTGATCGGGCTGCTCGACGACGTCGTGGTGTCCGGCAGCGAGGGGATCGCCAAGCCCGAGCCGGCGATCTACCGGATCGCGGCCCGTCGGGCGGGCTTGCCGCCGGAGCGGCTGGTCTTCGTGGACGACAGCCCGACGAACGTCGCAGCCGCACGGGAGCTGGGCTTCTCCGCGGTCGTCTTCACCGACGCGGCCACCCTCCGGGGGCAGCTCGTGGGCCTCGGTCTGCCGGTCTGATCAGGTCCGGGCGGCGTCCGCGAGCGCGGCGTGCTCGATCTCCAGCACCGACGCGGCGTGCCGCTCGGCCTCGAAGGCGGCGTGGCCACCGCGGACCCCGAACAGCCGCTTGGACCACACCAGGTAGACCACGGCCGCGATGTTGACGAGGAACGCGACGACCTTGAGCCAGGTCGCGCCTTCGACCAGCTCGTAGACCTCCAGCGGGATGAAGATCGAGGTGCCGATGACGGCGACGTACTCACCCCAGCGCTTCATCAGCCACAGGCCGGTGGCCTCGGTGAGCTGGAGGACGCCATAGGCGAGGACACCGAGCATCACCCAGATGAGCGTGGAGTGCTGGGCGTTGAGCGCCTTCTCGATCAGCTTGACCGGACCGGTGGTCTGCAGGTCGATACCGAGCTTCGTGGCGAGCGGCTTGAGCAGCGGCAGGTAGGTGTCGAAGGTCTGTTGCAGCGAGGTCTTCGAGCCGTCGAAGCGGTGGATGCCGTAGGCGAGGATCACCAGCAGCAGGCCTCGGACACCCCGCTCGACGGCGAGGGCGCGCAGGATCGCCGCGTCCTTGAGGGCCTTGCCGCGCAGCACGATCGGCGCCTCGTCGGACGGTCCGGCCGCGGCCGGCGGGCCGACGACGTACGCCTCGCAGCGCAGGCAGCGCCACGCCTCCCCCGCCGCGGTCTCGGTGTGCAGGCGGGCCGCGAGTGCCTCGTCCGTCGGGCGGTAGGTCACGTGGCCGTGGAGCCCGCACGAGCGGGTGTTCCAGTCGAAGGCCTTGAAGGGGGTGGTGCGCATGGCGCCAGCATGCCCTGAGGCGCGGCTGTAACACGTTGTCCGTCGCTGTAGTACGACGAGATTTCGCCGTACTACACCGCAACTCGGACACACAACAGCGGCGAACAGCGTGTTACAGCGACAGACGACGTGTTACAGCTCCGGCAGCGCGGTGTCGTCGAGCCACGGCCGCAGCAGGGCACCCACGTCGACCCCGGTGCGGGTGGTGGCGAAGGAGAGGAAGTCCTCGGTGGTGACCGAGCGGCCGGCGTACTCCTCGACCCAGGCGGGGAGCAGGTCGAAGAACTCCTCGTCGCCGATCTCGCGGCGCAGCGCGTGCAGGGTCAGCGCACCCCGCTTGTAGACGCGGTCGTCGAACATGTCGGCCGGGCCCGGGTCGGCGAGCACGAGGTCCTGCTTGTCGGCGGCGAGCCGCTCGTGGTGGTGGCGGGCCCACTCCTCGGTGGTGCGCGGACCGCCGGAGACCTCCGACCAGAGCCACTCGGCGTAGCAGGCGAAGCCCTCGTGCAGCCAGATGTCCTTCCAGCGCGCGAGGGTGACCGCGTTGCCGAACCACTGGTGGGCGAGCTCGTGGGCGATCAGGCGCACGTGCGACCACTCGGGGGTGCAGAAGTTCGCGCCGAAGGTCGCCAGGCTCTGGCTCTCCAGGGGGATCTCGAGGTCGTCGGCGGTGACGACGGCCGTGTAGGACGTGAACGGGTACGGGCCGAAGAGCCGCTCGAAGCAGGCCATCATGGCCGGCTGCTGGTCGAAGCACCCGGCCAGGTCGGCGTCCGGGGTGGCGATGGTGCGGGTCGGCGCGACGTCGTGGTCGCCCGCGGGGTGGTCGCGGACGACGTACCGTCCGATCTGCACGGTGGCGAGGTACGTCGCCATGGGCCGGTCCATCTCGAACACCCAGGTCTCGTAGCTGCCCCCTCGCTTGCGCGAGGTCAGCTCGCCGTTGGCGACCACGTGGTAGCCGGCCGGCGCGGTCAGCTCGATCCGGTAGGTCGCCTTGTCGTCGGGGCGGTCGTTGCAGGGGAACCAGGTCGGCGAGCCGTGCGGCTGGGCGGCGACGATGACACCGTCCTCGAGCTCCTCCCATCCCGCGTCGCCGTGGTGCTTGTCGATGGTCGGGCGTGGGTGGCCGGTGTAGCGGATCGTCGCGCTGATCTCGGTGCCGGCGGGGACGCCGTCGGCCAGGTCGAGCACCAGCCGGTCGGAGCGCTGGCTGAACTTCTTCAGCCGCGCGCCGGCCAGGCGCACCTTGGCGACCTTGAGGCCTGCCAGGTCGAGCACGAGCCGGCGGGTCACCTCGAGGGTCTCGATCGTCAGCGTCGCCGTGGCGTCGAGGCGGTTGCCGTCGACGGTGTAGCCGGCCCCGATGTCGTAGTGGTGGACGGCGAAGGAGCGGTCGCCGTGCCCGGGCAGGTAGTCGTCAGCGGTGGGCAGCATCAGTCGAGATCGGGGTCCAGCCAGGGCGCGATCGGGTTGCCGATCCAGCGGGTCTTGTCGGGCACGGTCTCGCCTCTCATCACCAACGACACCGGACCGACCGTAGCGTGCTTGCCGACGACGGCGGCAGGCAGGATCACCGAGTTCGGGCCGAGCGTCGCCCCGCGCTGCACGCGCACCGTGTCGGTGGCGAGCAGCCGGTCGTGGAACAGGTGCGTCTGGACCACGCTGCCCTGGTTGACGGTCGCCCCGGCACCCAGGTCCACGAGATCCGGCTCGGGCAGCCAGTAGGTCTCGCACCAGACCCCGCGACCGATGCGCGCCCCCATCGCGCGGAACCACAGGTTGAGCAGCGGTGAGCCGGTCGCCAGGCCCGCGAACCACGGCGTCGCCACCGACTCCACGAACGTGTCGGCCAGCTCGTTGCGCCACACGAACGAGCTCCAGAGCGGGTGCCGGCCCTCGCGGACCCGGCCGACCAGCAGCCACTTGGCGAGCACCGCGGAGCCGGACGCGGCGATCCCCGCCAGCACCAGCGCGAGGCCGAGGGCGACGAGGGCGAGCACGGCCCCCGCGAACCCGTGGCGATAGGCCCCGGCGAGGGCGGCGAGCACCACGGCGGCGTACAGGGCGAGCGAGAGGGCGACCGGGACGATCCGCGCCAGCTCCCAGCAGGCCCGCGCGACCTTGAGCCGCGTGGGCGGGGCGTAGGTGCGCTCGTCCGCGGACTCCTGGGCGGTACGCCGGAGCTCGGCCGGCGGGCTGCCGAGCCAGCTCGCACCCGGGGTGGTCGCCTTGCGGTGCGGGGCGAGCGACAGCACCGCCACCAGCGAGCGCTTGGGCACCTTGCGGCCGGGCGCGGCCATCGCCGAGTTGCCGACGAACGCGCGCTTGCCGACCTTCACCCGCTCGGCACGCAGCCAGCCGCCGCCGAGCTCGTAGCCGCCGATCAGCGTGTCGTCGGCGAGGAACGCCTGCGCACCGACCTGGGTGAGGCTCGGGATCATGAGGACCGTCGATGCCTCGACGTCCTTGCCGATCCGGGCGCCGAGCAGCCGCAGCCAGTGCGGGGTCAGCTGCGAGGAGTAGAGCGGGAACAGCCAGGTCCGGGCCTCGTCGAGCACCCGCATGGTGCCCCACACCCGCAGGGCGCCCAGGCTGCGCACCGGGAACGCGCCGGGCTGCAACCCCATGCCGAGCAGCCGGACCACGAGCACGACCAGCCAGGCCAGCACGACCAGGCCCAGCAGCGCTCCGGGCACCAGCCAGACGGCGGCGGTGCGCGCCAGGTCGCCGATGTCGTCGCCCGGCCCGCTCGCGGCCAGTGCGATCGCGCCGACCGCGACCGCCGCGATGCCGGGCAGCGACCCGAGCAGGGCGGCGAGGGCGGCGTACAGCGCGACCCAGGCGCGGCTCGAGGCCGGTCGTTCCGCCCACGGGCCACGGGCTGCCGAGGAGGCACGCGTCGCGGGGGCGCCGGACCAGAACTCCCCCGCCGGCACCTGGCCGAAGACCGCCGAGCCGGGCGCGACCTCGGCCTCGTCGCCGATCCGGGCGCCCGGGCAGAGCATCGACCGGGTGCCGACGCGGGCGTCGCGACCGATCCGCACCTCGCCGACGACGAGGGTGTCGCCGTCGACCCAGTGGCCGGAGATGTCGACCTCGGGCTCGATCGACGCGCCGCGCCCGACCTTCAGCAGGCCGGTGACCGGCGGCAGGGAGTGCAGGTCGGTGTGCCGGCCGATCTTCGCGCCGAGCAGGCGGGCGTACCAGATGATGTACGGCGCGCCCGTCAGCCCGGTCGCGCCGAGCTCGTCGCCGATCCGCTCGGCCGCCCAGAGCCGCAGGTGCACCTTGCCGCCGCGAGGGTAGGTGCCCGGGCCGACGCCGTTGAGGACGAGCCGGATCAGGCCGGCGGAGAGCAGGATCCGCCCCCAGGGGCTGACGAACAGCAGCAGGGAGACGGCGAGGAGCCACCACGGGGCGGCCGGCAGCCAGGACGCGTCGTGCAGGTCGTGGACGACGCGGGCGGTGACGAAGGTCCAGGTGGCGAGGCGCGGGACGGCGAGCAGCCGGATCGCCGGCACGGCCAGCACCTGGCCGAGCTGGGTCTTGAGCGGGATCGGCGCGACGGAGCGGTCCTGCTCGGCGAGCGCGCTCGGGCCGAGAGTGTCGAGGTAGCCGGCCAGCCCGGCGACGGTCGGGTGCTCGTAGAGGTCCGCGACCACCAGCTCCGGGTGGTCGCTGCGCAGCATCGTGACGACCTGCGCGGCGGTCAGGCTGCCGCCACCGAGGTTGAAGAAGTCGTCGGTCGCGGACGTCGGAGCGGCGCCGATGGCCTGCTCCCACACCTCCGCGATCCGGGCCTGGACGCCGTGGAAGCCCGCGGCTCCGGGGTCCGTGGTCGTCAGCGGCCAGGGCAGGGCGTCGCGGTCGACCTTGCCCGACGTGCGGGTCGGGATGTCGTCCACCACCGCGAGTCGTGGCACCAGCGCGGCCGGCATGGTGGCGCGGAGGTGGGCGGTGGCGGCGGTGGTGTCGAAGTCGGCGGTCGTGGCGACGTACCCGACGAGGAGCTGGTTGCCGGTGGCGCTGCGGCGTACGGCGGCGGCCGCACCCGTCACGCCGGGCAGCGCGAGCAGCGCCGAGTCGATCTCGCCGAGCTCGATCCGTCGGCCGCCGAGCTTGACCTGGTCGTCGGCACGGCCGCCGAACAGCAGGCCGGCCGGGTCCTTCACCACGATGTCGCCGGAGCGGTAGGCGCGCTCCCAGCCGAGGGTCGGCATCGGGGCGTACTTCTCGGCGTCCTTGGCCGGGTCGAGGTAGCGGGCCAGGCCGACGCCGCCGATGATCAGCTCGCCGCGCTCGCCGTCGGCGACGGGACGACCGTCCGCGTCGACGACCTCGAGGTCCCACCCGGCGAGCGGCAGCCCGATCCGGACCGGACCGGTGGCGTCGACGAGGGCTCCGCACGCGACGACGGTCGCCTCGGTGGGGCCGTAGGTGTTCCAGACCTCGCGGCCCGGCCGGACCAGGCGGACTGCGAGCTCGGGCGGCAGCGCCTCGCCGCCGAGGATGAGCAGCCGCACCCGGTCGATGGCCTCGTCCGGCCACAGGCTGATCAGGGTCGGGACCGTCGAGACGACGGTGATCTCGTTGGCGGCCAGCCACGGGCCGACGTCCACGCCGGAGCGCACCAGGGTTCGGGGCGCGGGCACCAGGCAGGCGCCGTACCGCCATGCCAGCCACATCTCCTCGCAGCTCGCGTCGAAGGCGACGGACAGGCCGGCCATCACCCGGTCGCCCGGTCCGACCGGGGCGTCGACGAGGAACATCTGCGACTCGGCGTCCACGAAGGCGCCCGCGTTGCGGTGCCGGACGGCCACGCCCTTCGGCGTACCGGTGGAGCCGGAGGTGAAGATGACCCAGGCGTCGTCGTCGAGGCCCGGCGCGTCCACCTCGGTGCGGGGCTCGCGCCCTTCCGCGGAGCGCACCTCGATGGCGAGGCCCGCGGTGATCAGCGCGGCGACGTCCGCCTCCCCGAAGACGAGCCGGGCGCGTTCCTCGGGGTCGTCGGCGTCGACCGGGACGTACGCCGCCCCGGCGAACAGCACGCCCATGATCGCGACGTACAGGTCCGTCGTCCCCGACGGCAGCCGTACGCCGACGCGGTCGCCGCGGCCGATCCCGAGCTCCGCGAGCTCGCCGGCCACGGCCTCGGCCGCCTCGGTGAACTCGGCGTAGGTCACCGCGTCGGCACCGCTGTCCAGCGCCATCGCGTCGGGGTGCTGCGCGACCGTCGCCCGGAAGATGTCGACCAGGGTGCGGGGCGCGGGCGCCTCGGCGGCGCGCAACAGCGGTGATGACACGTGAGCATCCAACTCGACCGAGGTGAACGGAGGGCGACGGGGAGCCGCAGCGACCCGCGACAACACGATGTGGCGTGGGCCACAATCGGCTCGTGACCACCACCTCGGCCCCGGCTGCCACCGTCCCCTTCGGCAACCCGCCCCCGCCCCGGCTGATGTCGGACCGGGCGCTGCACTGGGCCGAGGCCACGCCCGGCGCGGAGGCCATGACCTACCTGGGTCGCACGTGGACCTGGGCGCAGTGGGGTGAGCGGATCCGGCGTGCGGTGGCCGGGCTCCGTGCGCTGGGGATCGGCCGCGGCGACGTGGTGTCCTTCCTCGACAAGAACCACCCGGCGTGCGTGGAGATCTCGATGGCGGCCGGCTACCTCGGCGCGGCCAACGCGATCATCAACTGGCGCTCGAGCCCCGACGAGGTGGAGTACGCCGTCAACGACTGCGGCGCGAAGGTGCTCTTCGTGGGGACCGAGCTGGTGCCCTCGATCGCGGCGGTGCGCGACCGGCTGCCGGCCGTGCAGCAGGTGCTCGACGTGACGCCGGACGGGGCCGACGGGTGCAGGTACGAGGCGTTTCTCGCCGGCGTCTCGCCGGAGACGGCAGCGTCGGTCGCCGACCCGCACGACACCTGCCTGGTGATGTACTCCTCGGGCACCACGGGCCGCCCGAAGGGCGTCATGCTGACCCACGACAACATGGTCAGCCACACGCGCAACGCCCACCACGGCTGGGCGTTCGACCCGGGCGACAAGTCGATGGTCTCGATGCCGCTGTTCCACGTGGGCGGCTCGTCGTACGTGCTGTTCGGGATCAATGACGGCGTCCCGTCGATCATGACCCGCGAGCCCGACGCGGCCTCGCTGGCCGGGGCGATCATGGCCGGCGCCAACCGCACCTTCCTGGTGCCCGCGGTGCTCGCGCAGGTGCTGGGTGCCGGCGGCGACGCGGTCAGGCTGTTCGGTGCCCTGAAGTCCTACACGTACGGCGCTGCGCCCATGCCGCCGCCGCTGCTGCGCGCCGCCATGCAGGCCTGGCCCGGCACCGACTTCATCCAGGTCTACGGGCTGACCGAGGTGTCCGGCGTGGCCACCGAGCTGCTCGCCGAGGACCACCGGACCGCCGTGGCGGGTGACCGCCCGGAGCGGCTGCTGTCGGCCGGGCAGCCGCTGCCCGAGTGCGAGGTCCGCGTCGTCGACCCGGCCACCCTGCGGGACCTGCCCACCGGCGAGGCCGGCGAGGTCTGGCTGCGCACGCCGCAGCTGATGAAGGGCTACCTGGGCAAGCCCGAGGCCACCGCCGAGGTCATCACCGAGGACCGCTGGTTCCGCACCGGCGACATCGGCCACCTCGACGCCGACGGCTACCTCTACGTCTCCGACCGGCTCAAGGACATGATCATCACCGGCGGCGAGAACGTGTACTCGCCCGAGGTGGAGCGGGTGCTGGCCGAGCACCCGGCGGTGGCGGAGGTCGCCGTCATCGGCGTACCGGACCCGACGTGGGGTGAGTCGGTGAAGGCCGTCGTGGCGCTCAAGCCCGGCACCGAGGCCAGCGAGATGGAGCTCGTGGAGTTCTGCCGGGAGCGGCTGGCCCACTTCAAGTGCCCGAAGACGGTGGACGTCGTGGCGGCGCTCCCCCGCAACCCCACCGGCAAGATCCTGAAGAAGGACCTGCGCAAGCCCTACTGGGAGGCGCAGCAGCGCCAGGTCTGACCCATCGCCGAGTTCAGGCTCGTGGTCGACCGAAGCCCGGGTTTCGGTCGACCAGAAGCCTGAACTCGGCTCTTAGGGAACCCCCTGCGCGGACTCAGCATCGGCACAGGTTCGCGAGCGACCTTGGTGCCATGACTTCCCAGCCTCCGTTCGGTCCTCCGTCGTACCCGCCGCCCAGCGGATCGCCGCTGCTGCCTCCCCAGCGCCCCGGCATGAGCCGGGGCCGCTTCGCCGCCGCCGTGCTCACCGGTGCGCTCGTCGTCGGCGGGACCGCCGGCGTCGGTGGCGCGGCCGCGTGGAACGCGATCGACGGGTCCGGGGGCTCGGGTGGGGCCTCGGCCATCACCGTCGACGGCACCCCCGTCTCGGCGGTGAAGGGCGGCAGCGTCGAGTCGGTCGCGAAGGCGGTGCTGCCCTCCGTCGTGGAGATCGACGTCGCGGGCGGCGGCAGCGGCGGCAGCGGCTCCGGGGTCGTGCTCAACAAGGACGGGATGATCCTCACCAACAACCACGTGGTGACCCTCGACAGCAGCATCCCCGCGCGGTCCGCGCAGATCTCGGTGTCGTTCAACGACGGCACCAAGGTCCCCGCGAAGGTCGTCGGCACCGACCCGCTCACCGACACGGCCGTCATCCAGGTGAGCGGGGTGGACAACCTGACCCCGATCACCGTCGGCAGGTTCAGCAACCTCCAGGTGGGCCAGCAGGTGGTGGCGATCGGGTCGCCGTTCGGTCTGAGTTCGACCGTCACCTCCGGCATCGTGAGCGCCCTCAACCGGCCGGTCGACGTCGGGCAGGACTCGGCGGGCAACACCACGGCGTACCCGGCGATCCAGACCGACGCCGCCATCAACCCGGGCAACAGCGGTGGCGCCCTGGTGGACATGGCGGGTCACCTGGTCGGCATCAACGCCTCCATCCAGACCGCGTCCGACAGCAGCGCGACCGGCGGCCAGGGCGGCTCGATCGGGCTCGGCTTCGCGATCCCGATCGACGAGATCCTGCCCGTGGTCCAGCAGCTCGAGAACGGCCAGACGGCCACCCACGCCAAGCTCGGCATCCAGGTCTCGAACGTCCAGCAGCAGAACGGCCAGTCCCTGGCCGAGGTCGCCGACGGCGCGCAGATCCGCCAGGTCACGTCGGGCTCGGCCGCCGGCAGCGCCGGTCTGCAGAGCGGCGACATCATCACCGGTATCGACGACCAGCACATCACCAGCGCCGACTCGCTGATCGCCACGATCCGCGCCTACCGGCCCGGAGACCAGGTGAAGGTGACCTACCAGCGCAACGGGAAGACCGCGACCACCGAGCTGAAGCTCGGCTCGGACGCCGGCAGCAGCTCCTGAGGGCTACAGCTTCTTGATCAGCTCGCCGCCGTGGCAGGTCACCTGGAAGCCGAGTCGCTCGTTGATGGCGATCATGTGGTCGTTGACGCCGGCGTTCCAGGTGGCCACCCGGCGGCCCGCCGTCCGCGGGTCGCGCTGCAACTGCTGCAGGTTCGCGACCTTGACCGCGAGGCCGAGCCGGTGCCCGCGATGGGCCGGGTCGACGAGCGTCCCCCACTGGAAGACCCAGCTCGGGTCGTGCTCGGCCAGGGCGAGGTCGGAGTAGGCGACGACGGTGCCGGCCGGATCGAGGGCGACGGCGCGGTACATGGCGCGGCCGCACGCCTCGTGGAACCGGTCCTGGTCACGGGCCGCGTCAAGGTCGGTGCTCTCGTTCTCCCACTCCATCTCCCCCTGCGGAGCTTCGGTGTTGAGGCGGGACGAGAGCTCGACGTGGCTCTGCAGCAGGTCCTCCGGGATGGCTCCCACCCAGGTGCGGATCTCGTAGCCCTGGGTGTGCTCGGCAGCCTCGGCGGCGAGCGACGCGAGGACCCCGTCGTCGACCGGCAGCGCGAGCTCCCGCTGGACGTCGCCCAGGCCGATCGCGTAGCCGTGGCGCGCCGCGAACCGCGCTCCCGGGCTCCCGGCCTCGCCGGCCGGGTCGTCGACGCGCCACGAGGTCAGGGACGTGACCGTCGTACGACCGCGGGCGGTGGCGGCCTCCTCGACAGCGGCGAGCAGACGCGTCCCGTAGCCGTTGCGCCGGTGCTCGTGCGGGACCGCGAGCTCGACGTCGACGCTGCTGAGGTTGTCGAGGAGCGGGTACCACGCCAACGCGACCCCGACGATCTCGTCACCGAGTCGCGCAGCGAAGAGCTCGTGGTCGTTGCGGATCCAGTCGCCGCGGACCATGGCCGCGATCTCCGGGAGCTGCCAGTACGTCGAGTGCCGGCCCAGGTCGTGCGACAGGCCCGCGCGGTAGACCTCCCACCAGGCGGCCAGCTCCGCGTCGTCGTACCCGTCGGGCCGGGTGATCTGCAGGTCGGGCACGGTCACCGATTGTTCTCGGAGTGCCCGGGGTGCGCCACCGACTTTCGCCACCGCTCAGCGGTACCGGTCGATCGACACCGTCCGGAGGCGCTCGGACTCCTCCGCGGAGACGTCCATGCAGGTGATGCCCACCTCGATCTCGACGCCGCCGTCCGAGACGACGATGCCGCCCCACGCTCCGCCGCCGGCGAGGTCGAAGGACAGGTGCCGTGCGTTGATCCGGACGCGGGTGACCCGCCACCCCGACGCCTGGGCCGCGTCCAGGATGGCCTGCTTGGGCTGGAGTCCCTCGATGTCGGCGTCGAAGGACCCGAAGCCGCGGAACTCGGCCTGGTGGCCGGTGTAGGTCACGCACTCGCGCCAGCTGCCCGCCCAGCCGGTGGTTCCGTAGGGGCGGCCGGCGGACCGCCCGAGCGCGACCAGGAGGTCCGCCATCCGCTCAACCTCGTGCTGCCGGGCATCGGGGGTGTCGAGGGCGGCGGCGCCGGCGGAGGACCCGGCCGCGCCCGCCTCGCCCGCGCCCCGCACGGGCAGGCCACAGCCGGCGAGGACCGGGGCGCACAGGAGCGCGAGCAGCAGGAGTAGGAGGTTCACGAGAGCATTCCCTTCAGCGTGCCGAGGAGCTCGGCGGTGGGGGCGAGCGGCCCGAGGGGAGCCCGCTGCAACGGGCCGGGCAGGTCGCCGTAGAGGTGGAGCAGCTGCTTGCCGCCGTGGTCGTAGAGCAGGTTGTCAACGGAGCCGGGAGTGGCGTCGAGCAGCGCGTGGGCGGTGAGGTCGCCGAGGTTCTGGTAGTTGTCGCCGTCCCTGCCGGCGACGACGTGCGGGGTGCCGCCCGTGGCCAGCGCCGCGACGTTCGCCAGGCCCTCGGTGCCGGGGCCGAGGTAGTTGCGCGACCCGTGGTTGCCGAAGCCGAGCACACCGCCGACGCTCACCGGACCGGTGTGCTCGCCGATCCGTTCGGCGCCGTACGCCGCGGTCGCGGGGTCGGCTCCGAGCCGGCCCGGACCGCCGTGCGGCCCGCTGCCGATCAGGGACACCGGGTCGTGGTCGTCGGCCCCGGCGTACACCCGGATGCCGCTGTCGCCCACGAGGTCGTGGATGTTGCTGCCGGGCGCACCGGGATCGGCGAGCAGCACCACCCGGTCCAGGTCGGTCGTGCCGTGCGGCGCGGCGTCCTGGGCGGCGTACGACGCCACGACGGAGCCGTAGCTGTGACCGATCACGGTGACGTCGACGTCGTGGTGGTGCCGGGTCACGTCGAGACCGTCCAGGAAACCGGCGAGGCGACGCCCGCCGTCCTCGGCGTCGGCGGAGTTCGTGACCCCGAACGCGTCGGCCACGGCGGGGTCGCGCTTCGAGGCGTCGAGCACGTCGCCCAGGCTGTGGATCTCGTCGGGGCTCGGGGCGTCGTAGCTCTCGTAGAGGATCGTGGCCACCGAGTCGACGTGCCGGCGCATCTCGTGCCGCAGGTCCTCGATCCGCCCGAGGTCGCTGAGCTGTCCCCCGTCGGTGGTGAAGCCCGGTGTGTACGTCGCGACGTGCACGGCGTGATCGGGGTTGCCGAGGCTGACGATCGACGTACCGTCGCCGCCGTAGGCCGTCGGGTCGTACTCGATCACGTTGAGGAGGCCGCGCCCGGTCATCGGGTCGATGTCGTTGCGGTGGTCGTCGATCACCTTCTGCACGGCCTCGAGGTTGCTCAGGACGCGCTGCTGGTCCGCGGTGATCGGGCCGTCGTCAGCACGGCGCTGGAGGCGGCCGAGCCGCGTGGCGATCGCGGCCCGGTTGGCCCGGTCGCGACCGGTGACCGGGATGCCGTCGGTGCGGCCGACGAGGTCGGGGTGCGCCACGATCAGCGCCTGCCGCTGGGCGACGCTGAGGGTGCGCCACCACGCCGCCACCGCCGCGGCGTCACCGCCCAGGGTCTGCAGCCGGTGCCGCAGGCCGTCGGTGCGCGGCAGCGGGGCCCGCTGCTGCTCGCGGCGAGCCTCGGCGACCGTGTCGAGGCGGCGCAGCGCGGCGACGTACGACGTCTCGGCGGCCTCGACATCGGCGAGCCAGGCGTCGATGCCGGCGGTGAGCCGGTGGGCGCGGGTGCGCAGACGGGTCGCGGTCTCGACGGCCGCCGGGCCGGTGAGGGTGCCGTCGCGCAGGTCCTGCTCCGCGCGGATGATCGCCGCGTTGAGCGCCTCGCGCTCGAGCTCGAGCGGTCGTCGCCGCCGCCGAAGCGCGACCAACCGGTCCTCGAAGTCGGTGGTGGCGACCGTGGCCCGTTGCAGGGCGCTCTGCGCGACGTCGGCGCGGCGCGCGAACCGGGTGCGGGCGTGACCGGCGGCCTCCGCGGCCGCACCCGACCAGTCGGCGGGCGCGGCGCCGCGGTCGGCCCAGGACCGCACGTCCTGGAGGGTGGCGGCGACCCCGCGCAGGTCGGACCCGATGGTGCCGACGCCGGCCGCCTTGCACCGAAGCACCTCGAACTCCCCGATCGTGTCCGGCAGCTCGGGCGCGCTCATCGCGCGGCCCGGATCGCGTCGTGGCGCTCGCCCCACGGCAGCAACGACCTGACCCGCTCCGCCTGCAGGCGGTCGGTGATCCGGTAGTCCGCTCCGACCTGCGCGAAGGACGCCCGTGCGCTGCTCGCCAGGGCGGCGATCGCCGTCGTCTCCTCCCACCACCGCAGGACGAACGCGTCGACCTCCGCGGCGACCAGCGGCGACATCCCCGCGCCGGAGACGAGCGCCAGCCTGCTGACGGCACCGTCGAGGTCGCCGGCCGCCACGCCCCACCCACGTTCGGTCTCCCGCAGGACGCCGTAGTCGACCGCGATGGTCACCGCCACGAGGTCACCGCCGGGTCCGCGGTGACCGACAGCACCGTCGCTCCCTCACCGATGGCGAGGTCGACCTCGACCGGCTGCTGGTCGTGGTCCGGGCTGCGCAGCGCGAGGGTGGCGAGCGCGGGGCCTCGCCGCGGACGCAGGGCCCACCCGCGCGTGCCCAGCCCGACGCCGATGGCGGCGGCCAGGTCGGTGCCGGCCTCGCGGCCGATGCAGATCAGCGCGGTGCGGGCGACGAGCCGACGGGCGCCGGGCGACCCCCTCCAGGAGACGGCCGGGGTGGCGGTCGGGTCGGCCGCCTCGACGTACCGCTGGAGGAGGAGGGAGGTCTCCGCGACGGCCGTGGCGGCGGCCTCCGCGCGGTCCGGGGGGAGCTCGGCGGGCGGTGGGTCGGGCGGCAGCAGCACGTAGCTGCCGTAGGGGTGGCGGGCGACCACGGTCGCCCAGAACGGGTCGGCGTCGACCACCGAGGGGTCGACCGTGCGCAGCAGGGACTGGGTCATGCGGGGCGGTTGCCCGGGTGGTCAGCCCCGAAAACTCGACTCCGCGGTTGTCCACAGGCGGCGGTCAGGAGCTCCGTCGTACCTGGCGAATTGGCTGCGTCTCCGGCCGAAGCACGACCAGAACGCCAGGTACGACGGAGCCCCTCAGCCCACCCAGAAGCCGCGGCCGGGGAAGAAGTCGCCGTAGGAGCCGGGGGCGGGGCGGGTGGAGCGGGAGCCGAGGTACGAGCCGACCACGGCGGCGCCGAGGTCGTCGGACTCGGGGGCGATGACGGAGCCCTCGACGCGGCGGGCCATCGAGTCGATGAAGCGCGCGAGGCCGGGGTCGTCGCCGAGGCGGAAGAAGGTGGTCTGGGCGCCGAGACGACGGGCGTTGTCGAGCTCGCGGACCGCGAGGGCGATCGTCAGCGGGTGCGGCGGGTAGCTGAAGAAGACCTCGCCGTTCGGCTCCAGGTGCGAGGTCGGCTCGCCGTCGGTGACGATGAGCAGCACGGGCTGGGCGTTCGGGTGCTTGCGGAAGTGGCGGTTGGCCAGCAGCAGGGCGTGGTGCAGGTTCGTGCCCTTCGCCCACCGCGCATCCAGGGCCGTGAGCTGCTCGATCTGCATCGTCTCGGCGTGCCGGCCGAAGCCGATCAGCTCCAGGGAGTCGCCGCGGAAACGGGTGCCGATCAGCGTGTGCAGCGCGAGCGCGGTCTGCTTCATCGGCACCCAGCGGCCGTCCATCGCCATCGAGAAGCTGGTGTCGACCAGCAGCGCCACGGCGGCCTGGGTGCGGGTCTCGGTCTCCTGGATCTCGATGTCCTCGACGCTGAACCGCGGACCGCCCCCCTCGCCGGCCCGCCGCAGCGTGCCGTTCAGCACCGTCCGGGGCACGTCCCAGGGCTCGGTGTCGCCGAACTCCCACGCGCGGGAGGCGCCGGTGAGGTCGCCGGCTGCGCCGGAACGTCGTACGTCGCGCTGCCCCTGCCGCCCCGACAGCTTCTGCGCCACGTCGCGCAGCAGCGCCTTGCCGAGCTGGCGCATCGCCTTGGGGGTCAGCCGCAGCTCGCCGTCGAAGCCGCGCTCCATCGCACCGGTGTCGCGCAGCGCGCGCTCGAGCTCCTTGAGCCGACGGGCGTCGACCGCCGCGTCGTTGCCGAGCTGGCGGGTGAGCTTGTCGAGATCGATGTCGTCGAGTCCGGCGCCGCGGTAGGACTGGGCGAGCTGGTCGGCGAGCGCGTCGAGGTCGGCGAGGTCCTGGAGCACGCCGGTGCCGTCGCCGAGGCCGAGCCCCTGGTCGCCACCGAACTGCTCGGAGCTGCCCCAGTCCTCCCCCGGCCGCAGTGCCTGGAGGTTGCCGTCGAGCCGGTTGAGCTGGTCCATCAGCTGTGGCGAGCCGAAGGCCGCCGCCGACAGCTCCATCAGCTCGCGCCGCTGCTCGGGCGTCATCGAGTTCAGCATCCGCTGGGCAGCGGCCGCCCGCGCGGCGAGGGAGTCAAGCAGCTCGTCGAGGTTCTGCGGGTTCTCCGGGAACTGCTGGCCGTGCTTGGCCATGAACTCCTCGAAGTCCTCCTGCGTGTCCTCCCCTCGGGCGCGCTTCTCGAGCAGCTCGTTGAGGTCGCCCAGCATCTCGTTGATCGCGGCCCGGTCCTCGCCGGTCGCGTTCTCGAGCGCGTTCTTCATGCCGGCGAAGCGCTGGTCGAGCAGCTCGCGTCCGAGCAGGTCCTTGATCTCCTCGTACGCCGCCCGCGCCTCGCTCGACTGCCAGTCGTAGTCGCCGAGCTCGGTGACCGCGGCCGCCGGCGAGTCCGGCAGGTTCTCCATCCGCATCTCGCGGAACGCCCGGTCGCCGTCGTCCATCGTGACGTCGCGGGCGAGCTGCTTGCGCTCCTCGAGCACGGCCTTCTCGAGCAGCTCCTTGACCTGCTGCAGGGTGCCGTCCAGGTTGTGCCGCTGCAGGAGGTCGCGCCGGCGCTCGGCCACCCGGCGGGCCAGGTCGTCCAGCCCGGCCCGGTCCTGGCCGCCGCGGCGCAGGAACTCCCGCATCGCCCGCTCCGGGCTGTAGCCGGCCATCACGTCCTGGCCGATGGCGTCGAGCGCCTCGGCGATGTCGACCGGAGGAGCGAGCGGGTCGCCGCCGGCGTACTTCTGGTACCTAGCGGCGTGGCTCATGGATGGCTCCTCCGTCCGCGCGCCCACAGCACGCACCTCGCTGCGTTGGCCGAGCTCGGAGGACTACCCGGTACGCCATCGCCCGGCCGCCTTGCGATGCACGCACCGTGGGCACGCCTACGGGCAAGCCATCCATGAGCCACCCCGCTAGCCATAGATCGTCTCGGAGCCGTCGGAGTCCTTGCCGATCTTGCGCGCCAGGAAGAGACCCTCGAGGGCGAGCTCGATGGCGGCGGCGCGCTCGCCGTCGGTGGTGCCGCCGCCGGCGCCGAGGACCCGCTCACAGACGGTGTCGTAGAGGTCGGACTCGCCGAGCACGGGCAACCCGGCCAACAGGTCGCGCGCCGCGATGCGCTCGCCGGTGACGACCGTGGCGCCGCCCTCGATGGCGTCGACGAGCAGCGCGAAGTCCACGCCGCGGAAGCTGGAGCGCACGACCTCGGCCGTGGCGGTGCGGAGCAGGTGGGTGAGGATCTCGTCCTCGCGGCCCTCCTCGCCCGACTCGAACTCGATCTTGCCGCCGAGCACGTCCACCGCGGTCTCCAGGTCGACGACCCGCGCCACCGCACGGTCCTCGCCGAGCAGGGTGGCCCGGCGCAGCGCGGCCGCCGCGATCGTCTCGGCCCCCGCGATCGCGAACCGCGCCGAGACGCCGGAGCGCTGGTCGACCGCGGAGGAGTCGCGCAGGTTGCGGGTGAAGCGGGCCAGGATCTCCACCAGGAAGTCCGGTACGTCGACCTGCTCGGTCAGCAGGTCCGCCTCCTGCCGGATCACCGCGATCTCGGCCTCGAGCTCGGTCGGGTAGTGGGTGCGGATCTCGGCGCCGAAGCGGTCCTTGAGCGGGGTGATGATCCGGCCGCGGTTCGTGTAGTCCTCCGGGTTGGCGCTGGCCACCACCAGGACGTCGAGCGGCAGCCGCAGCACGTAGCCGCGGATCTGGATGTCGCGCTCCTCCATCACATTGAGCATCGCGACCTGGATCCGCTCGGCCAGGTCGGGCAGCTCGTTGATGGCCACGATGCCCCGGTGGGACCGCGGGATCAGGCCGAAGTGGATGGTCTCCGGGTCGCCCAGGGACCGGCCCTCCGCGACCTTCATCGGGTCGACGTCACCGATCAGGTCGGCGACCGAGGTGTCGGGGGTGGCCAGCTTCTCGGCGTACCTCTCGCTGCGGTGGCGCCATGAGATCCGCAGCGCGTCGCCGTGCTCGGCCGCGGCCGCGCGGGACTGGACGGTGATCGGGTCGAAGGGGTGCTCCCCCAGCTCGCTGCCCGAGATCACCGGGGACCACTCGTCCATCAGCCCGGAGAGCGTGCGCAGGATGCGGGTCTTGCCCTGGCCGCGCTCGCCGAGCAGCACCACGTCGTGGCCGGCGATGAGCGCCCGTTCGAGCTGCGGCACGACGGTGTCGTCGAGGCCGTGCAGGCCGGGCCAGGGGTTCTCGCCGGCGGCCAGCTTCGCGAGCAGGTTGTCGCGGATCTCCTGGCGCAGGGACTTCAGCACGTGGCCGGAGGCGCGCAGCTCTCCGACGGTCGCGATCGTGGGGGCCGGGTTCGGGGAGACGGTCACGGCTCCACGCTACGACGGGGCGCAATAGGTTATGAGGGTGTTCGAGGAGTGCCCGTGCGGGTCGGGGACGGCGTACGACGCCTGCTGCGGGCCCCTGCACCGCGGAGCCCGGGAGGCGGTGACGGCCGAGGAGCTGATGCGGTCGCGCTACTCGGCGTACGCACTCAAGGACGTGGACTACGTGTTCCGCACCTGGCACCCGCGGACCCGCCCGGACGTGATCGCGCCCGACACGCTGACCTGGACCGGCCTGGAGATCCACGGTTCCGGTGAGGACTGGGTCGAGTTCACGGCGTCGTACGAGGGAGCGGTGACGGGCTCGATGCACGAGCGGAGCCGGTTCGAACGGCGCCGCGGGCGCTGGGTGTACGTCGACGGGGACGTGACCTGAGCAACGTGCGGATCACCCTCTCCGACCACACCCGACGCCCTAGGCTGCGGCCGTGACGGTGCTGCTGGGAATTGGTTGCGCGGTGCTCCTGGCAGCCTGCGTGGCACTCGGCTGGGCGCTCGCGTTCGCGCGCCGCCAGCTCTCGCTCGCCCGGATGCACATCGAGACCCTCGAGCGCGACCTGGACGCCGCGCTCCGGCCCGGACCGCCGACCAGCTCGGCAGAACGCGCCGTCCGCCGGGTGATCCGCACCGCCTCGCGGGTGCGCGAGCAGGGCATCACCGGACTCATCCAGTCCACGATCGAGGACATCACCACCTGGGCCGGAACCGAGCGGGCCGACATCCTCAACATGGCCGCGGCCGACGGCACGGTCACCCTGTTCTTCTCCGACGTCGAGGACTCCACCGCCCTCAACGACCAGCTGGGCGACAAGACGTTCGTCAAGGTGCTGGCCGCGCACGACCGGATCGTGCGCACCCGCGTCGAGCAGCACCAGGGCCAGGTCGTGAAGACCGCGGGCGACGGCTTCATGGTCGCCTTCCGCGACACCGAGGCGGCCTGCCGGGCGGCGATCGCGATCCAGCGCGACCTGGGCCGCCCCGGCGACGCGATCCTGCGCCGGCACCCCATCCAGGTCCGGATCGGGATCCACACCGGCCAGGTGGTCGCCCGCGACGGCGACTACTTCGGCACCAACGTGGCCATGGCCGCCCGGGTCGCGAGCGTCGCCGCCGGCGGCGAGATCTTCGTGAGCGAGGCGGTCACCGAGGCGCTGGCCGGCACCAGCATCACCCCCGTGCCGGTGGGGGTCTACGAGCTCAAGGGCCTGTCCGGGGAGCACGCGATCTCGCAGCTGCTGGCCGCGGCACGGTAGCCCCTGCCGTCACCGGGTCAGCCGCCGGTCGCCTCCGCGTGCCAGGACGGCACCTGGGCGAGCTCGTACGACGCCGACGACGGCCCCGCCGCGGTGTGGCAGTCGCCGGTCACCGGGCAGCGCACGATCCACTTCTTCGTGTTGTCGACCGCGACCAGCAGCTTCGCGTCCGACTCCCACTGCAGGCCGTTCGTCGACCCGAACGCGAGCTGGCGGACGAGCGTGCCGTCGCTGACCCTGCGGACCTGGACGGCGCCCGCGCCGTAGCCGGCGACGTACGTGCCGCCGGACGAGACGGAGACCGCCCGGAACGCTGCCGTCCAGGTCGGGGCTCGCGGGGCGGAGAGGCTGGTGACCCCGGCCGGGGTGGTGCTGGTGGGCCGCAGGAACAGCAGGTCGTGCGTCGGGTCGGCGAGGTAGCCGCGCACGCCGAGGCTGGTCGTGGTGCTGCCGGGGACGGCCCACCGGTGCGTCGACGACGAGCTGAAGTCGGTGTACCAGACGCTGGCGCTGGTGGCGCCGACGTAATTGCCGTCGTTGCCGCAACCGTGGTGCGCGACGAGCGCTCCGGTCAGGTCGGTGACCCGCAGGTCGCAACCGCCGTACCCGTCGGTGCTGTGCCGGACGATCCGCCGGTGGTCGGCGGTGAGGTACCAGGTCAGGAAGCCGCTGCCGTAGTCCGAGCCGGCGCTGATCCGCCGCACCGACGTGGCGGTCACGCGGTAGAGCCAGCCGTCGTAGTAGTCGTTGTCCATCCGCTGCACGTACCAGGCGGTGCCGACCCGACCGACCAGCGTGAGGAGGTCGGGCAGGTACGGCTGCGTCGAGTGCAGCCGCCACGAGCGGGGCAGCCGGACGGTGCTCCCGGTCGAGGAGTGCAGCGCGCGGCCGACCAGGTAGTCGACCTTCGGCGCCGCGCCGCGGCCCAGCGTCGAGGCGGCGACGTGCTCGGTGGTGACGCCGCCCGTCGCGGCCAGCGCGGTGGTCGACGGTGTGGCGACAGCCGCAGCTGTGGCGATCGCGACGAGCGTCGCAGCGAGACGGTTCCTCATGGTCCCTCCAGGTCATGACGCGGGCCCGAGCCCGACGAACGCGTGTCCCGGGATCCTGCGCCGGAACCGACCGGAGGAAACCTGTCTACCGCGCCAGGATCACCGACGACCCGTGCCCGAAGAGGCCCTGGTTGGCGGTGATGCCGACCCGGGCACCCTCGACCTGGCGGCCGCTCGCCTGACCCCGCAGCTGCCAGGTGAGCTCGCAGACCTGGGCGATCGCCTGGGCGGGCACGGCCTCGCCGAAGCAGGCCAGGCCGCCGGAGGGGTTGACCGGGATCCGTCCGCCGAGCGCGGTGTCGCCCGCGCGTAGCAGCACCTCGGCCTCGCCGCGCTTGCACAGCCCGAGGTCCTCGATCCAGTCCAGCTCGAGGGCGGTGGAGAGGTCGTAGACCTCGGCGACGTCGACGTCCTCGGGCGAGATGCCCGCCTCGTCGTACGCCGCCAGGCCGATCGACTCCTTGAACGTGTGGTCCGGGGCGCCCGCCACGGCCGAGCAGTCGGTGGCGAGCAGCGGCATGTCGATGACCGTGTTCGGGAACGTCGGCGTGACCGTCGAGACCGCCTCGACCCGCACCGGGTCGGCGATCCCGTGCCTCCTCGCGTAGTCGACCGAGCAGAGCACGAGCGCGGCCGCGCCGTCGGAGGTGGCGCAGATGTCGAGCAGGTGCAGCGGGTCGGAGACCACCGGCGAGGCGAGCACCTCGGCCACCGACGACTCCTTGCGGAAGCGCGCGTAGGGGTTCTCCAGGCCCTGCCGGGCGTTCTTCACCTTGACGGCGGCGAAGTCCTCCGAGGTGGCGCCGTACAGGTCCATCCGGCGGCGCGCGTAGAGCGCGAAGTACGCCGGGTTGGTCATGCCGAACAGCCGGAACCGCAGCCAGTCCGGGTCGTCCCAGCGCTCGCCCGCGTTCGGCGCGAGGAAGCCCTTCGGGGTGGTGTCGGCGCCGACGACCAGCGCGACCTCCGACATGCCGGCGAGGATCCGGGCGCGGGCGGTGTCGATGGCTTGGGCGCCGGTGGCGCAGGCGGCGTACGACGTCGCGATCCGGGCGCCGTTCCAGCCGAGCGCCGAGGCGAAGGTGGAGCCGGCGACGTACCCGGCGTAGCCGTTGCGGACGGTCTCGCCGCCCACGACCAGGTCGACGTCGGACCACGCGATGCCGGCGTCGGCGAGCGCGGCGCGGGCCGCGTGGACGCCGTACTCGACGAAGCTCCTGCCCCACTTGCCCCAGGGGTGCATGCCGGCCCCGGCGACGGCGATCGCCCTGCTCACGACTGCGCCTCCACGGGCTTCCAGCGGTAGGTGGTGCGACCGTCGGGGTCGAGGGGTTCGACGACGAGCTCGACCTCGTCGCCGACCTTCAGGTGCTCGACGCCATAGCCGTCGGCGACCTGGCCGAGCACGACGAGGCCCTCGGGCAGCTCGACGGCGGCCAGGGCGAACGGCTGGAACGGCTCGGTGCGCGGGACGTACGGCGCAGGAGGCTGGTACTGCGCGTCGGTGTAGGACCAGACCCGGCCGCGGCGCGAGAGCTCGGCGGGCTCGGTGGTCTCGCCGGAGCACCGCGGGTTGCGGCAGTACGTCGCCGCGTCGGCCGGCGGGGGCGGGAAGACCAGGTTGCCGCAGTCGGTGCAGCGGGCGGCCAGCAGCCGCGGGTCGTCGCCCGTGGTGAACCAGCCGTCGACGACGGGGGTGGCAGACATGGATCATCCCTCTCGGAACTAGAACGTGTTCCTATTCTAGCCCAGTCCCCGGAGGTCGAGCCTGCCGAGACTCAGCAGTGCGGCTGGAAGTCCGGACGAGCGGGACCGGCGTGGGCCAGCGCGTCGAGCGCGATGTCGATCGTGGGCCGCACGGTCGGGACGAAGATGTGCTCGGTGATCAGCAGCGGGCACTTGTCCTGCAGGGTGATGTTCGTGGTCCGCGGTCCGGCCGCCAGGAACGCCGAGGTGTAGGGCACCACGACCTCGTCGTACCGGGTCTCGATCTGGGTGTAGCTGACCATCCCGGGCGTCTCGTCGCCGGCGTTGAGGTTCTTCAGGAACGTCGATCCCCAGGCCTGCTGGTTGCACGCCACGCACAGCGCGCCGGGCAGCAGCTGGTAGAGCGGGTTGAACGCGGCCGTCGGGACCAGCTGGGTGCCGTGGTTGGACGGCGCGATGCCGATCAGGTCGTCGACGTACCGCGCGCCGCCGAGGAACTTGATGTAGTAGCGCGGCATCATGCCGCCCTGGCTGTGCCCGATCATCGACACCTTCGACGCGCCCGTCGCGGCGAGCACCTTGGCGACGTACGCCTTCAGCTGACGCGCCGAGGTGGGGATGTCGCCGGTGCCGCGGTTGCCGTAGTCGAGCGCGAAGACGCAGTAGTGGCGGGCCACCAGCGCCGTCTCCAACGGTTCCAGGAGGTGTCGCCGGTCACCGAAGGTGCCGTGCACCATCACCACGGGCTCCGGGTGGGTCACGGTCGGCCGGCACGACCAGTTGTTGACGCCCGCGATGTCGCCCTCCGGCGCGGTCGGGAGCGGAGGCAGGATCGTGGTGTCGGCGTGCGCGGTCGCGACGCCCGAGAGCCCCACGGTGAGCAGGAGACCGGCGACCAGGGCCGAGAGGTACGTCGAGAAGGGCCGCATGACCTGATTCAACGACAGGTTGTGCGATGAGTCACAGACCGTCCACCGGTCGGCTCAGGTGACCCAGCGTCGTGACGGCCGCGATGACCACGCCCGCGACCACCAGGCCGAGCCCCAGCTCGGCCCTGATCAGCAGCGCACCGACAAGCGCGCCGAGGAGGATCAGCACGACCGCGCCGAAGCGCCGGGCCGCGCGGGACCGGTGCTCGCCGCGGAACGGGTCGGCGGCGAGGCCGGTGAGGGTGGAGGTGACGACGACGGTGGTGATGTCAGCGACGGCGACGTGCCGGGCGGTCGCCGCCTGGATGCCCATCGCCACCGCGGCACAGGTCGTGACGGCGACCATGACGCCGTGCGTCGGGTCGTCGACGAGCAGCAGCACGGCGCCCAGGGCGAGCATGATCGCGGCGACCGCGGCGAGGGCGGCCGTGACGGGACGGGTCCAGCCGGTGCCGGCGTACCTCATCGCGCGGCCACCGCTCGCCGCCCCGGCCATGTAGCCGAGCAGGGCGAGCGCGGGGCCGAGGACCGGCAGGCCGGAGCCGCCCGCGAGCGCCATGCCGAGGACGACCACGTTGCCGGTCATGTTGCCGGTGAAGACCTTGTCCAGGCCGAGGTAGCCGACCGCGTCGTTGATGCCGGTCGTGAAGGTGAGGGCGAGCATGAGGAACAGGTGCATCCGGTGCACGGGCACCGCGCGCAGCCGCCTCACCGGCAGACCACCCGCGCGACCGGGGCGGTCACGGATCGGAAGGTCTCGGTGTGGTCGACCGCCGCCTCCCCCACCGGGCGGAAGACGCGGGTGACGGCGACCGTGTAGCCCGCGCTGCCGGCGCTCGGACGACACGCGCTGCCGTGCTGGGTGCGCGTCGGCGGCGGCACGGGGTCGGTGCGGGCGCCGCGACGGAGGGTGACGGTCCAGGCCTTCGTCGACCACAGCCGGACGCGCACGGTGCCGGGCCGGCCCGGCCGGGCCGGGGTGAGGGCGACGTCGACCAGCACGCCGGAGGGGCTGTCGTTGCGGAACTGCTGCTGCGCCGGGACGTCGTTGCCCACGGTCGGGTCGACCACCACCGGCAGGTCCGCGGTGACGTCCGCGAGGCCGGCCCGGAAGGCCGCGCCCGAGAGGGCGACGGCGAGCGCTCCCGCGCCCGGCGGAGGCCGGAGGACGTCACCCGGGCGCAGCACCCTGCCCTGGACGGCGGCCACCCCCGCACGCACCCGGGCGTTGTCGGCCGGGCTCGCGACCGGGGCTGCGAACGACACGATCGGGGTGCGGATCGCCAGCGCCCGGGCGTCCGCGGCGGTGAAGGTCGGCTGGGTCGAGGTGCCGGTGACCGCGCGGGTGCGGCCCGCTCCGTGCGCCGTCAGTGCGGACCGGAAGGCGGTGACGACCGCGGCATCGGTGAAGGTGCTGCCGGGTCGCGCCGGGACCACGCGCGGCCGGTCGCCGACGAGGCGGACGGTGGCGTCCCGCGGCGCGATGGCGGTGCGGGCGTGGGCGACGAGGGCGAGCACCCGCGGCCAGTGCAGGAGCGGCACCAGGCGGCCGTCCTGCGGGACCATGGCCAGCGCGGCGGCGTACTGGCGCGGCTGGAGGGTGAGCCGGCGGGCACCGAAGCCGAGCGTCACCGGGCCGGACATGGCCGGGTGCGCGAAGCTCGCCAGCGCCGCGGTGAGGTCGGCCTGGTCGATGGCGGGCGGCGCGGGCACGAGGGGCACCTGGGCCCGGCTCCGCCCCGAGAGGTACGCCGTCTCGAGCGCGTCGACCGCGGCCGCGAGCGAGACCGCGTCGCCGGCCTGGCCGGGGATCTCGCGCACGCCGTGGGCGGTGAACACGACGCGGCCGTCGACCGGCGGAGCACCGAAACCACCGGACATCGTGCGGATCCGGGCGGCCAGTCGGTCGGTGTCGACGAGGGCGACGGCGTCGCGCCGCGCGGCGTCGCTGAAGTAGTCCCAGAGCCGCTGCGGGTGCCAGCTGCGGACCGGGTCGGTGAGGTCCACCGAGGCGACCGCGTCGATGCGCAGGCCCACCTGGGCGGGCCGGATCGTGACCGTGCGGTCGGCGCCCGTCGCGTCGGTGGCGGCGAGGGTGATCGGGGTGTGGGCACGGGCCGCGAAGGCCGCCTGCAGCCGGGCGATCGCGGCGTCGCGGCTCAGCCCGCCGACGTCCACCCCGGAGATGGTGGTGCCGCGCGGGACGCGGTCACCGGCGGCGGCGTGCGCGGCGACGTACCCGGCTCCCCCGAGGACGCCGAGCAGCAGCACCACCACGACGACCACGGACAGCCCGGCCCGCTCGCGCTCGACGCGCCCCAACCGGTCGAGCACGACCGGCGCGGACGAGTCCTCCCAGAAGCTCACACCGGCATTATCGGGAGCCGGCGGGCCCTCCTTCGGGAGGCACGACGGGCGACCGCTTCCGAGCGCCGATCATCCCGGCGATCAGGACGACCACGGCCGCGACGAGCACGGCCCAGCCGGCGACGTCCTGGGCGATCACGAAGTCGCCCTCGGGACGGACCTGGCTGGCGTAGACGACCAGGGCCGACCACCCGAGCGCGAACGGCATCCGCGCCCAGCCGCCCGGCAGCGCGACCATCGTCGCCGCGGTCGTCATCAGACCGAGCGCCAACCCCCACGGGTAGCCGTGCAGCGCGACGGTGAACAGCGACACGGCACCGCCGAGCAGCAGGGTCGCCGCGGCGACGACCAGCCGGCCCAGCCAGCGCACCTCAGTCGGGGTCGATGCCGGCGAAGAGGTCGGACTCCCAGCCGTTCTCGCCGACCGGGCCCAGCGTCCCCTTGGCCAGCCGGAAGTGCTCGACCGCGAGCGCCTCGGCGCCGAGCTCGTCGTTGAGCGAGAAGAACCCGCCCTCGGGGTTGATCTGGGTGGGGTGCGCGCGCAGCGCGGCCACCTTCTGCTGCACGTACGCCGACCCGTCGACCTCGCACGCGATGTCCTGGTCCTTGCAGAACATCGGCGGCAGGTCGCCGTCCGGCTCCATGCCCTCGAAGGCGGTGGTGTTGCCGGCCGCGCGCAACCGCCGCAGCCCCTCGCGCAGCCGCGTCTCGGAGATCGCGCCCCAGTAGATCTTGGCGATGTCCCAGGGCTCCCCGAGGTCGCGCCGGTACGACGGGACGGCGGCCAGGCTGGCGGCGTACGTGGCGACCCGGTGGGCCTGGACGTGGTCGGGGTGGCCGTACTGACCGAACTCGTCGTAGGTCACCATCACCTGCGGCCGGATCTCGCGGATCACCCGGACCAAGTGCGCGGCGGCCTCGGTGAGGTTGGCGTACCAGAACGCGTTGTCGTGGATGTCGTCCGCGGCGACGGCGTAGCCGTCCTCGTGCCACTTCATGCCGGAGTCGCGGTAGGTGCCGAAGCCACCGAGGAAGCGGTGGTCGGTGACGCCCAGCGCCTTCATCGCGTTCGCGAGCTCGCCCTTGCGGTGCTCGCCGAGCGTGTCGTCCTGGTCGGCGGCCAGGTGGGCCAGCTCGGGAACGAGCACCTCACCCATCTCGCCGGCGGTGCAGGTCACCAGCGTGACGCCGCGCCCCTCGGCGACGTACCGGGCCATCGTGGCGCCCTGCCCGATGGACTCGTCGTCGGGGTGGGCGTGGACCAGGAGCATGCGGAGGCCCGGCGTCTGACTCATGGTGCCCAGCGTAGTGTCGCGCCCATGCAGCGTGGGGTGCGCCGTGTCGCCGTGACGATCGCAGTGATGACCGCCGGGATGACCGTGGCGACGGGGCTGGCCGGTTGCGGGCTCTTCCACGACACCCCGCACATCGACGCGGCCGCGAAGCTGCTGCCGTCCGACACCACCGCGATCGTGTTCACCGACCGGCAGGCCGTCGCGAAGCGGCTGGGGGTCGACATCAGCGGGCGCGACGCGACCGACGAGCAGATCGTCGCCTACAACAAGGCGTTCGCGGACCAGGGATGGGGCACGACCCAGCTGGCGACGTACCTGACGGTGATGAAGGACGCCCCCTTCAACGAGCTCGACGTGCGCTGGGAGGCGGCGGCGCGCTGGGGCTCCGGGGCGGACGCGCGGTCGGCGTACCTCTGGCGGACGAGCGACAAGCTCGACCTCAGCGGTCTGGACCGCAGCCTCACCGAGCACGGCTGGAAGAAGGACACCGTCGACGGGCTCGCGCGCTACACGATCGACTTCGCCAAGGCCGCGGACCCGAACACCGGGCTGGTGGCGGGGATGTACCCGGCCGCCATGACCGACGTGCTCATCGACTCCGACGACCACCTCGTCGTCGGGTCGGGCGACCCGGCCGCGCTGGCGGACGTCGCCGCGGTCGCGAACGGCGACGCCACCTCGTTGGACAAGCAGCCCGGCGCGTTCTCGCCGCTGCTCGACAAGGCGGAGAAGGCGGAGTTCGCGGCGATGTCGACCGGGAGCGGGATCTGCCAGCAGGTGACGGCGTACGGGACGGACAGGCCGACCAGGCCAGGCCCCCTGTACGACGCCCTCGGCCACCCCACCGCCCGCGCCCTCGTGGCGACCGGCGACCCGCTCGCGACGACGAGCTACCTGGAGTTCGGGTCGGCGGACGAGGCCACCGCGGACGCGACCGCGCGGCAGGCGCTCATCGCGCAGGGCAAGGAGCTGCGCTCGCAGCAGCCGTTCAGCCACCTCGGCACGTTCACCGTGGCGCACGACGGATCGCTCGAGTCGATCGCGTCCACCTGGGCGACCGGCCCCCGCGCCGCCGTCAGCACCGAGATCACCGGGGGCGGTCCGGCGGCCTGCCCGCCCAGCTGATCGGGCTGAGCTACGGCTTCTTGATCCGCTTCGGCGCGTCCGGCAACGGCGCGGGCGGGAGCTGCACACGGGTGGGCTCGGGCGGCGGCGCGTCCAGCCAGCCGTCGTACCTCTCGACGAGGAGCTCGAGGGTGATCGCGGGGGCGTCGGTGGTGACCGCCCAGGGGTGGTCCTCGTCGTCGTCCTCGCCGGCCAGCCGCTCGCGGCTCAGCTCGGCGCGGTAGCCGTCGGCGACGAGCGCCGCCACCGCGGCGCGCGCCTCGTCCTCGTCGAAGAAGATGCCCCGCACGCCCCCATCATCGCCGAGTTCAGGCTCGTGGTCAGCCGAGACCAGGGTTTCGGCTGACCACGAGGCCGGATTCGCGGGACCAGAAGCCAGAACTCGCGAGAGAGGGGGTCAGGGGACGACGGGCAGGCTCAGGGTCTGGGTCGAGCCCGACGCCACGGTGACGGGGACCGGGGTGAGTCCGCCGCGGTAGTTGACCGAGCCGCCGGCGACCTGCAGCTCGATCCGGTGACCGGCCGCGAACCGGTGCACGATGCCGGGCACCTTGACCGTGAACGGCTGGGTGACGTCAGGGATCCGGACCGGCGCCTCGAGGCCGTGGATGAGCGTGGCGGTGCCGTCGGGGGCGACATCGGCGACGCGGACGAAGAGCACGAGCTCACCGGACTCCCCGGTCGCCTGGGTCAGCGCCGCGGTCGGCGCGCTGACCTGGAGCCGCACCGTGGGCGAGCCGGCGACGTCGACCGGGGAGGCCAGCGCGGCCGTGTCCCAGTGCACCATCGTGCCGGGCAGGTCGCCGGGCAGGCTCGGGGCGGTGCCCAGGTAGCTGCCCAGGACGTCGGCGTTGTTCAGGCTGGTCGGCGCACCGGCCGCGGGCGTGACCAGGGTCTGGCTGCCGGCGGCGCTGGGCGTCGTACCGGTGACGAGGCCGTTGGTGCCGGAGAGCCGGTAGACCCGCGCGGTCCCGACCGGGAAGCTGTTCGAGGTGGCGTACGCCGGCGTGGCGATGCCCGAGTAGCCGACCCAGTCGCGGAAGTAGGCGAAGTTGGGCCCGGTCGGGGTATCGGCGCCCTTCAGGTAGTGGTCGAACCAGTTGGCGACCCGCGCGGTCTCGTACTGCGTCGCCGGGTCCGGCGAGGTCAGGCTGATCTCGCCGGGGGCCGCGGTCGAGCCGGAGTGGCCCCACGACTGCCAGACCATCTTCACCGGCGTGCCCTGCGCCTTCAGGGCGCGGTAGGTGGCGGCGGCCTCGTTGAGGTTGAACAGGGTGTCGTTCTCGCCCTGCATGAGCAGGGTCGGGATCTTGATCTTCGCCATGTACGACGCTACCGACGCGTGCTGCAGGTGCGCCGTGGTCGCGGGATCGGTGTAGCCGGTCGTGCCGGCCCACACCAGGCCGGGGCAGATCCAGTCGGCCATGTTCGCGCAGGCCAGCAGGTCCGGCGGGACCTGCTGGTTGGTGATGTCGCCGGTCATGCCGATCAGCGAGAAGCCCGCGGCCCAGATCAGCTTCGCGGCACCCGAGTGGGCGGTGGTGACGCCGGTCGCGGTGGTCTGGTCGGTGTTGTTCGGCGCGAGGCTGTAGCTCAGGTCGTTCCACGTGATGATCGGGATCATCGTGTCGAGGCGCTTGTCGACGCTGGCGGTCGCAAACTGGAAGCCGCCGCCGTACGAGCCGCCGATGGTGCCGACCCGCGGGTCGAGGGTGGCGCCGTCGTCGAGCTGGACGACGTCCAGCGCCGGCGCGGCGGTGGTGTGGGCGGCGTCGGTGTAGGCGATGCCGGACTCCCCGCCGAGGTAGCTGATCAGCTGGCTGCCGGCCTTGCCGTCGTAGTCGGGGTCGTCGAGCGTGACCTTGCAGGAGGAGCCGCCGAACCCGAGGCCGGAGTAGGACAGCACCTCGTAGTCGCGCGACGCGAACGCGGCCCCGATGCCGGCCTGGTCGTTCTTCGACCCGCCGAACCCGTTGGTCGTCAGGATCGCCGGGACGCGGTGCGTGGGCGAGGCGTCGGCGGGCTGGTAGAGGTCGCCGACGATGTCGCAGGTCTGGTCGTCGTTCGGGCCGACGACGACCTTGAAGTGCAGCGTCGTGACGGAGTACGCCGGCGCGGCGACCGCGTGCGCGAGGGTGCTCGGCGCCAGCGCACCGGCCAGGAGGAGGGCCGACGTGGCGGCGTACAAGGGGGTCTTCCGCATGCGCGTCCAACGACGGGTGTGTGACGCGCGTTACGTGCCGAGCGGCTGCTCGGCGAGCTCGGCGACCAGCCGGCGGCCCGCGGCCCGGCCCGCCTCGAGGGCGGTGTCGATCTGGTGGAACTCCAGCAGCCCGATGTTCCGGGTCTGGATGCGGACGACGAGGTCGGCCGCCCTGGCGGCGCGCCGGTTCTCCTCGGCCGCGGCGAACAGCAGCGTCCGCATGAGCGTCTCGGGGAGGGTGGGGACCCGGGGCGGGCGCGGCGCGCCGGCGTTCCGCGGCCGGGGCTCGCCGCTCCCGACCGACAGGTCGAGGGCGATCACCGGGCCGGCCGACTCCCCGGCCAGCGGGAGCACCGGCAGGTTGCCGGTGACCGCGCCATCGACGTACACCCGACCCTCGTGGACCACCGGCGGCAGCAGGCCGGGCACCGCCGCGGAGGCCCGGGTGATGTCGCGGAGCAGGCCGCGGCGCAGCGCGACCGCCCCGTGGCTGTGGATGTCGGTCGCCATCACGGTGAGCTCGCGCGGGAGCGACTCGGCCGTGGCATCGCCGTACACCCGGGCCGCGGCAGCGGCGATCCGGCCGCCACGCGACAGCGCGTACTTCGGCAGGCCGTAGTCGCCGACCGGGTTGTGGTGGACGAACTCCTCGCGGACGATCGCCTCGATGTCGGCGGGGCTGTGGCCGGCGGCGTACAGGGCGCCGACGTAGGAGCCGACGCTGGTGCCGGCGACCCGGTGGACGACGACGCCCGCGGCCTCGACCTCGTGCAGCACGCCGATGTGGGCGAAGGCACGGGCGCCACCACCGGCCAGGGCGATGCCGAGGGACCGACCGGCGAGCCGGGCGGCGAGCTGCTCGCGTCCGCCGAGCGCGGCCTGGTGGACGCGGCGGGCACCGGTGGCGTCCATCCAGGCGGTGACGCGGCGCGGGTTGGTGGGACCGTCGAGGAGCACCTCGCACCCCGGCACCGGCGCGACGCCGCGCGGGTCGCCGTGGGCGACGAGCACCACCACGTCGGCATGCCGCCGGCAGAAGTCCGCGTGCGCGGGGTCGGTGCCGGCCACCAGCAGGACTCGGTCGTGGTCGGCCTCGACCGCCGCCAGTGCGCTCGCGTCGAGCGGCCGGTCCACGACGGCGACCGTGCGGTGGACCCCGATCAGGTCGGCGAGCTTCGCCGCGGCGTCGCGGGCCGGCGCGTTGCCGAGACCGAGGACCGCGATCGTCGAGGGCGGTCCGGCCTGGCGGGCGGGCGCGGGCAGGCGGGCGATCTGCTCGGCGAGCATCCCGGCCAGGCCCCAGCCGGCGCCCGGCACCTCCTCGAGGGCGGAGCGGAGGTCGCCGACACCGACCTCGACGACCACGGAGTCGCGCTCGGCGACGAGGTCGGCGGAGCGGGGGCGGCCCGCGAGCACGCCGAGCTCGCCGACGACCGCTCCCCCGCCGACCCGGTCGACGACGACACCGGCCCTGACGACGGCGATCCGGCCGGCGACCACCACGTAGACGACCTCGGCGGGTTCGCCCGCGCGGCAGAGCGCCTCGCCGGCGAGCACCTCCCGGCGTACCCCCACGGCGGCGAGGCGGTCGACGGCCTCGGGGGCGATGTCGCGGAACGCGGAGAGCTGCCCGACTCCGCGCTGGTCGGCGCTCGCGACGTCGTTGTGCTGCAGCTGCGGCTCCGCAGGAGCGGGGGTGCCCTCGTCGACGGCCTCCGGCCGGGTCATCAGCGCGGCCGCGACGGCGACCGCGGCGAAGCACCACAGCGACAGCCGCCAGCCGTCGCGGAACATCTCGACGGCGGCCGCGGGGTGCAGCGGGGAGGCCTTGCCGACGATGACGACGAGGACCGAGACGCCGAGGACGCCGCCCATCTGCCGCACCGCGGACACCACCGAGGACGCGGTCGCGTAGCGCCCGCCCGGGACCGCCGCGAGCGCTGCGCTGCCGAGGATCGGCAGGGTCGCCCCGGCCCCGGCGCCGGCCAGGATCGCTCCCGGCAGCCAGTCGTGGAGGTAGTGCGGCGACGTACCGACGTGGTGGACGAACCACCACAGACCCGCCACCCACACCAGCGCGCCCGGTACGGCGACGTTGCGGAAGCCGTGCTTCTGCGCGACCTCGCCGAGGCGGGGCGCGACCAGCGCGGTCACGAGGGCGCTGGGCGCGACCGCGAGGCCGGCCTTCCAGAGCGGGAGGTGCCAGACGTAGGTGAGCCAGAGGATGTGGTTGAGCAGGTAGGCGTACATGCCCATGCCGGCCAGTGCGGTGGCGAGGTTGGCGACGGCGAAGGTACGGATCCGGAGCAGGGACGGGTCGACGACCGGGACCGGGTGGCGGACGGTGCGCAGGCCGACGACGACCAGCAGTGCGCCCGCGACCGCGAAGCAGCCGAGGGTGCTCGGTGACGTCCAGTGCCAGTCCGGGCCGCGGATGATGCCCAGGCTGAGGGCCGCGAGGGCGAGCGCGAGGACGCCGACGCCCGGCAGGTCGGGCATGCTGCGCTTGCCCGGCGAGCGGCTCTCGTCGATCAGCCGGGAGCCGAACCAGAGCGCGGCCAGACCGAGCGGCAGGTTGACGAGGAACGCCAGCCGCCAGCTCGACGCCGCGACGATCGCGCCACCGATCGGGGGGCCGAGACCGGCCGCGAGGGCCGCCGTGGCGCCCCACAGGCTGACCGCGTGGCCACGGCGCTCCTCGGTGGCCGCGTGGATGACGACGCCGAGCGACGCCGGCACCAGCAGCGCGGCACCGAGCGCCTGCCAGACGCGCCAGAAGATGAGCAGGTCGAGCGAGTGCGCGCTCGCGCAGAGCACCGACGCCGCGGTGAACATGGCGACGCCGATCGAGAACATCCGGCGACGGCCGATGACGTCCGCGAGCCGGCCGCCGGCCACGAGCATCGCGGCGAAGACCAGGTTGTAGGCGTTGAGGACCCAGGCCAGAGCACTCGTCGACGAGCCGTGGAAGGTCTGCTGGATCGCCGGGAAGCAGATGTTGACGATGGTCGCGTCGAGGAACGCGAGGAAGGCTCCGAAGGACGCGACGAGCAGCGCGCCGCGCGAGCGCTGGGCGCGCCGGTCTGGACCAGTCGATCCCCACTGTGACGGGACAGACAGAGGCGTCGGATCGGTGCGAGCGGTCAACGGGACCTCCTCGGCCCGAGGTTCCCCGAATGGCGGAATCAGGCCTGGTTGAGCGGGTTCCCGAGCACTCGCGCGCTGCCGGCGACGTCGGGAGCACGACGCGCCGCTCCGATGGTTGCGCATCCATTACGGCTTTGTCAGCGAGAACACAAATCAGATGACTGTCGGCCCGCCGTAAAGGGTGCTTGACTCCGAGACAGCTCGGGATGATCCGACGGCTCGGCGTGGACCGCTCACTGAAGGTTCCCCCTTGAGCACAGGAGACATGCGATGGCGCGAGCACGGAGCGTCCAGCTGCAGAGGCCCCAGGCTGCGATCGCGGCCGCGATGGCGCTGGCCTGCGGGCTGCTCATCCAGTCCGGTCCGATGGACCGGCTGATCGCGGCCGGTGAGCGGATCGGCCATGCCGTCACGAGCGGCTCGGCCAGCGCGGCGGAGTCCCACTCCCCTGCGCCGAGTCCCAGCGCCTTCCGCCGCTCGGCGGACGGCTCGCTGCACCTGGTCAACCGAGCGGCCGGCCTGCGCGCGACGTACGACGGACAGGGGCTGGCCGTGCGGCCCCGCACCGGCGGTGGCACCGTCCACATCACCGCGACGTCGCTCGGGCGGGCCGGCACCGCCACGACGCTGCCGGCCGTCCCGCCGATCGCCACCGACGAGACCGCCATCGCCCGCCGTGGCGCCGCGAACGAGTGGGTGCACAGCCGCGCCACCGGCCTCGAGCAGGGCTGGACGATCCCCGCGCGGCAGCCGGGTTCCGGGCCGCTCACGCTCACCCTCGGCATCCGCGGAGCGGCCGTCCAGCGCGCGTCCCGCACCACGCTGTCCCTCGTGCCGCCGAAGGGCGCCGTGATCTCGTACGCCGGGCTGGTGGTCCGCGACGCGCGCGGGCACCGGCTCCCGGCGTACTTCACCACCGGTCGGTCCGGCACCGCGATCCGTATCGACGACGCGCACGCCCACTACCCGGTCGTGGTCGACCCCGACCTCGACGCCGTGCAGGTGATCGGCTCGCCCGCGACCGCGAACGGCAACCAGCTCGGCACGGACGTCGACGTCAGCGGCCGGTGGATGGCGGTCAAGGAGCCGGGCGCCCACCTCGACGCCGGCCCGACCCGGCTGGGACACATCGACGTCTACCACGACACCGACGGCAACGGCTCGTGGTTCCTCGTCGCCCAGCTGGCCGACTACCAGCACAGCACAGCCGGCGTCACGAACACCGGCGTCGCGATCACCACGGAAGCGGCGGGTGTCACCGTCTTCGCGATCATGTCGACCGGGGCCATCTGGTCGTGGACCTTCGCGGGCGACCCGGACACCGTCGCGCCGACCTCGCAGCCGGTCCAGCAGCCGCCGCTGACCGGGGTGTCCCCGGCCGGAGCGTTCATCCTGAACCCGACCGCGATCGACGCCGGGATCGACACCCTCGACGGCTCCGGCCTCCTCGTCGCCGGCTACCCGAACGCGGGCGACCAGGGTGTTCGGACGCTCAACCCCGACGGCAGCGTGGGCGCGCCGAGCGAGCAGATCGGCACGGCCGAGGTCTTCCGGCGTACCGGCGCGTTCGGGACGCCCTGGGCCTTCGAGGCCCGCATCGACCCACCCGGCGGCATCACCCAGCCGCCGGCGAGCCGCGACATCCTGCAGCTGTTCGGCACGAGCGTCTCGATCAACCCGACCGGCGCGATCGCGATCGGCGCACCGGGCGACGACGGCGTCCAGACGCACACCGGCGGCACGATCGCCAACCCCGCCCCGTTCGGCACCACCACGAACGAGGGGTCGGTCCGCACGTACAACTTCCAGGGCGGCACGTGGACGCAGGAGCAACGGCTGACCTCGTCCCCGACCGTCGCCGGGGCCAAGTTCGGCTCCTCGGTCGCGGTCGCGCCCGACGACACCGTGGTGGTCGGCGCGCCCCTCGAGAACAGCAGCACGGGCGCGGGCTACCTCTTCACCGTGACCGCCGGCCCGGGCACCTACGTGTGGAACCAGGTCCAGCGGATCATCCCCGACGACCCGACGACAACGGCCAACGAGGCCGTGGCGAGCTCGGCGATGGGCACCCGGGTCGCCATCGACACCGCCGGGCGCCGGTTCTACCTGTCCGCGCCGAACCAGGCGATCGCAACCGGCAGGAGCGGGGCCGTCTACGGCTACACCCGGGCCAACTCGGGCCCGGCGACCGCCGGGACCTTCACGGCCCGGCTGGTGCCGGCCACGGCCAGCGACCAGCACGGCGGCCTCGCCCAGGGCTTCGGCGGCGCGCTGGCCGCCAGCGACAACGACGTCCTCGTCGGCGCGCCGTCCTTCGGTACGGCGTACGAGACCCTCGTGGGGCGGGTGGTCGGGTTCCACCGCACCGGCACGTCGTACGCCGTCTCCACCGAGGTCCAGCCGCTCGCCTCGATCCTGGACGGGGACGGCTTCGGCACCGCGGTCGCCCAGGACGGCGACGAGCTCGCCGTGACGCTGCCCGGCAGCAGCCGGGGCAGCGGGTTCGGCCAGGGCGCGGTCGCGATCTACCACCGCGACGCCACCGGCACCTGGACCTTCGAGCAGATGCTCTTCCCGTACTCGAGCATCAAGAGCACGGGCACCACCTGGGGCAACGCCGTGGCGCTGCACGTCACCCGCGACGCCCAGGGACACGACATCGGCCTGACCGTCGCCGTCGGTGACCCGCAGGACAGCTACTTCGACCCCGACGGCAACGGCGCCGCGGCCGCGACCACGATCACGAACGCCGGCTCGGTGGCGCTCTTCGGGCGCGACGGGCCGCCCGGGACGGCGTACCAGAACGGGTACAAGATCTGGGCCGGTGGCCGCGAGAACAGCAACCCGCTCAGCACCCTGAGCAGCGTGCAGGCCGGCGCGAGCTTCGGCTCCGCCCTCACCTTCACCGCCGACGGCACCCTGCTCGTCGGGTCGCCGAACGCGGGCGGCGACGCCGGTGCGGTCTACCGCTTCGACAAGGCGACCCCGACGACCTCGGTCCTCAACTACCTCCCCCAGGAGACGGTCAGCGCTCCCAGCGGCTCGGTCGGCTTCGGCGAGGCCCTCGCCGCCGACGGCACGAACGTGCTCGTCGCCCCGTCGGACGGCAGCGGGCTGTCCCGCTTCACCGACGGCAACCCGGCGACGAACCTCACCGCCGTCGGCACCTTCCCGATGAACATGTCCGACACCGGCAAGCCGATCGGCCTGACCCTCGTCGGCAACCGGTACGCCGTGAGCGGCGACGCCCCGGCCGACGACACGAACATCTACCACGTCCGGATCTACCGGATCATCGGCGACGTCGCCGTCCGCGAGGCCGACGTCCGGCCCACCAGCTTCGGCGACATCGGGCTGGGGCTGTCGCTCAACCACGGCGGTTCCGTGCCGACCCTCGTCGTCGGCACCCCGCAGACCTTCGGCGTCAACGGCGGCGACGCGGCGACGTACGTCGCGCGGGTGCGCTCCGACGGCTCCGCCCAGTGGTCGAAGAGCGGCGTCCTGACGATCCCGGCCGCGAACAACCCTGCCGCGCAGTTCGGCTACTCGGTCACGAACTGGCCGGCCAACGGCGGCGCGGTCGTCGGCGCCCCGCAGGCCGACATCGAGGGCGTCGCCTCGGGGGCGGTGTTCACCTACGACACCTCCGGCGTCGTACCGCCTCCCGGGCCGCAGGCCTTCGTGGACGTGTCGGTGCCCGCCGACCTGCAGGTGGGTGCGTCCCAGCTCAAGACCGCCTTCCTCAAGCCGTCGCTGCTCACCCAGCACGCGACCTCGGACGGGTCCGTCGCAGCAGCGTCCATCGGGGACCTCGACCTCAGCCAGGCGCCGCTCGGCACCGCCCTCGCGGGCTCACCGCTGTCGCGCATCCCCCTGTCCCGCATCCCGCTGTCCCGGATCCCCCTGTCGCGCATCCCGCTCTCCCGCATCGGTCTCGACGGGGTCGACGGAGGCTGGGCGGCGTTGCTGGCCGGCACCGCGTTCGCCGGTCTCCCGTTGCAGAGCGTCTCGCTCGACCAGGTGTGGGACGTGCCGGGCGTGCAGGCGCTCACCCTGGGCCAGCTGCAGCTGGCAGACACGCCGCTCTCCCGCATCCCGCTCTCGGCGATCGCTCTCGGGGCCATCCCGCTCTCGCGGATCCCCCTCGACCCCGCATCGCCGTCGAGCGCCGTCGCCCAGTGGTGCGCGGCCCTCGCCGGCGCGTCCGCCGACACCGCCGCGCTCGGTCTCGACTGCGCGAACCCCACGGCCGCCAGCAACGACGCCGTGACGATCTTCTCCGTGGGCCTGCAAGGAGCTCCTCTCTCGCGGATCCCGCTGTCGCGCATCCCGCTGTCCCGGATCGACCTGTCGACCTCTCCCGTCGCCGGGACCCCGTTGTCCCGGATCGGTCTGGCGGGCTCACCGCTCTCCCGGATCCCGCTCTCCCGCATCCCGCTCTCCCGGATCCCCCTCTCCCGCATCCCGCTCTCCCGGATCCCGCTGTCCCGGATCCCGCTGGCGGGTCTCCCCCTCTCGAGGATCCAGCTGTCGGGCGAGTCGCTGACCTCGATCCCGCTGTCCCGCATCGACCTCGGCAGCACTCCGCTGTCGCGGATCCCCCTCTCACGCATCGACCTCAGCGCGGTCCCGCTGTCCACGATTCCGCTGTCGTCGCTGCCGCTCTCCCGCATCCCGCTCTCGGGGGTGCCGCTGTCCCGCATCGACCTCGGCGGTACGCCGCTGTCGCGGATCCCTCTCTCCCGCATCGACCTGGCCCGGTCTCCGCTCTCCCGCATCCCGCTGTCGCGGATCGACCTCAGCACGGTCCCGTTGTCCCGGATCCCGCTGTCGTCGTTGCCGCTCTCCCGCATCCCGCTGTCGCGGATCCCGATCGACACGATCGCCGTGAACGGCACGCCTCTCTCGCGGATCCCGCTGTCCCGCATCGACCTGGCGGCGAGCCCGTTGTCGCGGATCTCGCTGGCCACGCTGACGGCGGTCCAGCGTGCTGCTGTCGCCGACTGCTCGGTGGTCGCGTGCGACGACCCCTCCGTGACGCTGGCCGACGTCGCGGCCGCAGGGGCCCTCAAGGCGACCGCTCAGCTCGGCGACCTGGCCGACCACCTCGCCGGTGCTCGGCTGGGGAACCTCGTCGGGTCCACGGCGGACATGACCGGCGACAACCTGCGCAACGCGCTCGGCGCGCGCACGCTGGCCGATCTCGGGGGGTACGACGACCTGACCCTCGGCGACCTCGACCGGATCTGGCCCTACCTGACGCTCACCGACCTCCAGCAGCAGCTCGCGGGGTTCCGGCTGTCGGACCTCGCCCAGCACCTGATCGACAACACCGCCGACGACGTCGTCGGGGCGGTCGACGGCAGCGGGATGACGCTCGCCGACCTCACCGGCTGGGACGACGTCACCCTCGGCGAGGTCGACACGGTGGCGAACCACCTGCACCTGAGCGACCTCACCCCGGCCCTCGCCGGCATCAGGCTCGGTGATCTCGCGGCAGCGATCCAGAAGCCCGGCGGCGGGACCTACTCCGGCGACGAGCTCGGCGCGGCGCTCGCACAGGCGCTGCCCGCAGGCGTTGTCGGCGACGTCACCGACTGGGACGACGTCACCCTCGGCGAGCTCGGCGAGTACGGCGACACGACCCTCGGCGACCTGCTGTCGGTCCTCGGCGCCGATGACGCGGGACAGGTCACGCTCGGCGACCTCCTGCTCGCGCTGATCAACCCCCAGCAGTACCCGTGGCAGAACCTCGACCTCTCCCAGGTCGAGGCCCAGGCCCTCGACGCCTCCCCCAACGGTTCGCCGGTGACGGTCGCCTACCGTGCCGACGCACCCGACGGGCTGCCGCGCACCGTCCGCGTCACCGTGGAGCTCCCGCCGGGCGCCCGGATCGAGCCGGACTCGGTCACCGGCGACGCCTCCGATGACGAGCTGACGCCGGCGATCCAGGGCAGCACCGCCACCTGGACCTTCACCGACGTCCCCGCGAACGCCCCCCAGTCGCTGGCCTTCCAAATGGACGCTCCGATGAGCCTCGGCCCGGTGTCGACACGCGCGACGGCGTATCTCGTGGACGACGACGAGGTCGCGACCGACGCGGCGAGCGGCACGGTCCGCGAGGCGTTCGAACCGAACGACAGCGTCGCCACCGCGACCCCGCTGCCCGACGACACGATCGTGATGTCCCACCTCTCGCACGCCGGCGACCTGGACGTCTACAAGTTCGACGTCACCGACCCCGGCAGCCGCGTGGCGATCAGCCTGAGCAACCTGCCGGCCGACTACGACGCGGTCCTCTACGCGCCACGGGAGAGCACGATCGTCCCGACCGCGCGAAAGCGCTACGACCCGGTCGCCGACACCGGCGGCCCCCAGCTGCCCGCCAGCACGCAGGACGGGACGCAGAGCCCCGAACCCGTGGTCGGCGACGACATCCAACGGCCGAGCGACCTCGGCAACCTCGCGGTCGTCCAGGGCTCGTTCAACCGGGGCCGGGCCAACGAGCAGATCGACACCGACCAGCTCACCCGGACCGGCACCTACTACCTGGTCGTGTCCGGTTACAACGCCGCATCGTCCAACCAGCCCTACGCACTGCGTCTCAAGCGCTTCGGCCCCCAGCCCCTCCCCTCCTGCCCCGCGCGCACCGTCACACCGGGTCAGCTCGGGACCTCGCTGCCGACCAGCCTGCCGGGAGGCACGAACACGGTGTTCGTGGTCGACCGGTCGCGGATGGCCGGGCTGTACGGCGAGGACCGCACCGCGACGCTGATGAGCCGGCTCAGCACCTTCACCACCTGGCTCAACGGGCAGTCGCTCGGGCAGAAGGCCGCCGTGCTGACCGTCGACGCCGACCCCGCGGTGCGTGCGGCCTACGACCAGTGGGACGCGCACCCCTGCCTGAGCTCCGGGGCCAACGGCGTGGTCGGCGAGATCGCTCGGATCCTCAACGGCTACCGCGCGGCAGGCAGCACCATCTCCAACGTCGTGCTCGTCGGTGGCGATGACGCGGTGCCGTTCGCCCGCGTCCCCGACAGCACGCAGGAGGCGAACGAGTCCGACTACGCGCCATACTTCGACGACGCCGGCAACGCGCTGTTCGCCACCTTCGCGAACAACAACGTCCAGTCCGACAACCCGTACGTCGACCGCTCGCCCTACGCCTTCGGTGACCGCACGCTCTACGTGCCGGACGCGGCCGTCGGCCGTCTCGTCGAGTCCCCGCAGGAGATCGGCGACCAGCTCACCGACTTCCAGAACGCCAACGGCAAGCTCGCTGTCCACACCGGTCTCGTCACCGGCTACGACTTCCTGTCCGACGGTGCGCAGCGGGTCGCCGGGAACGTCGCCAAGACCTACGGTTCGACGAACAGCTCGATGATCTCCGAGACGTGGACCCGCGCCGACCTGGAGAACGCGATCAGCACGATCAAGCCGAACCTGCTGGCGTTGAACGCCCACTTCGACCACTACAACGCACTCCCCGGGGCGGGCAACGCGGCGCACAACGAGAGCGACCTGTTCACCGCGGCGGCCGTCCGAGGAGCCCTCAACGGCGACCTCGCCGGATCCGTCGTGTTCTCCATGGGCTGCCACAGCGGCCTGTCCGCCAGCGACCTGCTGCTGGGGGCGGGCGACCAACGGGCGCTCGACTTCGCGCAGGCCGTCTCGAGCCAGGGCGGCGTCTTCGTCGGCAACACCGGCTACGGCTACGGCGACACCGACACCGTCGCGTACTCCGAGGCGCTGATGTCGGAGTTCGCAGCACGCCTCAACGGCAGCATGACCGTGGGAGACGCGCTGCTCTACGCGAAGAACGCCTACTTCTCCGGGCTGTCGGTGCAGACGCCGTACGACGAGAAGGTCGTCGAGGAGACGACGTTCTACGGCCTGCCGTTCTACCGGCTGGACGTCGCGAACCCGCCGGCCGTGCCGGCACCGCCGTCCGCGGTGCTCGTGCCCGACGGCGCGACCGGTCTGTCCTCGGTCACCACCCATCTCGAGCCCACCTACGTGCAACGCACCGGGACCGGCGGCACCACCTACATCGCCGCCGTCGACCCAGCGACGAACCAGGACAGCGTCACGATCGTGCAGAACCGGCCGGTGGAGCCCAAGGTCGACACGACGTACGCGCTGCCCGGCGGGCTGGACGCCCACGACGGCATGGTCCTGGGCCTGACCAGCGTGGACACCCCCGACACCGACCCGTACGTCGCTCAGCCGATCGTGGACAGCTCGGGCGAGCGCGTGGACGTCGGGGTGGACACCGCGTTCCCGACCCGAGCGGTCTCCGTCAACGACGGGTTGGAGCCGGCCGGCCGGACGTTCCACGTCGCTGCCACGACCGGCTACTTCCGGACGACGAGCGCCGACGGCAGAGGCATCCAGCGCACCTACCAGTCGATGGACGTCCAGACCTACCTGCCGCCCGCCGGCAACGACGACTGGACGCCGCCGACCTTCTCGCAGGTCACCGGCGCGGTGATCAACGGGTCGCTGACGATCTCCGCGCACGTGCTGGACGACCGCGGCACGCCCTCGCGGGTGAAGCGGGTCCACGTGCTTCTGCTCGAGGACCCGCCGGCCGGGGTCGCGACCACCTGGCGCGCGCTCGACCTCGTCCGCACCGGGGACACCGACGAGTGGAGCGGGTCGATCCCGACCACCGGTCGCAACCTGGAGCTCATCGTGCAGGCCGTCGACGCCGCCGGCAACGTCGCGGTGACGACCGACAAGGCGCAGAACTTCGCCGACGCCCCCATCGAGGGCGCGACCACGACGAACCCCACCGGCGGCACACCGGACGGAGGGACCCCCGCCCCCGTCACCATCACGCCGAGCGGCCCCCAGGGCGGCAACGGCTGGTTCACCGGCCCGGTGACCATCACCGCCACCGGCGGCAGCCGGCTGGTGTACGAGGTCGTCGGCGAGACCGCGCCGCGCGGCTACCAGCAACCGTTCACGGTGTCCGGGACCGGCCTGCACACCGTGCGGATCACGAGCGCGGACGGCCAGACGACCACGACGACGATCCCGATCGACACGGTCGGTCCGGTGGCACAGCTCGACAGCCCGGCCGTGGGCCAGCTGATGCCGGCCGCCCCGGGTGCCCTGATCCAGTTCAGCTGCCCCGATGCCGGGTCGGGTTCCTCCTCGTGCACCGCCACGCTGGACGGCTCGCCGGTGACCAGCGGGTCCACGGTCCCGCTGCCTCCCGGCCAGCACACGGTCGTGGTCACGACGGGACCGGACAACGCCGGCAACGCTCCCAGCCAGCGGACGCTGACCCGCACCTTCACCGTCGTGCCCGCACCCGCGACGGTCGGGACGATCGGCGTCACGAAGCCGAAGGACGGGTCCACGACGACCCTGACCGTGCCGTTCACCGGCTACACCGTGCTCACCTACAGCGGCACCGTGGCCTGGGGCGACGGTGCGACGACCAACTGCGCGATGGCCGGCTCCGGCTGCACGGTGACCCGCAACGGATCCGGTGGCGGCACGCTGACGGCGACGCACGTCTACCCGGCGTCGTACGTCGACACCACGGCGACGGTGAGCATCGTGGACAACCTCGGCCAGAGCGCCTCGGGAACGGTCCTGGTCAACAGGAAGACGACGCTGACGGCGACCGCGGCGCTGCTGCAGATCAAGGCAGGCACCAGCACGGTGACCCTCAAGAGCGGTGCCATCTCGGCGACGCTCAAGAACGGCTCCGGAGCGGCGCTGAGCGGCCAGACGATCACGTTCTCGTTGCCGGACGGGACGACGATCTGCACGGCCACGACCAACGCCAGCGGTACGGCGGCCTGTCCGACGACCATCACCTTCACGGTGGCGATGGTGCTGGCCGGCCGCTACAACGCGACCTTTGCGGGCAAGGACACCTACCACGGCTCGACGGCGTCGGCGAGCCTGATCGGGTGAGCCGGGTCTAGAGAGGGACCGGGAGTGCGGGGAGGCGGACCACTCCCAGCGCCTCCAGGTCCCGCGCAACCTGCCGCGCGACGTGCTCGTCGCCGGTGAGCTCGGCCACCTCCTGCAGGGCGAGCACCTGCTCGAACCGGACCTCCGCAGATGCGGCGAGCTCGGCAGCCCGGCGCGCCGAGACGAGGGCCTCGGCCGGACGCCCCTCCTGACGGAGGAGCCAGGTCCTCAGTCGCGCGGCGGTCGCGTCGGCTCCGGGGAACCCATGACCGTCGTCGACCCGGGGGGCGGTCAGCTTGAGCTGGGCACGCGCCTCACCCGAGCTCCCGGCCAGGAGGTGCGCCTCGGCGAGCCGCAGGCCGAACTCGACCGCGAACTGGTCGACGCCGAGCGCCTCCATCTCGTCGACCGCCTGACGCAGCGCCTCGACAGCGACCTCGCCGCGGCCGCTGCGCGCCTGCGCCCGGCCCAGGTTCCCCAGTGCGACGGCGCTGCCGATCGGGTAGTCCGCCCCGAGCCAACGGGCGCGTGCCGAGGTGAAGAGCGCGATCGCCTCGTCGGCATGCCCCTGGTCGGACAGGATCTCGCCCACGTTGTTGTCCGCCGTCGCCTCGGCGACGACGTCACCGGCGGCGCTGAAGCACTCCCCCGCCAGCCGGTAGTGCTCGACCGACGCCACCCACTCACCGCGGTAGTAGTAGGAGATCCCCAGGTTGTTGAGCACGTTGCCCTGGAAGAGGACGTCGCCCAACCCGGTGAAGAGCTCGAGCGCCCGCTCGCCCTCGGCCAGCCGGGACACCTGGCCCAGGTGGGTGAGCGCCATGTGCGTCAGCATCTCCGCGTGCGCCTCGGTCGGTACGTCGCCCGCGGCCCGGGCCAGCTCCGCCGCCTGACGCGCCAGGGTCAGCTGCTCGTCGATCCGACCCAACCTGTCCATGACCCCTGCGGAGGCGAGCAGCAGGGGCGCCTGCAGTGCGTCGTCGACCAGCCTCGCTCCCCGGCGGTACCACCTCAACGCGTCGCCATAGCGGCCCTTGCGCTCGCGCAGGACGCCACGCTTCCTGATCAGCCGGACCGCATCGGCCGCCCGTCCGTCGAGCAGCCGCTCGGCCCGTCGGTAGCGACCGTCGGCATCGGCGTAGCGGGCCGCCCGCTCGAGGGCGTCTCCGAGCGCCTCGTGGACGCGCATCACGTCGGTCGGCCGCAGCTCGTCGACATAGCGGGCCGCCGCTGCCGCCCGTTCGTACGCGGCGATCGCCTCGGCGACCGCCATCTGCTTCCACGCCCGGTCCCCGGCCGCGACCGAGTAGCGCCAGGTGCGCTCGTGGTCGCCGGCGCGGAAGAAGTGCTCGGCGAGCAGGCCGACGTCGTCGGCGTACGAGCTGGCCTCGAGGAGCTCGCCGACCTGCTGGTGCAGCTTGGCGCGCGGGCGGTAGGGCAGGGCCTCGTAGGCGACGTCGCGGTAGAGCAGGTGCCGGAAGGAGGCGGTGCTCTCGCTGCTGAACTCGACGAGGTCGCCGAGTCGGTCCCACGCCGCCGGCTCCGGGGTGGGCAGGCCCGCGCCGGCGAGCACCAGGGACAGCAGCCGGGTGTCGAAGCGTGGGCCGAGCACGGCGGCGTACCGCAGCAGCGTGCGGTCCTCGGGGACGAGCCGGTCCAGGCGCTCGGCGATGACGCGCTCCACCGACTCCGGCAGGTCGGCCGTCTCGACGCCGGCGCGCACGGCCTCCATCAGCTGCAGCACGAACAGCGGGTTGCCGTCGGCGCGGTCGGCCGCCCCCAGGTCGTGACGTACGACGGACGCATCGCCCAGCGCGTGGGCGGCGAGCTCCGCGACGGCCGCGGCGTCGAGGGGCTCCAGCTCGAGCCGCTCGACCTGCTCCAGCTCGCCCAGCACGACCGCCGTGCCCGGCCGGGCGGCCGCGACCATCAGCCACGGGTGCTCGGCGACGGACATCGCGAGGGTGCGGAACAGAGCGGCCGATGCCTCGTCGGCGTAGTAGGCGTCCTCGGCGACGATCAGGGTCGGCGTCGCCACCATGACCGTCAGCAGCTCGAGCACCGCGTCGTGGGTCCGCGCCACGACGAACTCGTCGGCGATCGCGGCGGCCTCGTCGGTCGGCTCGACCGCGGCGTCCACCGGCACCGCGAGCAGCGGCAGGAGCGGCAGCAGGGAGGGCCGCACGCGGGTCACCGTCCGGGCGAGCACCTCCCCCGCCTCCTCCCGCGTCGCGCTGTGCTGGATGCCGAAGAGGCGCCGCAGCAGCACCTTCGCGGCGGCGTACGGGGTGGTGGAGAGGTAGGGCTGGCACTCGACGGTGACCCGCGTGAACAGCCGGTCGTCGGCGGCGACCTCCTCGACCAAGCGGGACTTGCCGATGCCCGCAGCCCCCGACAGCACGACCGCGCGTCCCCGTCCGGCCGCCGCGTCGGACACCCAGCCGCGCAGGACCGCCAGCTCGGCTTCCCGACCGACCAGCGGCAGCCGTTCCGGCGCTGCATCCGGGAGCCGCTCGGCGTCGACGTCCTGGATGACATACGCCTTGATGGGCTGGGTCTTGCCCTTGACCAGGAAGGGCGGCAGCTCGTCGGCGGTGATCCGGACCCGGCCGTTCTCCACGACGCCGGCCGACGCGACCACCTGGCCGGGGCGCGCGTGCGCCATCAACCGCGCCGCGAGGTTCACCGGGTCGCCCATGACCGTGTAGGTACGTCGCCCTGCCGCACCGAGGAAGCCCGCGAAGATCCGGCCGCCGTTGACCCCGCCCTTGAGCCGCTTCAGCGGGTCGCCCTGCACGAGCTGGACGGCGTACCGCAGCGCCGCCTCGTCGTCGTCGACCGTCGACCGCGGCGCGCCCGCCGAGGCGATCAGCTTGATGCCGTCCGCGATCACGTCGGTGTAGAGGAACTGCACGCCGTACACGCGCTGCAGTCCCTGCACCGCGCGGACCAGGCTGTCCAACGAGCGGCCGAACACCTCGACCCCGTGCTCGGCCAGGCTCGCGTCGGTGCCCTCGACCTCGAGGAAGACGATGGACGCGATCCGGTGCTCACCGCCGAGCCGCGACAGCGCGCGGATGTCGTCGCGCAGACCCGGCGACACCAGCTCCTCGGGGGCCGGCGCCCGCTCCTGCTCCGGTACGACGCGCGGGCGACGCAGCGCCGGAGCGGCGAGCAGCACGCCGTGGTCGGTACACCCGCCGAGCCAGGCCGGCGGCAACGTGGCCGCCAGCTCCGGGCTCACCAGCACCTGCCCCGCCTCGGCCGCCGACTCCAGCTCCACGGCGCGGGTCACGGGAGCGCCGGCCAGCACCAGCTCACGCCAGGTCGGCTCACCCACCAGGAACATGTCGAAGTCGCCGAAGTGCCCGCCCACCGACATCCTCAGCCCGATCCGCGCGAACCGCGGCGCCCGGATCGTCTGCTGCATCCGCGCCGACGCACGCGCCGCCGCGAGTGCCGAATCGACCCCGGGGAACCAGATCAGCAGCGCGTCGCCCCCGAACTTCAGCACATCCCCGCCCTCGCTGTCGGCGATGGCGATGAGCGCCTCGAAGCAGCCGTTGACGATGCCGGTCAGCCGCTCGGCACCCTCGCGGCCGAGCGCCGCGAGCCGCTCGGACATCGCGGTGAAGCCGGAGAGGTCGGCCGAGACCAGCGACCCGGTGAGCCGGCGGTGGACCAGGTCCGGGGCGTCACGCAGCCACTCGACCGTGACCCGAGATGCATACGGTCGCCAGTCGTCCGGACTCGGCGCGGTCACGCTCGCATTCTGGCACCGCGGATCGCGCGAGCCGGGCAGTTCGCCGAGGCACCCGGCATCGGCCTAGACCACCTTGACGGTGCCGCGCATCATCGGGTGCACACCGCACTTGTAGCGGTAGGTGCCGCGCACGCGGAAGGTGTGCCAGAAGGACTGGCCGGGCTGCAGCAACGCCGAGTGGAAGATCCGCGGCCCGCTGGTGATCACCACGCTGTGGGCGAACAGGAGGTCGCGGTTGGTCCACTGGACCGTGCGGCCGAGGTGGATCGTCACGAACGACGGCGAGAACGCCATGTTCTGCATCACCACGTGCACGGGCGTCACGGCCTGGGCCGGGGCCTCGGTCGGCAGCACGGCGAGCAGGCCGCTGACGGTCAGGGCGAGCGCGAGCAACAAGTTCCGGATCCTCATGCCCGGTGCACGAGGTACGACGCCGGAAGGTTCAGTGCGTCAACGCCATCACCGGCCAGCCCAGCACCTGGGCGGCGTACCCGGCCCAGGACGCGGGGCCGGACATCCCGGCGACCGTGAGGGTGTGGTCGGCGGCGTACCGGAGCCCGATGACGACGTACACCACCGCGGCGATCGCCAGCAGCACCATCAGTCCCTTGGCCCCCGCGGAGACAGGTCGGTGGACCTTCTCCTCGCGCGGGGTGACGGTCTTCGTCTCGTCGTACCTCATGCTCATCGCTTCCCCAGGATCGGCTCGGACTCGACCAGACCCGCGTCGCTCGGGGCCTCACCGGCTCCGAAGACGCGGGCGTGCTGCTGCGCGCGCCACTCGAGGTGGGCCTCGGCGGGCTTGGCGTAGCCGAAGCGCTCGCGCGCCTCGGCCGGCGTGACCACCTCCGGGGTGCGCGGCGGGACCTTGCGCAGCACCGGCTCGACGATCGGCACGCTGCCCGGCGAGAGCGCCCGGAGCAGCTGCACCTGCAGGGAGGTGCTGAGGCGGGCGAGCCGGAACGCGACCATCAGGACCGGGCGCACCAGCACGTCGACCACCCGCGGTTGCGGGACCTCCCCCATGTCCCGCATCCAGCGCGGGAGGGTCGCGATGACGCCGGCGCGCAGCACCTTGTTGTTGACCCAGGTGACCGGCGCGAGCCAGCGCGGCAGCGGCGTGACGAGCTGCCCGCCGTTGAGCAGGTGCTGCATGGCCTGGACCGCGATCGGCGAGCCGACCAGCTGCGGCCGCATCCGCTCGAAGTAGGCGATGATGCCCTCCCGGGTGCGGGGAACGTCGGCGGGGTCGCAGGTCTGCAGCTCGGCCGCGACCGCGCACTCCTCCCAGTACTGCGCCTCCTCCTCAGGACTGAGCCGACCCGGGCCGTAGCGCTCGTAGGCGTAGAGGATCGAGTGCCAGGCGGTGAGGTGGATCCACAGCTGCGAGTGGGGTGCATTGGCGTCGTACCGACCGCCGCCGTAGGGCTCGGTGCCGATGGCCTTGGAGTGGATCTTGACCAGGATGTCGGCGGCCTTGAGCGTCTGCTCGGATCCGCCGAACGCGACCATCGAGAAGTAGCGCAGCGTGCGGTCGTAGCGGGTGCGCGGCCGCCTGTAGATGTCGTGGGTCTTGTCGACCGACGCGACCAGGTCGGGGTCGAGCTCCTCGACCACCACCGCCCGGATGAACCCGACCGTCAACGAGGTCGGATAGCTCCAGACCTTCCACGTGACCGAGTCCGGCCCGAAGAACCCGTAGTCCTCGGCCGGCTCCACGTCCCTGCGCCCCATCGGAGGTCCTCTCGACATTTGCTACGGCTGCGTAGTAATGTTTTCTACGCGGCCGTAGCAATGGTTGTCAAGAGGTCTCCGGAAGAGGTGGCGCGATGGGTACGACGACGCGGACCCGGCGTACCTATGCCGCCCGGATGCCCCTGGAGCAGCGCAAGCAGCAGCTCCTCGACGCGGCCCTCACCCTGATCGGCCGGGTCGGCTACGGCGGGGTCACCGTCGAGGCCGTCGCCGCGGAGGCCGGTGTCACCAAGCCGGTCGTGTACGGCGCCTACGCGAAGCTCCCGCTGCTGCTGGGCGACCTCCTCGACCGGACGTACGCCGATGCGCTGACCCAGCTCCTCGCGGCCTTCCCGGACACGACCCCGGATCCCGCCGAGGTCACCCGCGTGTGGGCGGCCGCCGTGCGCGGCAACCCGCGCACCTGGGCGCCGATCCTGCTGACCGGCGCGCACACGCCGCAGGTCGTGCTGGACCGCATCGAGGACGGCCGGCAGCTGGTGCGCGACAGCCTCGCGCAGGTGCTCGCGAACGGCGGACCCGTCACCAGCCGTCACCGCGTCGCGTCCGAGGCCGTCATCGCCGCGGCCGAGCACTTCGGTCGGCGGATGCTCACCGCCCCCGACGAGGTCGACGACGACGAGCTCGCGGAGCTCTTCGACGACCTGGTGCGGGCCGCGGTGCTCCCCCGCCGGACACGCCGCTGACGGTCCGTTTGGTGATTTGACGGCCCCTGCGGCCAAAATGTGCGAAGCGGGCCAGGTCAATCCCTCGCAGCGGCATTGTCGAGAGTGGCCTGGCCCGCGCTCGCGGGGCCGAGAAGTGGGGTCGGTCGATCCCCAGGACGAGCGTCGGCGTTCCGTTCCACCGGCTCCGCCTGCGGGCCGTCGTGACGACGACCCGCAGACGGCACCTCACCGGTGGGGACGGTGGCGCGTCACTTCAGGGTGATCTTGTTGCTGGTCGCCGCCTTGGTGGCGGCGGTCTTGGCGATCTTGACGACGTAGGTGGTCTTGGCCGCCTTCTTCTTGTCGGTGATCGTCTTGCTGGCCTTGCCGGTCGCGCCGAGCTTGACCGTGCCGACCTTGATCATCTTGCCGGCGACGACCTTGTAGATCGTCGCGGTGGCGCCCGCGGCCTTCGACGAGCTGGCCGCGATGGTCAGCTTGTCGTTGCCGGTCGCGGTGTTCTTGCCGGTCAGCTTGGCGCTGATCGCGATCGGTGCGGGAGCCGCGTTCGCGAAGGTCACCGTGTCGTTCAGCTGCGACTCGGCGACCACCGGGTCACCGAACCAGCTGTCGTGCATGATCCCGGTGATGACGGCCGAGCCGGCCTTCGTGCCCTGGAAGATGTACGTCGCGACACCCTTGGCGTTGGTCGTGCCCGAGCCGCTGCCGTTGCCGTTCTGCAGGGTGTCGGGTCCGGTGCGGAGGAAGTCCACCGCGTAGCCGGCGAGCGGCTGACCGAACTGGTCGATGGCCTTGAACGTCTCGGTCACCGTCGTACCCGGCGTCACGGTGTTGGCCGTGTTGTGGGTCAGCGTGTACGTCGAGTGCGCGAGGTCCACCGTGTACCAGTTGATGGTCGGCGCGTCGGCGGTCAGCGCCTGCGAGCCGGTCGGCGCGACGGACGGCTGGTAGCCGGCGGTCACGGCGTCGGCGTCGGCGCCCCACTTGGTGACGTCGACCGTGACCGAGCCGTGGATCGTCTGGTCCCCGGCCGCACCCGAGCTCACACCGAACTCGTCGGTGGCCGAGGGCTGGACCGAGCCGACACCGCTGCTGGTCAGGTCGACCGAACGACCCGTGTCGTTGCCGAACTGGTCGGTCGCCGTCGGGACGAGGTTGACGTCCAGCGCGGTCGACGCCTTCGGCAGGATGGTCGAGTCGTTGTCCGAGGCGAAGGCGAGGGACAGCGCGCCCGGGTTGAGCGGGTTGCTGGCGTCCCAGCTGATCGTCGGCGTCGTGGCCGGGGTGTGACCGGCCGCCGTGATCGACAGCTTGGTGGTGAGCTGGCCGTTGCCGGCGGCGAACGCGTCGTCGTGACCGATGGCGATCGCGTAGTTGTGACCCACGTTGCCGTGCTCACCGGTGGTGACCGTGATCGAGGAGCCGGAGCTCTTCCAGTCGCCGATCACACCGCCCTCGGCAGCCGGAGCGGCCGGGGTCAGCTGCGAGAGGTCCGTTCCCGGGCCGTCGTTGGTGTCCGGCGTGAAGTAGCCGTGGTCCACCGACAGGGTGACCGGGACACCGACGAGCGACTGGCCCGCCGCGTTGGTGACGCGGATGTTCTCCAGGCGCTGCGGGATGCCCGGGGTCGCACTGGAGTTGCCGCCGATGTTCTCGCCGAACGGGTTGCCGTAGGAGTAGACGTGCGCGACGGCGGTGTCCATGAAGTCGGTGCGCAGCGAGACGCCCGGCGCGTAGTCGCCCGAACCCGCCGTCAGCACGTCGCCGTAGTCCGCCGAGGTCAGCGTCTGGTCGTTGATCGCGACGCCGAACGAGCCGTCCGCGGCCGTGGTGACGTTGACGTGGGTGTTGTCCACGCGGCTGGTGCCGGACGGCTGAGCGCCCTGGGCGGCCACGACGGCGTCACCGTTGGGGCTGAAGGACGCGGTGAAGCTGCGGCCGCCGAGCGTGGTGCCGTCGGGCAGCTGCAGCGAGCCCTTGAAGGTGTGCGTGGTGCCGGCGTTGACCGACACCCGCGCACCGTCGTTCCACTTGACCTGCGCCTGGCCGATGCTGACGGTGAGCGGGGTGGCCTGGACGTCGTTGCCGGACGGGCCGGGGTTGCCGTCGAGGTCGGCCCAGACCTCGAGCTTCGAGACGCCGTTGCCGGCGGGGGCCGGGACGGTGACCTTGCCCTGGGCGTTCGGGGTGAGCTGGCCGGTCGGCTCGACCGTGGTGGCGCCGCCGCCGAAGCCGGTGGTGGTCCAGCGGTAGGACAGGTCACCGGCGAACGGGTTGCCGTTCTGGTCCTTGACGGTGGCGGAGAACTCGTTGCCCGCGAGCTCGTCGCGGTCGTAGCCCTTGTCGGCGGACCCGATCGTCACCGTCGTGGCCGAGGCGGTGTAGGACTTGATCGTGACCGAGCGCTTGATCTCGGTGCCGGCGTTGTAGCTGCCGTCGCCGTTGTCGTCGACGAAGAAGTCGTAGGCCTGGCCCGCGGGGGTGCCGGGCACGTTGGCGAACGTGACCTGGCCCTTGCTGTTCGTCGTCGCGGTGCCACCCGGGTAGAACACGAACGGGAACGCGAAGACCGACGGGGAGACGACCGAGGCGCCGGCGACCGGCTTGCCGTTCTGGTCGAGGACCGTGACGGTCACGCTGGTGGTGTCGCCGTCCTTGACGTTGGTCGACGCGGCGACCGCGGTGGTGCCGGTCCCGATGGTCTGCTTGTACAGGTGCACCACGGTCGCGTCGTCGCTGCCGTCGGTGGCGGTGACGATCGCGTCGTTGGTCGGGTTGGCGCTGCTGTCCCACGAGTAGCCGGTGAAGTCCGCAGCACCGGCGAAGGTGCGGGTCGTGCCGCTGACGTCGCCGACGACGTCCGGGTGGGTCGTCGCGCCCCCACCGACCACGTCGAGGTCGATGCTCGGCGAGGCGGAGCCGTCGTTCGTCGTACCGGACACGACGCCGTAGTCGTTGCCACCCGGGGTGTGGTAGACGCCGACGGAGGCCGGCGTGGCGGCGAGGTTGACCGCGTTGCCGCCCGGCTTCACCGTTGTGGCGGTGCCGAGCGCGGTGGTCGCGATGACGTTGCCGAGCCCGTCGAGGCCCACGGCCTTGAACTTCACGGAGGTGTTGTTGAGCGCCACCGGCACGGTCCACTCGGCCGAGTAGTAGCCGTCGGGGTTCGCGGTGACGGTCGCGCCGATGTTGTGGTCGGACCCGTCGTTGTAGACGAACTGGACCTGGGAGATCCCGGCGCCGGCCTCGGCGACGAGGTGGACGGTGGTGTTCACGCCGTCGTTGGCGGTCGACACCTCGGACGCCGCCGGCGTGATGAGCTGGACGCTGTTCGCGCCCGCCTGGGTCTTGATGCTGTCCGCGAACGCGGGACCGGCCATGCCGATCCCCGTCACGGTGAGCGTGGCGACCGCGCTGGCCGCGAGTCCCCTCTTGATGCCGCTGCTGTTCATTCGAGATTCCTTCCGGATGGTGATCGCGCCCCACCCGATTCCCCGTCGTGTGGACGCGGCCCACGCAGAGCGGGGGCGCGCCCGAACCTAGGAAGCGCCGGAGGTGCGGCGCGGTTTCTTGCAGCCGGTCGTCGCGATGCGCAATTGGCATAGTCAATCCGGACTAAATGATCCCGAATCATCCGATTTGTGCCGTGCATCCCCACCAGAATCCGACCCTGGCACGGCGTCGTCGGCAGGAAGGGGGATCGATGTCCGAGCAGCGGAGCCGACGCGGGCGACCCATGCGGCTGCCCACGGACGGGACGCTGGTGCCCGGCCTGCGCATCGACTCCGGCGCCCGGCTGTCCTGGCTGCTCGCCACCTCGCGCGTCTACTCCGAGGCGCCCGGTCCGCGGCGGCGTACGGAGTTCGCCGCAGCCCTCACCGCCCTCGGCATCCGGGCGGACAGGACCCGGATCAGCCGGTGGGAGTCGGGCGCGATCAGGATGCCCGACTCGGTCGTCGCGGGCTACGAGCACCTCCTCGGCCGGCAGCCGGGAGCACTGATGACGGTCGCCGCCGGGGTGCAGCGGTCCCTCGACCCCACCGCGCTCACGCGGCCCCTGGTCGTCTGCCTGGACCCGGACCGGGCGCCCTCGCGGGACGCCCTCTTCGAACGGGTGATGAGCGGGCGGCACACCGGCCTGCACTGGACGCTCCTCGCCGCGGCGATCGAGACGAGCCCCGACCTGTACGTCCCCCAGGCGGTCTGGACCGACCTGTGCGAGCGCGTGCTCAGGGAGCTGCTCTGCGCGCGCAACCTCGGGTGGATCCGCCGGTTCGAGGCCGCGCGGACGCTGGCGCGGACGCCCGCCGCGCAGCACGCCATGCTCCGCGCCATCGGGGCCGAGGTCACCAAGCCCGGCGCGCAGGCGATCGAGGCCGTCGTCGCCCTGCTCGCACAGATCGACCAACAACCCGTCACCGACCTACTCCTGCGGATGCTGACCGGCCCGGACGGCGGCGCGTTCCGCGGCGCGGCCTGGGCGCTCAGCCTCAAGCTGCTCCACGGGCAGGTCGGCGAGCACCAGACGCAGGAGATCGCCGAGGTCGCGGCCCGACTCGTCGTACGTCGCGACAAGACGCTGCGTCCCGAGGCGGTGAGCCTGCTCGCCGCCGTCCCGGACGAGGTCAGCAGCGACACCATCGCCACCTTCGTGCCGGCGGCGGCGCGGACCGGCCTGCACTACCAGATCGAGTGGAACGAGTCCGTGTCCGCCCGCGAGGCCCGCCGCACCGCCACCGCGATCGCCCAGCGCACGCAGGCATCCCGGGTGACGACGCAGCACATCGAGCACGACGAGATGCTGGCGCGGCTGATCCGCGAGGCGCTCTTCCACGTGCACGCCAGCCGCCGGCACCAGGCCTCGCTCCTGCTCTCCCAGAGCCCGTACGCCGCACCCCTCGCCGGGCACCTGCTCGATCAGATCGCGGGCGACCCCAGCGTCGCGGACGGCGGCCTGATGCTGCTGCGCTACCTCAACGTCGACGAGGACGCGCGCGGGCGCCTGCTCACCTGGGCCATGCACCACCCCGAGCCCAAGCTGCGGGTCGGGGCGATCCTCGCGCTGAGCCAGCTCCGGACGCCGATGCCGCAAGCGACCCAGCGCCAGCTCGCCGACCTCGCGACCACCGCCGACCCCGAGATCGTCGCCGCGCTGACCCACTCCCTCGGCGTGGTGCGCTCCACCGAGCTGGACCGGGTCGCGGAGGTGGCCGAGGAACCGGACCGCAGCACGGCCCGGTGGTGGCTCGACCTCGGCGCCCGCATCGACGACGAGCCCTGCCCCGGGCACCCCGGCGAGGACTGAGCGACCCGGCCGATCAGGCCGGGTGGACCTCGAGCTCCACCCCGTCGGCCAACCGGTAGGGGTTCGTCGCGATCAGCGCGCCCACGGCCCGCCGCAGCCGGGAGATCTCGGCGCGGACGGTGACGAGGTGCTCGGCATCGCCGTACAGCCGGGTGCTGAGCTCGGCGGCGGTGAGCCCGCGCGCCCCGGCCGCCGCGAGCAGGCCGAGGATGTCTGCGTGCCGGCGGGTCAGCGCGGTGCGCCACGACTCGTCACCGCTGACCTCCAGCACCGGCTCGCTCCCCCGCACCAGCCGGGCCCGCAGCCGGGTGTCGGTCGTGCCGGGCCGCACGAGCCACCCCTCGCCCAGCCGCTCCGGCAGGCACAGGCCCAGGCCGGGGACGGCGATCGCCCGGTCGGCACGCGGCGCGTCGATCCGATCACGCGCGGCGATCCCCGAGTGGTGCGCGACCCAGCCGTGGTCGTCGACGACGAGGAGAGGGCCGCTGGTCGTCCCGACCACGGCCTCGCTCGCCTGCCGCAGCCGCGCGAGCCCGGCCAGGTGCTGGCGCCACAGCGACGCCTCCGCGATCCGCACCGCGCTCTCGACGAGCGCGCCGATCGCGGGGTGCAGGGTCAGCGCGGGACCGCTGACGTCGACGACGCCGAGCAGCTCGCCGTCGCGCGGGTCGTGGATCGGGGCGGCCGTGCAGTACCACGGGTGCTGCTGGGCCTCGAAGTGCTCGGCGGAGAACAGCTGCACCGGTGCCCGCTCGGCGAGCGCGGTGCCGATGGCGTTCGTGCCGACGACCCGCTCGGTCCACAGCATGCCCTCGACGAAGCCGAGCCGGTCGGCCGTCGCGCGCACCCGCGCCGAGCCCTCGCGCCAGAGCAGCACGCCGTCGGCGTCGCAGACGACCATGAGGAACAGGGACGCGTCCGCGACGCTCGTCAGCACGCTGCGCAGGTCGTCGATGACCGACGACAGCCGGGAGGTACGCCGGCGGCGTACCAGCTCCTCGGCGGGCATCGGCCGACGGGCGTTGACGCGATCGGCCGCGAGACCCATGTCCATCACGCGCTGCCAGGACCGCGCGACCAGCGCCCGCGGGCGCTCGGGGGGACGGCTGCCGCTGAGCACGGCGTCGTGGATGCGGACCAGCTCGCGCGCGTGCAGTGTCAGGTCCGTGCCCGGCACGACGGCGCCCATCACCTGGTGGCCCATCCGCACCCCCTCTGTCCTCGGTCACGCTACTCCGGTCAGTGTGACGGCGGCCACGTTGCAACGCGCTGCAACGCTGTCCGCGCGGTCGGCCGAGGAGTGTCCTGGGCCCATGACTCAGATCGACGAACGACCCGCCCCCTCCCTCGCGGAGCGGCCGGTCGAGAGCACCCCCAGCGAGCGGGCCGACGCCTGGTTCGCGTCCTTCGAGGCGGCCCTCGCTGCCCGCGACGTCCCCGCTGCCGCCGCCCACTTCGCCACGACGAGCTTCTGGCGCGACCTCGTCTCCTTCACCTGGAACCTGAAGACCGTCGAGAACCCGGCGGGCGTGGCCGACCTGCTGACCGCGACCCTCGACGGCACCGCACCGCGCGGGTTCGAGCTCACCGAGCCGGCCACCGAGGACGGCGGCGTCGTGACCGCGTGGTTCCGCTTCGAGACCGCCACCGGACGCGGCAACGGCCTGCTCCGGCTCGTCACCGAGGACGGCGCGGACAAGGCGTGGACCTTCCTCACCGCGCTCCAGGAGCTGACCGGCCACGAGGAGCCCCGCGGCACCCGGCGCCCGATGGGCGCCCAGCACGGCATCGACAAGCACCGGCAGACCTGGCTCGAGCGGCGCGAGGCCGAGCAGGCGTCGCTCGGCATCACCGAGCAGCCGTACGTGCTGGTCGTCGGCGGCGGCCAGGGCGGCATCGCCCTCGGCGCGCGGCTGCGCCAGCTCGGCGTACCGGCCCTGGTGATCGACAAGCACCCGCGCCCCGGCGACCAGTGGCGCAACCGCTACAAGTCGCTGTGCCTGCACGACCCGGTCTGGTACGACCACCTCCCCTACCTGAAGTTCCCCGACAACTGGCCCGTCTTCGCCCCCAAGGACAAGGTCGGCGACTGGCTCGAGTCCTACGTGAGGACGATGGAGGTGCCCTACTGGTCCAACACCGTGGCCACGTCGGCGTCGTACGACGAGACCTCGGGGCAGTGGACCGTCAAGGTGATGCGCGACGGGGAGGCGCTGACCCTGCATCCCTCCCAGCTGGTGATGGCGACGGGGATGTCGGGCAAGCCGAACGTCCCGTCCTTCCCCGGCCAGGACGTCTTCCGGGGCGAGCAGCAGCACTCCTCGCAGCACCCCGGCCCCGATGCGTACGCCGGCAAGCGGGTCGTCGTCATCGGCTCGAACAACTCCGCCTTCGACATCTGTGGCGCGCTGTTCGAGCACGGCGCGGACGTCACGATGGTGCAGCGCTCCTCGACGCACATCGTCAAGAGCGCGACCCTGATGGACATCGGCCTCGGCGACCTCTACTCCGAGCGGGCGGTGGCCGCCGGCGTGACCACGGAGAAGGCGGACCTGATCTTCGCCTCGCTGCCCTACCGGATCATGCACGAGTTCCAGATCCCGCTCTACGACCAGATGCGCGAGCGCGACAAGGACTTCTACGACCGGATGGAGGCCGCCGGCTTCGACCTCGACTGGGGCGATGACGGCTCGGGGCTGTTCATGAAGTACCTCCGCCGCGGCTCGGGCTACTACATCGACGTGGGCGCTGCCGAGCTGGTGGCCGACGGCGACGTGAAGCTGGCGCACGGCGAGGTCTCCCACCTCACGGAGTCGTCCGTCGTGCTCGAGGACGGCACCGAGCTGCCGGCCGACCTCGTCGTGTACGCCACCGGCTACGGCTCGATGAACGGCTGGGCCGCCGACCTCATCTCGCCCGAGGTCGCCGACAAGGTCGGCAAGTGCTGGGGCCTCGGCTCGGACACCACCAAGGACCCCGGCCCGTGGGAGGGCGAGCAGCGCAACATGTGGAAGCCGACCCAGCAGGAGGCGCTGTGGTTCCACGGCGGCAACCTGCACCAGTCACGCCACTACTCGCTCTACCTGGCGCTGCAGCTGAAGGCCCGCTACGAGGGCATCCCGACCCCGGTCTACGCGCTGCAGGAGGTCCACCACCTCAGCTGATCGCCTCGATTCAGCTCGGGGGCAGCGGGCTGGTCGTCTCCTCGGCGACCAGCCCGTTGAGGCGCTCCAGCAGGGCCCGCAGACGGTCGTAGTCACGCGCCCCCAGCTCGTCGCGCCAGCCGGCCTCGAGCCCCGCGATGGCGCGGCGGATGACGGTGATCGCGTCGTGGCCCCGCGGCGTCAGCGCGACGACCCGCTCCCTCCGGTTGTCGGGGTTCACCTCGCGGGTCAGGTAGCCGGCCCGCTCGAGCTGGGCGAGGAGGTTGTTCATCGCCTGCTTCGTCGCGTGGGCGCCGCGGGCGAGGTCCCCGGGCGAGCGGCCGTCAGGCCCCGGGTGCTGGAACACGGCCAGGTGCGCGGGCTGCAGGTCCTCGAAGCCGGCGGCCCGCAGCTCCTCGACGACGTGGGCACGGGTCGTCACGAACGGTCGGCGCAGCAGAGCCCCGACGAGGGGCTTGTCGCCGTGGTCAACTCCGTGTACCGTCTTCGCCATAGTAAACACACTGTACTACGGAGGTGGGTCATGGCCCAGGACGTCATCAACGCGCTGTTCTCCGGCGACTCCGAGGAGCTGATCCCTCGGTACGCCGAGGGCATCCGCCGCTTCGTCGACGCCGGCGGTACGCCGCCGGAGCAGCTCGTGGTCGCGCACAGCCCGCAGGGCCTGCACGTGACCCTCGTGTGGGGCGAGGGTGTCAGCCACGAGCTGCTCGGCACGCACATGCGCGGCCTCATCGGCGAGCTCGGGCTGCCGATGCCGAGCGTCGTGCACGGCACGCTCGCGACGACGTCCTGGGAGGACCTGACGGCAGCCGCCGTCTAGCGCCCCATGGCCTCGGCCATCCCGCGGGTGGCCAGCTGGTCGGCGAGCTCGTTGTCGGCGACGCCCGCGTGACCCTTCACCCAGAACCACTCGACCTCGTGCCGCGCGCAGGCGGCGTCCAGGCGCCGCCAGAGGTCCTCGTTCTTGACCGGCTGCTTCGCCGAGGTCCTCCACCCGTTGCGCTTCCACCCGGCGACCCACTGGGTGATCCCGTTGCGCACGTACGTCGAGTCGGTGTGGATCTGCACCACGCACGGCCGGGTCAGCAGCTCGAGCGCCTCGATGGGTGCCGTCAGCTCCATCCGGTTGTTGGTGGTCGACTCGCTCGATCCGCCGTACAGCTCCTTGACGTGGTCGCCGAAGCGCAGCACCGCGCCCCAGCCGCCCGGGCCGGGGTTCGGGGTGCAGCCGCCGTCGGTGTGGATGACGACCGGTGTGCTCATGCGCGCTCCGAGATGAAGGCGACCGCAGTGCTGATGCCGAGGTCGCGCCCGCGCAGGGTGGTGATCCGGCGGCCGGGCTGGACGGCGTCCTTGACCCGGCCGACCCCGTCGCCGAGGAGCGCGGCCGTGGCGTCGATGTTCGCGACGGTGAAGGTGATCCCCCAGATCGACGCCGGCCCCTCGCCGTGCGCGGCGGGGTCGCCCACGACCTCGAGGATGACCTCGCCGAGACGGTAGAAGACCTGGCGTACGGCGCCGCCGCCCAGCTCGCCGTCGCGGTGCCGGCGGGGCTCCAGGCCGATGCCGGCCAGCGCGTCGAGCGTCCGGTCGAGGTCGGGCGTCATCAGCACCAGGTGATCGATCCCGGTCACCCCCGTCGCTGGTTGAGTAGCCCGCAGCGAGGAACGAGCGGAGGGCGTATCGAAACCAGCAGCGAACGTGGCCACCCCGTCGACGTCAGCCACCGCGACACCGCTCAGGCCCCAGCCAACGACGCCCCGCCCGGCCTCGCGGCCGACGAACCGAAGCCTCACCGAGCCGACCTGGCAGATGTCTCCGTCGACCGCGAATCCCGCGTCCCGCCAGGCTTCTGGCGCATCGGCGACCCTCAGGTCGACGACCCGCACGTCCGGACCGGTCATGCGGTGGCGATCGCGACGAGGCGCTTCATCGACGCCTCGAGGTCGCTCTTGATCGTGCGGGCGGCGACCGCACCCATCGGCCCCTTGAGGAGCGGGTGCTTGAAGTCGGCGACCATCGCGACCGCCGTACCGTCGGCGACGTCGGTGAGGTCGAAGGTGAGCGTCACCGCGGTCCCGCCCACACCCTCGCCCACGAGCGCGACGTGGCGCGGCGGGGAGAAGTCCTCGATCACCCAGGCGATGCGGTTGCGGATGCCCTTGGCCTTGATCACGCTCTCGATCCGCTGGCCGGCGGCGAGCTCCTCGGGCAGCTCGCCGCGCCACCCGTCGTGCAGGCTGAGCCAGTCGTCGAAGCGGCTCAGGTCGGACACGGCCGCCCAGGCCTCGTCCGCCGATGCGGGTACGACTCCGGTCACGCGCAGCTGGGCCATGGCCGCACCCTAGAGGAGATAGGTCGTTCGCCCGATGTGTGGCCCGGGCGCAGCCGGCACGCTGGCCGGGTGAGACGAACCCTCCTGCTCGCCTTCGCCACGGTCGCGGACGCCGGCTTCCTGCTCGCCGTCGCCTGGTCCGTCGTGTTCCTGGCCGACCTGCGCCTGCTGACCACCGTCGACGGCCCGGCCCACCTCGGCGCAGCCGACGCAGCACTGGTCGACCTGGCCCTGCTCGGCGCCTTCGCGGTCCACCACTCGGTGATGGCCCGCCCGGCGGCGAAGCGGCTGCTGACCCGCTGCGTGCCCCCGGCGGCCGAGAGGTCGACGTACGTGCTGGGTGCCGACGTGCTGCTCCTCCTCACGCTCGGGCTCTGGCAGCCGATCGCCGGTGACGTCTGGCGCCTCGACGGCCCGTGGCGCGGCCCCGTCCGGGCGGCCTACGTCGGCGGCTGGATCGTCGCGATCGCCTCGACGTTCATGATCGACCACCTCGCGCTGGTCGGTCTCCGCCAGGCCGCGGGACGCGACCGGCCGAGCCGGTTCCAGGTGCGCTGGCTCTACGTGGTGGTCCGACACCCGCTCATGCTGGGGTTGCTGATCGCGTTCTGGGCGACGCCGACGATGACCTGGGGCCACCTGCTGTTCGCGGCCGCGGCGAGCGGGTACATCGCGGTCGGCATCCGGCTCGAGGAGCGCGACCTGCGCCGCGAGCTCCCGGCGTACGCCGACTACGCCCGCACCACTCCGGCCGTCCTCCCACGCCTGCGGAGATCGTGATAGAACACGTTCTACCATGCCGATCACGAACGGACCCCTCACCCAGGTCAGCTGGGTCACCGACGACCTCGACGCGACGGAGCAGCTGCTGTCCGGCCAGCTCGGCGCCGGTGCGTGGACGCGGATCCCGGGTGTCCGGTTCGACCCGGACAGCTGCACCTTCCGCGGCCGACCCTGCGACGCGGTCGCCGACATCTCGATGGCCTACAGCGGCGACCTGCAGCTGGAGCTGATCCGCCCGGTGTCCGGCGAGAGCGTGTGGTCGGAGTTCCTGGCCACGCACGGCCCGGGCCTGCACCACGTCTGCTTCCGCGTGCCCGACCTCCCCGAGGCGGTCGCCGCGGCCGAGGCCGAGGGCATCGAGGTGCTGATGTCCGGCGCCATGGCCGGGCCGATGGAGTTCGCCTACCTCGACGGGTCGGCGTTCGGGGCGCCGTACGTCGAGCTCGCGCGGATCTCGCCGGAGATGGATGCCTTCTTCGCCGCCATCAAGGCCGGCGGATGACACGCGTCCTCGTCACCGGCGCGGGTGAGCGCTCGCTCGGCGAGGCCACGGCGCGGTTGCTGGCCGAGCAGGGCGCCGAAGTCACCGTCACCACGCGGACCGACGCGGCCGCTGCCGCCGCGCGCATCGGGCACGGCGTCGTCGGGCACAACCTCGACCTCGCCTCGCGCGCGTCCGTCGAGGCCTTCGCGCAGTGGTACGCCGACGAGCGCGGCACTCTCGACGTCCTGGTCAACAACGCCGGGATCCACCTGGACCTGCGCTCGCGCTGGAAGGAGCCGCAGCTGGTCGACGGCGAGGAGATCCACTGGCGGGTCAACTACCTCGGCACCTGGCACCTGACCTCGCTGCTGCTGCCGCTGCTCGACGCCTCCCCCGCGCCGCGGGTCGTGGACATCGTCTCGAAGCTGCACCGGCGCGGGAGCAACGCCGCGCTGCTCGCCGGCGTGCAGCCGTACGACTCGTGGGCGGCGTACGGCACCTCCAAGCTCGCGCTCGTCCACCACGCCACCGAGCTCGGCCGCCGGCACCCCCGGATCGCGACGTACGCCGTGCACCCCGGCGAGGTCTACACGCGCATCGCCGACCGCGGGCTGGAGACGAGCCCGGTGCTGGGTGCGCTGCGCAGGCTGGCCGCTCCGCTGGAACGCCGGGCCCTGATGAGCCCCGAGGACGGTGCCCGGACGACGGTGCTCTGCGCGACCGCTCCCGACCTGGCCCCCGGCTACTACCGCAACGGAGCGCCGGCGGAGCCGTCCGCCGATGCGCAGGACGCCACCGCCGCGGCCCGGTTGTGGGACGCCACCGCCGCCTGGCTCGCGAGCGGTCGCCATACTCAGGGGCCATGAGCCTGCTGCGCGAGCGCCGTGACGACGGCGTCGACATCCTCCGCATCGACCGCCCCGACAAGCGAAACGCACTGGACACCGCGACGATCCGGCTGCTCAACGACGCCCTCGCGAACCTGGCCGCCGACCCCGACGTGCGCGCGGTCGTGCTGTCGACGACCTCCACCACCGCGTTCTGCGCGGGCGCCGACGTCGGCGAGGAGCTCACGCCCGAGGGCGGCGTGGAGCGGATGGAGGCCTTCGCCGAGCTGTACCTGCGCGTCGAGCAGGTACCGGTGCCGACCATCGCCGTCTGTGTGGGCAACTGCGTGGGGGCGGGCGCCGAGATCGTGGCGGGCTGCGACCTGCGGGTCGCCGGTGACAACCTCAAGCTGGCCTGGGCCGGGGCGCGGCTCGGCGTGCCCGTCGGTCCGGCCCGGCTGACCACCCTGATCGGGATGTCACAGGCCAAGGAGCTGATCTACACGGGTCGTCCGGTCGGTGCCGAGGAGGCCCTCGCGATGGGCCTCGCCCACCGCAGCGTCCCCGCCGACCTCGCCGAGGAGACCGCGCTGAAGCTGGCCGGCGCGATCACGCGGCAGTCGCCCGCCGGCGTACGCACGCTGAAGGAGATGTTCCGCGACCTCGAGCAGCTGCCCCGGCGCATCGAGCACGAGAACGCGCTGCTCGTGGAGTTCCAGCGAAACGGCGCCGGGCTGCCGCAGGCCCGCTGACCGCGGACGCGCGACGTCGCGTGGGACCATCGGTGCCGTGAACGTCGACGTCGAGGTCTCCACCGTCATCGATCGCCCTCCCGCTGTCGTCGCGACGTACGCCGCCGACCCGGTGAACGCGCCCGAGTGGTACGTCAACATCCGCAGCGTCGAGCTGCACACGCCCGGTCCGGTCACGCTCGGCTCACGGATGGACTTCGTGGCGCACTTCCTGGGCCGCCGGATCGCCTACACCTACGAGGTGGTCGAGCTCGTGCCGGGCGAGCGGATGGTGATGGAGACGGCCGACGGACCGTTCCCGATGCGCACCACCTACACCTGGAGCCCGGACGGCGACGGCACCCGGATGACGCTGCGCAACACCGGCTCGCCGAGCGGGTTCGGCGCCCTGGCCGCACCCGTGATGAGCCGCGCGATGCGCTCGGCGACGACCAAGGACCTGCGCCGGCTCAAGAGCATCCTCGAGGCCCGCTGACATGGCCACCTCTCCCCTCGACCGACTCGGTGACGACGGCCTCGCGTTCCTCGCCGAGCGCGTCATCGGCACCCTCGCGAGCACCCGCGCCGACGGCACGATCCACCTCGCGCCCGTGGGCTTCACCGTCGACCTCGCCACCCGCACCGCCTGGGTCATCACCGACGGCGGCTCGGCGAAGGCCGCCAACCTGCACCGCTCCCCCGTCGCCGCGGTCTCACAGGTCCAGGGCGCGCGCTGGATCAGCCTCGACGGCGTGGCGACGGTCCACGACGACCCCGCGACGGTCGCCGACGCCGTCGCGAGGTACGCCGTGCGCTACAAGCCGCCGCGCCAGAACCCGACCCGCGTGGCCATCTCCGTGGAGATCCGGCGCGTGATGGCGAGCCGTTCCCTGCTGCGCTGACGGACGTCGGACGAGGGATGTCGAGAACGCCGCGCCGGCTCCGTCCCAGGGGTACGAGGGGCCGGACGGGCCCCGACCACCCGAGGAGACGACCATGGCACCGCACGAGATCACCGAGGTCCTGGACCGCCCGCTCAGCCGGGAGCTGCTGACCCGCGACATCCTGCGCATGGCGTACGTCGCCACCGACGGCACGCCGCGCACCATCCCCATCGCCTTCGCCTGGAACGGCACCCAGCTCGTCGTCTGCACGACGAGGAACGCGCCCAAGCTGCCGGCCCTTCGCTGCAACCCGCACGTCGCGCTGACCATCGACACCGAGGTGCACCCGCCGCAGATCCTCCTCATCCGCGGGACGGTCGAGCTCGACGACGTCGACGGCATCCCCGCGGAGTTCCTGGAGATGAACGGCACCTACACGATGACCCCGGAGCAGCGCGTGGAGTGGGAGGCCGAGGTCCGCTCGCTGTACGACGGCATGGTCCGCATCGTCATCACTCCGACCTGGGCCAAGCTCATCGACTTCGAGACCACGCTCCCCAGCGCCGTCGAGGAGCTGGTCCGGCAGCGGGCGGAGCGGGCCGAGCGCGTCAACGCGGCCGAAGCGGGTAGGTGAGCGCCATGCACACCCCCATCTCCGACGACCAGATCCACGAGCTCGCCGCGACCGCGCGGCCCTACAGCCTGGTCCAGCTCCGCTGGGCACCCGGCCGCCACCAGGACGGCGCCGACGCGATCGAGCTCGAGCACCAGCGCCGCATGGTCGGCCTGCGCGCGGACGGCACGATCGCCGTCCTGTGCCCGGTCCTCTCCGACACCCTCGCCGGGGTGGCCGTCATGACGCTCGAGCCGGACGAAGCCGAACGCACGATGGCCGCCGACCCGTGCGTGCAGGCCGGGATGATGACCGTCGAGGTGCTGCCGTGCCTGGGCTTCCCGGGGGACGTCATACGGTGAGAGCGCCCCAGGGCTCTCACCGTATGACGTCCCGGCGACCTCGGGCCGCGCTCAGGACCCGAACCAGGTGAGCGCCCGGCTCATCAGGTCGGCCCGCTGCGCCGCGCTGCCGTAGGCCTCGAACGGGAACGCCAGGAACACGACCTTGTAGGACCCGTCCGCGACGCTGAGCGCGTCAGCCTGCGTGGCGTCGTCGGTGAACGCCGCCGTGGCCGGAGCGATCGGCGTGACCTCGTCCTCGAACGCGGCGTTCAGGACGGTGTGGTCGAGCGGCACGGCACCGATGCCGTCGGTCACCGGGTTGCCCGCGACGCCGTTGACGTCGGCCGTGGCCTTGTCGTTCTGCGCCTCGGTGCCGTTCCAGTCGACGTGCAGGTAGTCGTGGACGAAGTCCGTCGTACCGGCCGCCTGGTCGAGCAGGTCCTGCCCGGACAGGAACAGCCTGCCGCCGCCGTCGAGGAAGGACGTCAGCTCGCTCTCGTACGGCGTGATCGGGCCCGGGTAGGCGTTGCCGGTGAACCACACGACGGTCGAGTGCGCGTTGAGGTACGACGACGGGATGGCCGGGTCGGTCTTGAGGTCCCAGAACCCGTAGCTCACGCCGTCCGCGTCGAGCGCCGCCTTGGAGTAGGTGTCGGAGGGAGCGGCCGGACAACATCGCACTCCGGACCTCGAAACTTGGCTTGGCAAGCCCCACATTCGTGGGTCGTTCTCCGGCGTACGGCGTTCACGCCGGACGTCTTGCGCCACCGACGCGAGCGCCCGGACCCACCCCACCGGGGTCCGGGCGCTCGCGACGTGGTCCACCGGTGGTCGACCGGCGTCAGCCGGCCGTCGAGAAGCCGGCGGAGCAGCGCCACACCACGGGCACGTGGCTGCCGTCCGCTGCGAAGGCCAGGCCGGCGACCTCGTGCTGCGTCTGGTCGACGCCGTGGGTCATGGTGCCGCCGGGGAAGCCCGGGAGGTCCGGCACCGCCTGCAGCAGACCACCACCGGTCCAGACGTAGCCCCGCGTCGTCCCGTCGCCGTAGTAGAGGAACCCAGTGATCCAGCTGCGGTCGATGTTGAGGGCGCGCCCGCCCTGCGCGTCGGCCGGCTCGCCGAGGTCGTGCTCCGCGCTCCCCACCCAGTACACGGGTCGTGTGTCGAAGCTGTCGAGATCGGTGATGTCGTCGCCGACAACCGTGCCGGTGTCGTTCAGCGCGAAGGAGTAGGCCATGTCGCCGGTGGTCTGCAGGATCTGTACGCGACCGGAGGCGGTCTTCGTCATCGGCACGACCTGCACGGTCGAGACGTCGACGGGCTGGTCGCTGCCTGGGTCCGCCGAGAACGGGCTGTGGCCCTGGGCCCGCATCACGTGCGGGTCCGGGAGCGCGGCAAACACCGCGGTGGTCCCGGCATTGTTGATCCCGTCGGCCTCGCTGCCCGCGATCCAGGTGAACACGTTCCCGTCCGGGTCGGTCCAGGTCGTCAGCTGCTGCTCCCCCGGTACGCCGACGGCGTGCGCCTTGTCGTACGGCGGAGCCCAGGTCGTCGCGAGCCAGGTGCCGTTCTGGTCCGCGGCGGCCCCCGCGATCACACCGGAGCGGTTGATCCGTCGCGGGCGGTCGGACCGGCCGCCGGCCAGGTCCGGGAGGTAGCGGAACGCCCCGGTGGTCGTGTCGAGGACGAAGCCCTGCCCGTTGTCCTCGTCGAACCCGACCGCGACGCCGGAGCTGTTGACGTCGAGCAGCTCGCCGGCTGCCGGCAGGTTCGGGGTGTGCCGGACGAACCCGCTCGGTGCCGAGCTGCTGGGCGTCCAGTAGGTCGCGTGCAGCACGTTGTCGGGATCGAGGACCGAGCCGACCAGGACACCGGCATCGTCGATGTCGACGACACCGCCCTGCCAGCCCGCCGGCACCGGCAGGGCGACGGCACCGCACGGCGCGGTCGCCGCTGTCGGCTGGAGCGGGGTGAAGCGGGGGTGGGTCGTGGCGTGCGTCGCCGGTGCGAGGATGAGTGCCGCCGTCGCGAGCACCGCGCACGCCACGACGCGTGTCGAGCTCCTGGCGAGTGGGTTCATGACATCCGTCCTTCGGTCAGGGCGGCGCCGGTCAGCGCCGCCACGGTGCTGTGCGGACCGCGGCGCGGCCGCGTCACGCCGTACATCCCCGGCTCCTGGGCGAGGAGCAGGAAGGCGTCCCAGAACGCCGCCGCCCGCGCCCGCGCAGGTGCGGGGTCGAGCAGCGGACCGTCGATCGCAACCGGCCCGGCGTCGGTGTGCAGCACCACGATCGGGACGGTCGTGGTGCGGTCCAGGGGAAGCCCGCGGCGCTCCGCGGCGGCCCGCATGGAGGCCTCGATCTGCTCGTCGCGCCACGCCTCGTCGGCCCGGTCAGCCAGTGCCCGCGGCATACCGGCGCGCAGGAGGGCCGCGCCGAGGTCCGGCCCGTCCGCGCCCGCCTCCCCGGAGAACAGGAGCCGGGAGAACTCGCCGAGGAACGCTGCTGCCGGGCCGCTGTCGAGGGCCGTGGCGACGCGCATCGCGCGCAGGGCCCACGACCTGGCGAGCACGACCGGAGGCGGGGCGGGCTTGTCGAGCAGGGCGACGCTGAAGAGGCGCAGGTGCACGGTGAGGTCGCGGTCCGCCGCGGCGGCGTACAGCCACTGCGAGGCGGTCCAGCACCAGGGGCAGCTCGGGTCGCTGTAGAGGTCGACGTCCATGCCCTCGAACCTAGGAACCGTCGCCGTTCCGAGCATCCGTCGAATCATTGATCTTTGCCCCGCCCCGGTCCACGATGTGCCACGGAGGCGTCGCCGGTCGGCGGAGGTGCACGTGGCGGATCTGCTCGGCCGGGCCGCGGAGCTCGCGGCGGTCGCCGACGTGCTCGGCTCGGTGGGCGACGGCGCGGTCGCGATCCAGGTGCGTGCCGACGCCGGCATGGGCAAGACGGCGCTGCTCGAGGAGGTCGCGCGACTCGCCGCCGCTCGGGGCTTCCTGGTGCTGCGCGGCGCCGGCGTCGACCTCCCCGGCGTGCGCTCGTACGCCGCCCTGGCCGATCTGCTGGGACAGGCGCTCGACGAGGTCGGCCCGGAGCTGCCGGACCCGTTGCGCGACTCCCTCGAGGTGGCGGTCCTGCGTCGCCGTGCTCCGGAGGCGGACACCGACCCGCACGCCGTCGCCCGCGCCTTCCTGACCGCACTCGGCCTGCTGGCGCGGTCCCGTCCCGTGCTGGTGCTCGTCGACGACGTGCACTGGCTGGACACGGAGACGGCCCGAGTGCTCGCGTTCGCGCTGCCGCGGCTGGGTGGGATGCGCGTCGCGGTTGTCCTCGCCGCCCGCGACGAGCCGTCCCTCGCGCCGGTCGATCTCGCCGGGGCGCTGCGCTCGATGCCCGGCGGGCGCGGCGGTACGACGCTCCGGCTGTCCGCCCTCGACCTGGACCAGGTGGCGCTGCTGGCCGCCTGCGACGACGGGCGACCGCTGTCCCGCGGTGAGCTGCAGCGCGTCCACGAGGCCTCCGGCGGCAACCCGTTGTTCGCCCTCGAGCTGGCCCGGTCCCTGCGGCAGTCGGCCCCCGGCGTACCGATGGGCGTGCCGACCTCCCTGTCCGACCTGATCGGGCGACGCGTGCGCACGCTCCCGGCCGAGGCGACCGCGGTGCTGGCGACGATGGCCCTGACGACGCGGACGGACCGGGCCCTGCTCGGCGCGGCGACCGGCCAGGCGGACGAGGACGTCGACGCCGCGGTGGACCTCGGCATCGACGCCGGTCTGGTCAGCGAGCAGGGTGGCGTCCTCGCGTTCACCCACCCGCTGCTGCGCCTGGCCGTCGCGGGTGCCGCGCCGCCGTCGCTGCTGCGCGCCGCTCACCGCCGGCTCGCCGACCTCGCCGAGGACCCGGAGCAGCGCGCTGCCCACCTCGCCGAGGCGGTGCGCCGGCCGGACGCCGAGGTCGCCGGGCTGGTCGAGGCCGGCGCGGCGCTCGCGCGGCAGCGCGCGGCGCCCGATGTGGCGGCCCGCCTGGGCGAGGCCGCGCTCCGGCTGACCCCGCCGACAGACACCGACGACCTGCGTCGGCGGCACGTCGACACGGCGTACCACCACGTCGCCGCCGGGTCGGTCCCGACCGCGCTCGAGCACCTCGAGGCTGCTCTCACCCTCGCGTCGGAGCGCGAGGACGTCGCCGACCTCCAGTGGCGACGGGCCATGTTCCACTTCCTCCGCGGCGACCTCGACGCGGCCATCGAGGGGCTGCGGCTCGCCCGCGCGACCACCGAGCGGGCGGAGCTCCGTGACGAGCTCACCCGCCGCATCGCCACGATGCTCGGCTGGCAGGGACGCATGCGCGACGCGCTCGAGGAGTACGGCGACGACCTCCACCGCATCTCCGCGACCGACACGCCGGCGGCCGCGATGGCGCTGGCGATCCGCACGACGTACAGCCACGTGCTCGGGCGGCCGCTACCCGCCGACCCTCTCGACCAGGTGCGGCAGAGGCGACGGCTGCACCCGGACCTGCCCTCCCACGACGACCCCGCGGTCATGCTCTGGTTCGCGATCCTGACCACGACCGACGCGCGGTCCGCCGCGAACGTCTTCGAGAGCGCCCGGCTGCGGGCCGAGGAGCAGGGCGACGACCTCGGCATCGCCTGGATCGCGAGCCGGGTGTCCGTGGCGGAGCTGCTCGCCGGCGACTGGGCCCGCGCCGGGGTGAACGCCCGGTCCAGCCTGCTCGCCGCCGAGCGGCTGGGCGGCCCCCCGGCGTTGATCTCGGCGCTGACCGCGGTGGGTGTCCACGCCGCGCTGGCCGGTGACGCGGCCCGCGCCCTCGACGCCGCGGCGCGGCTCGACGGCTACGGGGCGTTCCTGTTCTCAGCACCCCAGGCGGCGGTGATCCGTGGCTACCTGGCCTGGGTGGACGGTGACCTCGACGACGCCGTCTCGTCGTACGAGGAGGCGGAGCGCGAGCTGGGTCCGCTCGGGATCGTCGAGCCGATCACGCCGCTGCTGCGCTGGCTCCGGGCCGACGTGCTCATCGACGCCGGTCGGACCGACGAGGCTGCCGAGGAGGCCGAGCGACTGCTCCGGCTCGGCGACACGACCGGCCACTCGCTCGCCTCCGCGCTCGGCCACCGCGCCCGCGGTCGCCTCGACGAGGACCCCGCCCGCTTCGAGGCGGCGCTCGCCCTGCACGAGGCTCACGGCTGGCCGTTCGAGCGGGCGCTCACCAGCTACCACCACGGCGTGGTCCTCCGTCGGGCGCGACGGGTGCGCGACGCCCGCGCTGCCCTGACCGAGGCCGCCGACACCTTCACCCGGCTCGGCGCCACCGGCTGGGCGCAGCGCGCCGCCGCGGAGATCGCCCGCCTCGGCGGCCGCACCGCTCAGCCCCGCGCGCTGACCCCCTCGGAGTCACAGGTCGCCCGGCTGGCCGTCCGCGGCCTGACCAACCAGGAGATCGCCGACGAGCTGGTCATCAGCGTCCGGACGGTGGCCAGCCACCTGTCCTCGGCGTACGCCAAGCTCGGCACGCGGTCCCGCACCGAGCTCTCGACCCGCCTCGCCCGCGAGGACCCGGAGGCCGATCTCAGACGTTGAAGCGGAACGATTCCGCCCCTTACCGATTGTTCGCGGGCATCGTCGACTAGGAGCCATGGCCGCTCTTGACGTGGGAAAACGTGCTGGCCAGTGCGTTGGGCGCGATCGAATCCAGCCGACCCGGATCGACCTTCTTGCGGACCATCTGCGGACTGCGGCAGGCGATCCGAGCCGCCAATCTGGATCGGATGCCGCCTTGGGCGGTCCTGAAACGGCGCAGGACGAATCCGACAGTCATGGCGTGACTACGAATCCCTCGCCAGGGAACGCGCTGGTTCTTGAGAAGTCACGCGTCCTGCCGGCCGACCGAGGATGACGTCGTCCCGATGGAATGCGAACCAGCGCTTCGCGGGCGTGCAGATCAGGGCACTGGCTCGCCCTGCTGTTTGCGCCCGCTCTCCTGGCCGGTAGCACGTTGTTCGGGAAAACCGAGATTTCTACGGACTGCTGTGCCTAACGTGTGCCGGCACGGCTCGCGAAGCACGAGCCACCTTCCCTTCAGGGGCGCCAGTGCGCAGTTCTCGGATTCTCGGCATCGTCGTTTCAGTGACGGTGGTATTCGGCGCGGCGAACATCGCCGCACCGTCCTATGCGAACCACGCAAGGCCATCCATCGGATCCCGCCACCGCCCGTCACCGCGACGTCACCGCGCCTGGCGACCGAAGACGCTGGCCGAATCGCCGCAGTGGGTGAGCCGGCAGGTCCGCCGCGAACGGCACGCACACAGCATCGACCTCAAGAAGCGTCGCCACCCGACGACGGTGATGACTGCTCAGGCTCGGTTCCAAGGCGGGAAGCGAACGCGACGAGTGACCGCGTCAACACGCGGCACTGGTCGGACCACGACGCGGTTGACCCCGCGGCTCGCCGGAGCAGCGCCGATGACTGCACCAACCGCCCCGTTCACCGAGTGCCCCGCCGTTGGCAATGACACCAGTTGCGGAATCTTGATCGTTCTCACCGACACCAGCATCGTGGTCTACAGCGACCCGAATCAAGGGACTTATGACGGGGCTGACGACACGTTGATCGGCGTGCTCAACCAGTCTTCGTACACGTCGAACGCGCTGGTGTTGGCCGGAAACTCCACCCTCTTCGGGTTCGATGGCGATGGCCTGTGCGATCCTCCCTATCTCTCCTGCACTTGGCCTCACCCCACCGGCTACGAGGGCCCGAACACGGCGTTCTCCCACATTTCAACCGACCAGAGAAGCGGCGAGGTGGACTTCCCTTCCGGCCTGGCCGCCGGCGCATCCACCTACTTCAGTCTCGAGGAAGCTCTGCAGTCGGGCAGCGTCATTGGCCAGACCCTGTCTGCACCCCAAGCAGGAGGAGCACCCAACCCCCGCTCAGGCGCACAGAATTGCTCGACCGCAAAGCCGATCAACTGCGCGACCGGCGACTTCTGGCACACCTTCACTGACCTGACGATTCCCGGCCGTGGTGTCGCGATCGACTTCGAGCGCACGTACAGCTCGATGCTCGCCGGCACCGATTCAGCGTTCGGCTATGGCTGGTCGTCGCCTTACTCAATGGCTCTCACGTTCGATTCCAATGGCGATGCCACCGTCCATCAGGAGAACGGCTCGACCATCGACTTCCAGTGGTCGAATCCCGGCTTCATCGCGGCCCCCAACATCCAGGCCACACTGACGCAGAACTCCGACGGCACCTACACGCTCACCGATCTCCGCGGCGGCATCAAGCACGACTTCACCGCCGCCGGGGTGCTGACCGAGATCGATGACCGGAACGGCGAAAAGACCACCGTCTCTCACGACTCCTCCGGACACCTCTCCGGTGTTACCGACTCGGCAGGCCGCACCGTCACCATCACCACTGATTCGGCCGGCCACATCACTGCCCTGAGCGACCCCTTAGGCCGCACGGTCGGCTACAGCTACGACGCCGCCGGCAACCTGCACAGCGTCACCGACGTGCGCGGCGGGACCTGGTCCTTCACCTACGACAGCGCGCACCAGATGCTGACGATGACCGACCCACGCGGCGGCACCGTCACCAACACCTACGACACCCAGGGACGGGTGACGACCCAGCAAGACGCCATGGGACGCACCACCACGCTTGCCTACACAGGCGATCCGAGCACCACCGCGGGCAGCACCACCACCATCACCGACCCCCGTGGAAAGGTCACCCAAGAGACCTACCAGCACTTCCTGCTCCAGTCGATGACACGCGGCGTAGGTACCAGCGACGCTGCCACCACAGCCTTCACATACGACCCGATAACTCTCCAAGTGGCTTCACGCACCGACGCGAACAACCACACCACGCAGTACTCCTACGACAGCGCCGGCGACCTCACCAACATCACTGATCCACTGGGACGCCAAACCACCAACAGCTACAACAGCTTCGGTGAGCTCACCAGCACCACTGACCCGTCCCTCCACTCCACCACCTACACCTACGACGCCCAGGGCAACCTGCTCGCGACCGCCCGTGCCCTCAACTCGACCACCACGCAGGCCACCCGATTCCAGCACGCCAACGCGGCGCACCCAGGTGACGTCACGACCCTGATCGACCCGACCGGATACGCATGGAACTACGGCTACGACTCGGCAGGCGATCGCACGACCGTCACCGACCCACTCGGCAACGTCACTACCGCGGCCTATGACCAAATCGGCCGATCCACCTCGATGACCGACGCCCGCGGCAAGACCACGCTCCTGGAGGTCGATGCAGCCGGCGAGCTGACCAAGCAGACCAGTCCTGCGGGCGGGGTGACCACCCACACCTATGACGCCAACGGGAACATGACCGCAACAACGGATCCTGACGGCAACACCACTCAAACGGCCTACAACGCCGACGACCAGCCCACCACCATCACTCGCGCCGACGGCACCACAGTGAGCTACGGCTACGACCTGGCGGGCAACCGCACGTCTCGTACCAACGGAGCCGGCAAGACCACGACGTACGCCTACGACGCACTCAACCGGCAGACCTCGACGACGAACCCCCTAGGCAAGGTCACGACCGACACCTACGACGGAGCCGGAAACCGCACGCTAGAAACCGCTGCAACGACCATCACAACCACCTACGGGTACGACAAGGACGACGAGCTGACCTCGGTCCAGTATTCGGGGTACAACCCGCCCAACGTCACCTACAGCTACAACCCCGACGGCACCCGCGCGACGATGACCGACCCAACCGGCACCACCACTTACAGCTACGACAACCTCGGGCGCGTCACCTCGGTCACCAACGGCGCCGGCAAGACGGTCTCCTACAGCTACGACCTCGACAACAGGGTCCTGAACCAGGGATACCTCGCAGCCGGAAACGTGACCCGCGGCTACGACGCAGCCGGAAGGATGACATCCGTCGCTGACCCCTACGGACACACCACGACCTACACCTACGACCCAGCCGGAAACATCACTGCATCGACGCTGCCCAACGGCGTAACCACCGCTACCGGCTATGACGCCAACGGCAACATCAGCAGCATCACCGACACCGGGCCAGGCTCGGCCGGCTCGTTCGCATCGTTCAACTACATCCGCGACCCCAGTGGTCAACTCACCCAAGAAACGTCCACCGGCATGGGGCAGCCCAGCCAGGTCTACACGTACAACCCGCTTAACCAACTGGCGTCCCGCAATGGCAGCAACTACACATACAACGCCGCGGACGACCTGACGCGACTCGCCACCGGCGCGACAGCCACCTACAACGATGCCGATCAAGTCACGACCTACACCGACGCTGGCGGCGCGACAACCAACGCGTCTTACAGCTACAACGGCGAGCGACTCAGTGGTCCCGCGCCCACGGCGGGGACGGAGCAGTACTACTACAACCAGGCGCACCACCTCTCCTCGGTCGACGCACCGAACAGCAACCCGAGCGAATCGACCTACCACCCGCTCACCATCACCCGGATCGTCAACACCACGACCGGCACTGGGACCTGCACACCGAGCCCCTGCGCACGGCTGGGGGCCGGGTCAAGCGTGACTATCCAGGTCGGTGGCAAGGCCGGCATTCCCAGCAGCGGCGTCACGGCCGTCGCGCTCGACATCACCGCTCTCAATGAAGCCGGAACCGGCTACATTCTCGTCAACGCTGCCGGCGCGCCGACACCAAACGGCCGTTCGATGAGCTACACGACGAACCAGGCGCAGACCAACACGGTGATCAGCGGTGTCAGCAGCGACGGCAAGATCACTCTCTACTCCTACCAAGCCACCGACTTCACCGTCGAGGTCAGCGGCTGGTACTCCACCGGCCAAGCAGCCTCCACGTTCACACCCCTCAACGCCAGTCGCATCCTCGACACCCGCAACGGCACCGGAGCCTGCACCCCGAGCCCGTGCGCACGGCTAGCGGGCGGCGCCACCACAACGATCCAATTCGCAGGCAAGGGCGGCATCCCCAGCAACGGGTCGGTGACCGCCGTCGCCTACACCTTGACCGCCTTCAACCCCGGCGGCACCGGATACGCCATCACCTGGCCCTCTGGAGAAGCGCGACCGGCGCCCAGAACGCTCTCGTTCGCATCAGGCGTCAACAGCTCGACGCTCATCGTCACCAAACTGCCGACCAACGGCTCGATCAGTCTCTACAGCAACGTCGCCTCCGACTACGCCATCGACATTGCGGGCGTGTACATGACAGCGAGCGGCGACGGCAGCATCTTCGTGCCCTATGACCCTGCTTCGGACGGTAACCAACGCGTCCTCGACACCCGCAACGGCACAGGCACCTGCACGCCCAGCCCGTGCCCCAAGATCGGGACGTCCACCGCGGTCACCGTCGGGATCGACGGTCACGCCGCGATCCCGCACGACGCCATTGCCGCCGTCATGAACGCGACAGCCTGGACACCCGATGGAGACGGCGGCCTGGAAGCCTGGCCTGACAACTCGTGGTCGTCCAATCTCGGCCGGAACATGTCCTACCAAGCCGGCGTCACAACCTCTACCTCGATACAGGTAGAGATCGGCGATAACGGCAACATCGATCTCAAGGCGCTGACAAGTCCCACGAACCTCACCCTTGACGTCGAAGGCTGGTTCGAGCCCGCCTACCCCGCAACCAGCTACACGTACAACGGTGACGGGCTGCGCGAGACCGTCACCCCGGATCAGACCACTGGCCACACCGGAGCCACGACCTACCAGCAAACCTGGGACATCAACGGACCACTACCCCTTCTCCTAGCCGACGGCACGGATCAGTTCATCTACGGTCCCAACAACACGCCACTAGTGCCGCGTGTCGTAAATAACTAGATGGTTAGTGTTCTGAAATCATGGGGCATGGCCAACCGTCCTGCCCCTGCTCTCGTGCTTCGTGATGGCGATCGGGAGGAGCTCGAACGCTGGACCCGTTCGGACAGGGTCGGCGCTCGTGCGGCGAAGCGTGCGCGGATCGTTTTGCTGGCTGCCGACGGGGAGGCGAACACGCGGATCGCAG